>JBEPTZ010000003.1:0-83393 GCA_041691815.1 Rhodospirillales bacterium | reverse complement strand
ACCAGTTCTTTTTTCAAAAATAAACAAAAAAACTTTTTTACCCCGCCTTGCAACGGTTGGGGGGTGGACACCCCGGCGTCCCCACCCCCCAACTGTTGCAAGGCGGGTAAAAAAGCTTCTTTTTATTCACAAAAAGAAGACTTTTCTATGCCTGCCCAACCGGCGACGCAGCGGCGGCGGCGCCGCGGCGGGACTGCCACAGTGCCAGGAAGTCGATCGGCTGCATCAGCACTGGCGGGAAGCCGCCGTCGCGGGTGACTTCGGCCAGGATATTGCGGGCGAAGGGGAACAGGATGCGCGGGCATTCCACCAGCAGCACCGGCTCCATGGTGTTTTCCGGGATGCCGGTCAGGGTGAACACGCCGGCATAGGCCAGTTCGGCCAGGAACACGCGCGCCGCGGCCTCGGCGCCGTTGGTCGGCGCGCTGGGGTCGGTGGCGTCGGCGCGGATCGCCAGGATCACCTCGAACACATCCTGCCCGTCGGTGACGCGGCGGGCCTGGACATCGAGGTTGAGGTCCACCCGCGGCGCGGCGCGCAGCGTGGTGAAGATGGCCGGCGCGCCAGGTACTTCGAAGGAGAGGTCCTTGATGTACTGGATGTTGACCACCAGCGGCGCGGCGGGGGCGGCGCCGGGGGAAGGCTGCGGGGCGGGCGTGGTCTCGGACATCGAGATATCTCCAAAAGGGCGCCGATTCCGGCGTGGTATCACGGGCGGGCGCGGTAGCATAATTGCAGCGCGAAGTCAGGCCAGATGTAACGACAGGCCAACAGCCCGGCTAGAGTGCGATGCCTCCTGGTAGGCGAAGGCATCGCACTCTAGCGCTTTGTTTTGTCGCGTGATTCAGACCTCCGTGTGATTCCACCTACGGTCATCACGCTCTAGTGGTGCTTCCACAGAATATCGCTGGGCGGCGGCACGGTGGGGTCGCAGCGGAGCCACTGGCCGTTGCCCACGCTCTGCCCGGTCATCGCCAGGATGAAGCCCCAGTGGCTGATCACCAGGGTATGCTCCCAGTCCGGCAGGGCGGCCAGTTCGGCGCGGAACTGCGCGGCGCGGCGAACGATGGAGTCGATCGGCTCCTCCACCGGCGGCCACCACACCTCGTCGATTACCGAGAAATCGTGCTGCGGCCAGGCTTCGCCCAGTGCAGTGCGCGGCGAGCCGACATCGCAGGCATAGGCGTAGCGCTCGCACACCAGCCGCGACACCCGCACCGGCAGGCCGAGCGTGTCGGCAATCGGGGCGGCGGTTTCCAGCGCCCGCCAATACGGCGAGGCGATGATCTGGCGGATCGGTTCGCCCTGCAGCGCCTGCGCGGCCTGCCGCGCCTGCTGGTGGCCGAGCTCGGTCAGGCGCGGATCGACGATCCCCGGATCGACCCGGGTGGTCGAGAAAAGCACGTTGAATTCGCTCTGCCCATGGCGCAACAGGATCATCGGCGCTGGATAGCCGCAGCCTCGGGGGCGCGCAATGGGTGCCCGGCCGCTACATTACGACATGCTGAGATTTGCCGCATTACGTTGTGCCGGGAGGCCGCTTTGCTTACATGAGGTGTGTCCGCGCGCGTGGCGAGGCGGGCGACAGAGGCGGAGAGACTAGTATGGGTGCCAGTGGCAGCTTCCCGATCGATATTGTCCTGTTCGGAATGGTGGCCGCCTTCCTGGTGTTGCGGCTGCGCAGCATCCTGGGCAAGCGGCAGGGATTCGAGCGGCCGGCCGAGGCGACGCCGCAGCAGGTGGCGGCCGCCGGGCCGGGCCGGGTGATCGATGCCGTCGCCGAACCGGTGGGCGCGCGGATCGTGCCGGAGCCGGCCAGCCCGATCGGGCAGACGCTGTCGCGCATGGTGC
Organism: Rhodospirillales bacterium; assembly: GCA_041691815.1. GTDB lineage: Bacteria > Pseudomonadota > Alphaproteobacteria > Acetobacterales > Acetobacteraceae > 70-18. The sequence continues at coordinate 81,542 of JBEPTZ010000003.1, read as the reverse complement.
AGACCGATCCCAGCTTCCAGCCGGCGCAGTTCCTCGGCGGCGCGGAGACGGCATTCCGCATGATCGTCGGCGCGTTTGCCGCCGGCGACCGGGTGACCCTGCGCAACCTGCTGGCCGACGAGACCTATCGCGGCTTCGAGGGCGCGATCGCGGCGCGCGAGGCGGCCGGCGAAACCCAGCACACCGATATCCAGGCGATTCCGTCCGCCGCGATCGAGGCCGCCGAGTTGCGCGGCCAGACCGCGCTGATCACCGTGCGCTTCGTCTCCGACCAGGTGAACATGACCAGCGGGCGCGACGGTGCGCCGGTGGCCGGCACCGATGCGGTGACCGAGATCACCGATATCTGGACCTTCGAACGTGAACTGGGCTCGAGCGACCCCACCTGGCGGCTGGTGGCCGCGCGCAGCGCTTGATGCGGCGGGCAGGTTTGCGGGCCGGCGCCGGTCTGGCGCTGGCGCTCGCCCTGGCGGGATGCGTCAAGGCGCCCGCCGGTGTGCCTGGCGCCGCCGGCGCCCCGCCGACGATTGAGTTGCCGCAGGGCGTGAGTGCGCCGCCCGGCCCCGGCCCGGCCTTCACCCCGGTGCGGTTCGAGCAGATTCCCGGCTGGGCCGACGATGACCAGTCAAAGGCGATGCAGGCCTTCCTGGCCAGTTGCGTGCAGTTCGCGGCGCTGCCGGGGCAGCCGCTCGGCGGTCAGGGGCTGGCGGCCTCGCTGGGCGGCATGACCAACCAGTGGCGCAGCGCCTGCGCCGCCGCACGGCTGGTGCCGGCACGCCGCGCGCAGGATGCGCGGGCGTTCTTCCAGCGCAATTTCCAGCCCTATCTGGTCTCCGGCGACGGCAGCGCCGCCGGGCTGTTCACCGGCTATTACGAGCCGGAGGTGCAAGGCTCGCTGCATCGCGACGCCGCCCATCAGGTGCCGCTCTACCGGCGGCCGGACGATCTCGGACGGCGCTCGCCGTACTACACCCGCAAGGAGATCGAGCACGGCGCGCTTACCGGCAAGAACCTGGAATTGCTGTGGCTTTCCGACCCGATCGATGCGTTCTTCCTGCAGATCCAGGCGGCCGGGCGGGTGCGGCTGACCGACGGGCGGACCATCCGGGTTTCCTATGCCGGGCAGAACGGGCGAACCTATGTGCCGATCGGCCGGCTGCTGGTGGATCGCGGCGTGATGAAGCTGGACGAGGTGTCGATGCAGAGCATCCGCGCCTGGCTGGTGGCGCATCCTGGCGAGGCGCAGGCGCTGATGGCGGAGAACCCGTCCTATGTGTTCTTCAAGGAAATCCCCGGCCTGAGTTCGGATGTCGGGCCGCCGGGCAAGCTGGGGGCGCCGCTGTCGCCGCTGCGCTCGATCGCGGTGGATAACAGCTTCATCCCGCTGGGCGCGCCGATGTTCGTCGACACCCGCGACCCGGTGGATGGCAGCCCGATCCGCCAGGTGATGCTGGCGCATGACGTCGGCGGCGCGATTCGCGGCCCGACCCGCGGCGACATCTTCTTCGGCTGGGGCAAGGATGCCGAGGAACGCGCCGGGCGGATGCGGCAATACGGCACCCTGTATATCCTGCTGCCCAGGCCGGCGCCGCTGGCGACGCGCTAGCGGGTGGACGCCTCGCCGCGGCTGGAGCCTGTGCTGCTGACCGGCGATTGCCTCGGGGTGCTGGCCGGCATGCCGGCCGGCTCGGTGGATGTGGTGGTGACCTCGCCGCCGTACAACCTGGGCCTCGGCTACAGCGCCTATCAGGACCGGCGCGGCGAGAGCGAGTATCTCGACTGGATGCTGGCTGTTGCCACCGCGCTGCGCCGGGTGATGCGGCCGGATGCGTCGTTCTTCCTCAACATCTCCGGCAGTTCCAGCCGGCCCTGGCTGCCGTTCGAGCTGATTGTGCGGCTGCGGCCGCTGTTCGTGCTACAGAACCACATCACCTGGATCAAGGCGATCGCGCTGCCCGGCGATTCGGTGGGGCATTACAAGCCGGTGGGCGGCGCCCGGTTCCTCAATCACGCCCATGAGCACATCTTTCACCTGACACTGGACGGCCAGGTGCGGCTGGACCGGCTGGCAGTCGGGGTGCCGTTCAAGGACAAATCCAACATCGCCCGGCGCGGCCATGCCCGCGACCTGCGCTGCCGCGGCAACACCTGGTTCATCCCGTATCAGACGGTGCAGAGCCGGGCGGAGAAGTTCCACCATCCCGGCACCTTTCCGCTCGATCTGCCGCGCTGGTGCATCCAGTTGCACGGCAAGCCGGGCGCGGTGGTGCTCGACCCGTTCATGGGCACCGGCACCACGCTGCTGGCGGCGTGGCAGCAGGGCTGCCAGGGGATCGGCATCGAGCTGGACCCGGCCTATGTGGCGATCGCCGCGGCACGGGTGGCGGCAGGGCGGGGGGAATAGGCGGCCGGCGGCTACAGCACCAGCGCCGCCAGCAGCGAGTCCAGGCGTTTGCGGCCTTCCGGCGTCGGCGCGAGGCGGGCGGCAGTCCGGGTCAGGTAGCCTGCGTCCAGCGCGCGGGCCAGGGTTTCGGCGTCGATTGCCGAGTCCAGCGCCAGCCCGGTGCGGGCGGCGAAGCGGGCGGCGTCGATGCCCTCGGTGAGCCGCAACCCCATCAGCAGCATCTCGCGGGCGCGCTCGACTGGGGTGATTTCGGTCTCGGCGGTGCTGCCGTGGCCCTGGCGTTCGACGCGCTCGGCCCAGGGTTCGGGGGCGCGGTGGCGGCGGGTGGCGAGCAGGCGGCCGTCGATCAGCACCCGGCCATGCGCGCCGGGGCCGATGCCGGCGTAGTCGCTGTAGCGCCAATAGGCCAGGTTGTGGCGGCTCTCGGCGCCGGGTTTGGCATAGTTCGACACCTCGTACGGCAGCAGCCCGAACCGCGCGGCGGCCTCGCCGGTGGCGTCGTAGAGCGCTGCCGCGTCGTCGTCCTCGGGCAGCACCAGCGCGCCCGAGCGGTGCAGCGCCTCGAAGCCGGTGCCGGGCTCGATGGTCAATTGGTAGAGCGACAGATGGTCGGCGGCCAGCGCCAGCGCCTCGGCGAGTTCGCGCTGCCAGTCGGCCAGGGTCTGCTGCGGCCGGGCGTAAATCAGGTCGAACGACAGCCGCGGGAAGATCGCCCGCGCGGTCTCCAGCGCGGCAATCGCCTGGGCGGCGCTGTGCTGCCGGCCAAGCAGGCGAAGCTGGTCGTCACGCAACGACTGCACGCCGAGCGAGGCACGGTTGACGCCCGCGGCACGAAATTCAGCCAGCCGCGCCGCCTCCACACTGGTCGGGTTGGCCTCCAGAGTGATCTCGATGTCATCGGCGGCGACGAACAGGCGCCTGGCGTCATCGATCAGCGCGGCGACGGTGGCCGGGTCCATCAGGCTGGGGGTGCCGCCGCCGAAAAAGATCGAGGCCAGCGGGCGGCGGCCGAGCCGCGCGGCCTCCCAGGCCAGTTCCCGCCGCAATGCCGCAGCGAAGCGGCCCTGGTCGATGCGGTCGCGGACATGCGAGTTGAAATCGCAATACGGGCACTTGGCCAGGCAGAATGGCCAGTGGATGTAGAGGGCGAGCGGGTCCATCCGGGCGGTATAGAGGGAAGCAGCGCTTTTTTGAAAAAAAGCGCGCAAAAAACTTCATCCGCCTTGCAACAGCGGAGGCGCGGAGACTCCGGAGTCTCCAAAACGGATGAAAAGTTTTTTTGCTTCTTTTTGTTCACAAAAAGAAGAGTTTACCTGCCCTTCTGCTCGGTTTTCCAGGCGGCGTATTCGGCCTTGGTGCGTTCGGTGGCCGGGTAGAAGCCGTCGACCGGTTCGCCCTGCTCGACGCGCTGTTTGATGAACACTTCGATCTGTTCCTGCTCCAGTCCGGCGCTGGCGACGCGGTCGGCGAGGTGGCGCGGGATCACCACCACGCCGTCCTCGTCGCCCACCACCACGTCGCCGGGGTAGACCAGCGTGCCGCCGCAGCCGATCGGCTCCTGGAAGCCGACCGCGATGATCGCCGCGCTGCTCGGCGGCGGGGTGAGGCTGCGCGAGAAGATCGGCATCGCCATCGCCATCAGCGGCCCGGAATCGCGCATCGCGCCATCGCCCACCACGGCGGCGACGCCGCGCACGATCAGCCGGGCCACCAGGATGTCGCCGAGCGCGCCGCCGCCCTGGCTGCCGGCCTGATCGATCATCAGCACGTGGCCGGGCGGCGTGGTCTCCACCGCCAGGCGGGTCGGATTGTCCGCAAGCGCGGTGCTGGCCCGCCCGTCGAGGTCCTCGCGCATCGGCGCGTAGCGAAGCGTCGCCGCCTCGGCGACGAAATGGCAGCGGGCCGGGTTCAGCGGCCGCACGCCGAGCGGCGAGCGGCTGCGCAGTCCGGCGATCTTGATCAGTTGCATGGTGAGGGTGGCGGTGCTGACGCCTTTGAGCTTTTCCAGCGTGTCGGGCGCGAGGGGTTCGAGCATCGGCGGTCTCCCGGTTGTGCAGCACATCGTGCCGGTGGAATGCCGATCGTGCCAGGGCCAATCCGCGGGATGGGGTTCGGATTTCGGCATAACCGCGGTAACACATGCCGGTCCTGCCCGTGGAGCCGCCGCCGATGCCGTCATTGAGCCTGCTGGCCGCCGTGGCGGCAATCTGGGGGGTGGCGGTGGTGACGCCGGGGCCGAATTTCCTGGTCGCGGCGCGGGTGGCGGCGGTGCGCAGCCGGGCGGAGGGGCTGGGGGTGGTGGCCGGCATCGGGCTGGGCACCACGGTATGGGGACTGGCCGGGTTCTTCGGCGTGCATGCGATGTTCGCCTTCGCGCCCTGGCTGTATGAGGCGCTGACCCTGGCCGGCGCCGGCTATCTGGTGGTGGTCGGCGCCAGGATCATCCGCGGGAGTTTCGCGCCGGCGGCAACGCAGCAACAACGCACCGCCGGCCCGGCGTTCCGGCTGGGGCTGCTGACCTCGCTGTCGCACCCGAAATCGGCGCTGTTCGTCGCCAGCCTGTTCGCCGGCCTGATGCCGATGGGCGCCCCGCTCGGCGACGGCCTGGCGGCGGTGGCCGAGATGGTGGCGATCTCGCTGGCCTGGTACGCGGCCGTGGTGCTGCTGCTGACCACACGGCGCGCGGCGGCGGCATTCGCCCGCGCGGCACGCTGGATCGACCGGGCGGCCGGCGCGGTGTTCGTGGCGTTCGGCGTGGCGCTGATCGCGCGGCGGGCCTGAGCAACCGAACCCGCCGCGCGAAACGCGATCACGGAGGCGGGGGGCTAATCAGCTTCATGGTGTTGAGCGAGATATGCGGCCATTTGATCAGCGTATTCGGGTCGCCGGGCGAGACCGCGAAGTCCAGCACCACCTTCTGGGCGTATTGCAGCACGATCTGCGGCACCCCGCCCACCGGCAGCGCATCCAGTTCCTCGATGAAGAATACTGCCCGCATCGCGGTGGCATTTGCCCGCTTGGCGATGAACGGGATGCTGGTGATGCCGCCCGAGGCCAGCGTGGTGTCGACGGTGATCTGCGTGGTGCGCTTGACGTTGGCGGGCGTGTCCCCCTTCAACCGGGCCAGCGGGTCGATCGGGTTGAACAGGCCGTGGAACGGCGCATCGCGGAAAATCTTGTACGGCGCGTGAAACACGTCGTTGTCGATATCCGCGCTGATGCCCGGCCCGGTCGCCGGCGACAGGAAATCGCCGATATGCGCAAAGTTGGGCGGCCCATCGTAGCACACAGCATCGCCCAGAGCGGTGACCGCGTTGCCGTGCGGGATGGTGGCGAGCCGGGCAATCTGCGGCCCGCCATCGGTCTGCGACCACATGTTGAGGAACAGCCCTGGCTCGCGGTGAATGCCGGCGACCGCCTTCGGGGTGTCGGGCGTCGAGGGCGTGGTCGGGAAATCGGTGGCGCTGTTCTGGGTGATGTCCTGGATATATTGCAGCGCCGCCAGGTGCTGGTCGGTGTCGAACAGCAGGGTCTGGCCGGGGCCGCGATTCGGCACCCCGGTGTCGATCACGCTGAAGGTCAAGGTTTCGTTGTACTGGTTGAGCAGCAGCCGGAACGCCGAGGATTGCGGCGGGGTGATCTGGGTGCCGGGGACTTTCAGCGGCAGTGCGATCATGTTCCAGCCGTGGTCGACATAGGCGTCGGCATTGCCCCACACGCCAGGCAGCAGCCCCAGATGGCCGAGCCCCGGCTCGTTCTGGTGGGCAATCCGGTGCGAGCGGGCGACGCTCATCACGGCTTGAATTTCTGGACCTGACAGCATCAGTTGCCTCCTGTTGGCGTTTATGGGCTCGGCAGCCAGCGAATCCTGAGGGTGCATGGAGCGGGCAGCGAGCAGCGGCCGAACGGCTTAATTCGGTATGATCCGCACGTAGATCATATCTATTCAGAGATTATTATCCGGTCGTAGATCCCGCAATATCACTGACAGGCACAATCGAGTGATTACCTGACAAATACCTCATGATTGACGCCGCCCCTGCCCTCGGCGAACCGCGGCAACCCCTCTCCCACCCCGCATGCCTGCCCTGCCCGCCGGCCGCTCTTGCGTCGATTAATCATGATGTCCATAATGTAACTCATGCGGGTCAACCCCACCACCTTCGCCGCCCATCGCGCCGCCATCCTGCGCCAGGCCAGCCGGCTGTTCCGCAGGCGGGGCCTTGCCGGCGTCGGAGTGGCGGAAATCTCGCGCGCCGCCGGCCTCACCCACGGCGCCTTCTACGGCCACTACCCCAGCAAGGCGGCGCTGGCCGCCGAGGCGCTGGGCGGCTCGCTGCTGGAGGCCGCCGCCAAATGGCGCCGCCGCACCGCCACCGCCCGCGCCGAAGGCCGCGACGGGCTGGCGCTACTGGTGGCAACCTACCTCACCGAACAGCACCGCGATTCGCTGGATGACGGCTGCGCCCTGGCCGCCCTCGGCCCGGAAGTCTGCCGCGCCGACCCGCCGCTGCCCGAGGCGCTGCACCACGGCGTCGCCGCCCTGGCTGCCGCGTTGCAGGACGAGATCGCCCTCACCCACCCCGCGCTGCCGCCCGCCGCCTGCCGCGACGCAGCACTGGCGATGCTGGCGGCGATGAATGGCGGCCTGATCCTGGCCCGCGCCCTGGCCGGCGACCCCGAAGCCTCCGGCGCCGCCCTGCGCAGCGCCGCCGCCCTCGCCCTGCGTGCCATCCCCTCCAGCTGAGGAACCCAGCCATGCTCGCCCACCGCCTCGCCCCCTGGCTGGCCCGTCGCGGTATCCATTACGGTTGGGTGATGATCGCGATCACCTTCATCACCGCCCTCTCCACCGCCGCCGCGATGGGCATGCCCGGCGTGCTGATCGCGCCGCTGCGCCAGGAGTTCGGCTGGGACACCACCGACATCTCCGGCCCGCTGGCGCTGCGCCTGCTGCTCTACGGGCTGATGGGCCCGTTCGCCGCCGCACTGATCTACCGCTACGGCGTGGTCCGCGTGGTGGCCGTCGCGGTGAGCATCATCGTCACCGGCATGGCGCTGGCCAGCCAGATGACCGAGCTGTGGCAGCTCTGGGCCACCTGGGGGGTGATGCTCGGCTTCGCCACCGGCATGACCGCCCTGGTGCTCGGCGCCACCGTCGCCAGCCGCTGGTTCACCGCCCGGCGCGGCCTGGTGCTCGGCCTGCTGACCGCCGCCAACGCCACCGGCCAGCTGCTGTTCCTGCCGGTCGCCGCCTGGCTCTCCGAGCACGAAGGCTGGCGCTACGCCCTGCTGCCGGCCGCCCTCGCCTGCCTGCTGGCGCTGCTGCTGATGGTGCTGTTCGCGGTCGACCACCCGGCCACCCTCGGCCTCGCCCCGTACGGCGAGACCAGGCTGGCGCCGGTGCCCAAACCCACCCAGGGCGCCGTGCGCACCAGCCTGTCCACCCTGCGCGAAGCCTCGCGCTCGCGGGTGTTCTGGGCGCTGTTCATCACCTTCTTCATCTGCGGCGGCTCCACCAACGGCCTGGTGCAGACCCATTTCATCCCGCTCTGCATGGATGAGGGCCTGCTGCAGACCCAGGCCGCCGGCGTGCTGGCGCTGATGGGCGCGTTCGACTTCGCCGGCACCATCTTCTCCGGCTGGCTGTCCGACCGGTTCGACAATCGCTGGCTGCTGTTCTGGTATTACGGCCTGCGCGGCCTGTCGCTGCTCTATCTGCCGTATTCCGGCTTCACCCTGGTCGGGCTGACCACCTTCGCGGTGTTCTACGGGCTGGACTGGGTGGCCACCGTGCCGCCCACCGTGCGGCTGGCCGCCCAGGGCTTCGGCCGCGAACGCGCCGCCGTGGTGTTCGGCTGGGTGTTCTGCGCCCACCAACTCGGCGCCGCCACCGCGGCCTATGGCGGCGGCCTGGTGCGCGACACGCTGGGCAGCTACCTGCCGGCCTTCCTGGCCGCCGGCCTGGCCTGCAGCGTGGCGGCGGTGGTGATCCTGATCATCCCACGGCCGCAGCGGCGCCAGGTGCTGGTGGCGGCCGAGTAGCCGATCGCCGGTGCGGTCCGGCCTGCTGCCCACCGCGATGCCGCATCAGCACCGCCAGGGCCATTGCCGATACCGGCGCGCGGGCCGCACCCGCAGCGCTCGACACCCTTTACCCACCTGCGGTCGCGACCCGCGGTTCTAAACTGCATTGGTCAAACGAGGCCCGGACGGATACCTTACCTCTCTGCCCTATACTTCGACGGGGACTTTCAGCGAGGTCAAGATTTCGTCGGCCATTCGGTGATACACGATGCGGTTGAAATGATTTGTTTCCGGCATCTCCGACTCGGACAGAATATGCCGCATCGGTTCGATCAGCCGCACATTGGGAGCCCCCTCGAACACCTCCCGCATCCAGCCGTTGATCACGATATCGCGCGGCGCCGGGCTGCGGAAACCGGTTTTCTTGTCCACCCGGATTCCTGTGCAGAGCAGAACGAAGATACGGGTTTTTGAATTTGCCCGCTTAAGCAATAGCTGCGCCGTTGCTTTGAAGTCAGCTTCCTTGATCGGTCCGATCGCATCGAAGCGATCCTTCAGATGGGCGTATCGGGCGCGCCAGGCGTCATTTACCAAGGCAGGCTCAACCGCCTCCGGCGGCAGCGATGTGACGTCGACCGGCGCATACCAGCCATTCGGCAGCATCAGGGGCGCGCGGATACCGGTCATCCGATCCTCGTACAACATCATAACGCTATCCATCCAGAAGCTGAACACCCAGATTTGCGCCTCCTGGGTGTCCGTGCTGAGCGTCGAGCAGAATTCGTGCTCGGTATATCCGAGCCCTTCCAGGGCCACCTGTTGCTCGGCGCTGATGCCGGCGAGCGCATAGCGCAAAAATACTGAATGGTCGGTGCGTATCTGCCCGCCGTCTCTGGCGATGAACGTTTCGAGGTGCGTGGTCTCGGCCGCATGGCTCAAGTAATGCGCCAGCGCCACCAGATCACAACCGCCGCGCAAAATCATCCGCGAAGCCGACTTTGTCCCAGCGCTGGACTCGCCGCCGGCGTCGGGTTGTTCCAGGGTGATCCAATCGATCGGAGTTTCGTCGCTCTTTACGTCTGAAAGTACCTCACCGACGACTTTCAGCATCGGGCGGTGGAGATGGCGATAAACCCAGGTCTCGATGCCCATATTTAACGTCCGACACGAAAATGCAAAATGGAGCAGCCGACGCCTGGAGTCCTGGGAGTCCTGAATATAAATTCCGACGTGGCCGTAATCGCCATATCGATCACGCACACTGATCAGACCTGCCTGCACGCTGAATCCCGACAACAACTCGCGCAGTTCGGCGCGAGCCAAATCCGCATCCTCGGACAGCCGGATCTTGGTAAAATTCAGTTGATTGGTACGATTGATTAGCTCGATCGCCCGGTCGATATTCTCCTCGACATAATGATCTATCGTCACCCGGATATCGCTGGCGCGTAGAAATTCAGTGTTGTCCGTCGCACTGCCGCCGTCAGCCCGTTTCTGCTCCAGCACCTTGTATTGCTGCAGCCGCGAGAGGGTCTTGTCGTCCTTGCCCTTGAATAACGGATTGGCCAACATCCCGGCGATCGCGTCCGGCTCGGCGGTCTGGATGCCAGGCACGAAATGCGCCGCCTCGGCAAGATTCATCCGGTTGTCATCGACAAACAGCACCGTAGCCGCTCGTAGCTGCACCGCTTCCACCAGGGCTGCAAGACGAGGCCCCTTAGACGACCAGTCGACGCTCGGAAAGATGAAATACTCCCAGATGCCGTGCTCTTTCAATACCTTCTCAATTCTGGCGCAATCGTTCTTGGAGCAGATGGACGACATGATCCCCCGCTCGGCGAGTGAGATAACGATCTCGTGATGTGTCTTATTGTAGACAATGCCTCCTTCAGTCAGGGTGCCCGACCAAAATGTTTCATCCAAATCCCATACGACAAGTCGCACTGCTTCGGTCATCACTGATATATCCCGTACCGAGGGTACTGTCCGCGCGATATTGACGGGAAGTAACCACGGCTGGCGGGATTCAGCAACCAATCGGCGGACTGGGAGGGCGCCAATTTACCGGCGACCGGTCGATGCATGCCACATTCACCGGCCTTCCTTCTCAACGTCCCTTTCAATTCGTAGTGTTAACATACAAGTCTTCGCATCAGGGGCATCGTGGAGGCTGCGTAGAGGTCGCCTCCTGCGTCAGCCGCCGGCTCCGGGCATCTTCTTGCAAAATGTTGATGGCGGCCGAGTAGCCGACCGCCGGGGCGATTCGGCCTCCCGCCCGCCGCGAAGCCGCATCAGCACCGCCGGAGCCATCGCCGATGCCGGCGCACTGGTCGCACCCGCAGCGCTCGACACCGGTGGTCCCCGGACGGGTTCTGGTGTAGTCTGGCGAGCTATTGCGGAGGGTTTGCTGCCATGGCGGAGCGCGCGTCGGTCGCAGTGATCGGCCAAAGCCATATCTATGCGTTGCAGCGCGGCATGCAGCCGGACGAGCGGTTCAGTTTTACCAACGTGACCCAGGTCAGCCCGGATTGGCTAAATGAAGATGGAATGCCGACTCCGGATTTTTTGGCCAATTATGACGCAAACGCACATTGTGTAGCGATGCTCGCGGGCAATTTTCATATTGCTATTGGTTTGATCGAACATGACGTGAGATGGGATTTTTTCTGCGACAAATCGACGATCGAGACTGCCGATCTTAGCCGGCGAATCATACCCTTCGGGCTGCTCTACAAATTCTTCCAAGTCTCCCTCAATGTAAGAGTTCTAACCGCGGCGACCAACCTTCGACAATCATTTAAGGGGAGGACGGTCTTCGTAGCGACACCACCGATCATTGCAACCCCCGAGCATGTCCGAAAATTTCCGAACATGTTCAAGGACAAACTGGAAAATGGCATCGCGCCGGCTTCGATCCGAAAGAAGTTGTTTGATCTACACTCGCGTATAATCTCTGAACACTGCGAAAAAAATGATATAATTTATCTGCCGCCCCCTCCCGAATCAGTGGATGGCTCCGGGTGTCTGCTTAAAAAATACTGGGCAAATGATCCATCGCACGCAAATGCCGCGTATGGGGCATTGCTCCAGGCGCAGATCGCAAAGGCATTGTCGCTATGAGCACACGCAAGCATCCCTATATCGGCAAGCCTGACCAGCAGTTCTGGAAGTCCGCCTCGGGCGCCCGCGGCTTCGCGGCGCTCGATCCGGTATCAACCCCGTCCTTCCGCATCGCGCCGCAGGACCGCGTGGTGACCGCCGGCTCGTGCTTCGCGCAACACGTCGCCCGTCACCTGGTGCAGGCCGGCTTCCGGCATCACGTCACCGAATCCGCGCATCCGCTGATCCGCAAGGCGGACCGCGATCTGTTCAACTACGGCGTGTTTTCCGCGCGCTACGGCAACCTCTACACCGCCCGCCAACTGCTGCAGTTGCTGCAACGCGCCTACGGCCAGTTTGTCCCGCAGGAGACCGCCTGGCCGCTCGCCGGCGGTGGCGTGGTTGACCCGTTCCGGCCGCAGATCCAGCCCGGAGGCTTCATCCACGCCGAAGAACTGGCAGCGGATCGCGCCCAGCATTTCGCCGCGGTACGGCGCGCAATCGAGGAACTCGATGTCTTCGTCTTCACCCTCGGGCTCACCGAGGCGTGGATCGATCGCCGCGACGGGGCGGTGTTCCCGTTGGCGCCGGGGGTCGCCGGCGGCAGCTTCGACGACAGCATCCATGGTTTTCACAACTTCGACGTCGCCGAAACGGTGGCCGACATGAATGCCGCGTTCGCGATGATCCGTGAACGCAACCCGGCGGCACGCTTCCTGGTAACGGTCTCGCCGGTGCCGTTGAACGCCACGGCGTTGCCGCGCCACATCTGGGTCTCGACCACCTATTCGAAAGCCGTGCTGCGCGTCGCCGCCGAGCAGATATGTGCCGCCTGGCCGGCGACCGACTACTTCCCGTCCTACGAGATCATCACCTCTCCGCATGTGCGCGGCAGGTATTTTGCCGCCGATGGCCGCGAGGTGATGGAAGCCGGCGTGGAACACGTGATGCGGACCTTCCTGCATCACTATGGCACCGCGCCAGCCTCGGCTTCAGCCGCCGAACCGCCGCCCGCACCCGAAGACACTCATCTCGCCGAGATGGAGCGGATCGTGAAGGTGCTATGCGACGAGGAGGCTATCTCCAACTCCGCCTGATCCGGCCCGCCAGATACCGCCCTCCCGCAGCCGGCGCGCCGGCGTCGATCACACCACCCGCGTCGTTTCCGCCCAGGCATAGTACCGCCGCCGTGCCTCCTGGAACACCGGGCCAGCATTCAGTTCGCGGCCCTCGAAGCGGTTGCAGGCCACCACCTTGCCATAATTGCCGGTCGAGAACATCTCGTCGGCGGCGTGCAGGTCGGCCTCGGTCAGGTTGGCCTCCCTGGCCTCGATGCCGCCCTCGTTCAGCAACGCCATCACCCGGCGGCGGGTGATGCCGGCCAGGAAGGTGTGGTTGTCGGTGGGGGTCAGCGCCACGCCGCCCTTCACCACCCACAGATTGGCGAAGGCGAACTCGGCGATGCCGTCCCACGGGTCGCGCATCACCGCGGCGTCGAACCCGCGCTGCACCGCCTCGGCGGTCGCCCGGCTGGAATTGGGGTAGAGGCAGGCCGCCTTGGCGTCGGTCGGCGCCATCTCCGGCGCCGGGCGGCGCAGCGGCGACATGCTGGCCGAGAAGCCGCCAAGCCCGGGCAGCGGTGCCTCGAACAGATGCAGCACGAAGGCGGTGGTGGTCTGGGTGATGTCGATGCCGCCGCCGACCGCATAGAACACCGGCTTCACATACAGCACCGCATCCTTGGCAAACCGGCCGATGCCCTCGATCGCCAGCCGGCGGATTTCCTCCCACGCCAGGCCGGGGGTGAGGCCCATCGAGTTCGCCGAGCGGATCGCCCGCTGGCAATGCAGGTCCAGATCAGGCGCCAGGCCGCCGATCGCCCGCGCGCCGTCGAAGATCACCGAGGCCTGCCACATCGAATGGTCGGCCGGACCGATCAGGCGGGGATTCTCGTCGGTCCAGTGTCCGTCGAACCAGAATTGCGCCGCCATGCCAGCCTCCCGCGTTAATCGAGCGCACCAGACCGCGCGACGCCCGGCGCGTCAACACCCGCTACCGGCCATCAGTTGCCCGCCGCACGCAGCCCGGAGGATCAGGCGCTGCCGATCAATATCCCGGTGGCGAACACCAGCGCCCCGCCGAACCCCACCTGCATCGCCGCCGAAACCGGCGGCGTGTCCATGTATTTCCAGCGGATCCACGAGATGATCGCCAGTTCCACGAACACCACGCAGATCGCCAGGATGGTGGCGGTCATGAAATCCGGAATCAGATACGGCAACGTGTGGCCGATGCCGCCCAGCGTGGTCATCACCCCGCAGATCACCCCGCGCACCAGCGGCGCGCCGCGCCCGGTCAGGCTGCCATTGTCGGACAGCGCTTCGGCGAACCCCATCGAGATGCCGGCGCCGATCGAGGCCGCCATGCCGACCAGGAACGCGTCCCAGGAATTGCCGGTGGCAAAGGCGGCGGCGAACACCGGCGCCAGGGTGGAGACCGAGCCGTCCATCAGCCCAGCCAGCCCCGGCTGGATGAAGCGCAGCAGAAACACCCGCCGCGCCGCCTGGTCTTCCTGGTGACGCACGTTGTCCGGCAGGTGCTCGGCCATCAGCCGGTCGGCGGTATGCTCGTGCGCCACCTCCGCCTCGGCCAGGTCGCCGAGCAGCTTGCGGGTGGAGGCATCGGTGGTGCGCTGCGCCGCCCGCCGGTAGAACCGCGCCGATTCCACCTCCATGGTCGCCGCGGCACCCCGCACCGCATCCAGCCGCAGCGGCAGCAACTGCCAGATCGCCTTGGGGGTGATGAAGCCGCGCACGTCTTGCCGGCGGATCAGCGGGATATGCTCGCCGAATTTCTCCCGGTAGAGGTCGATCAGCCAGCGCCGATGCTCGCCCTCCTCGGCGGCCATTTCGGTAAAGATGTTGGCGCTGGCGGGATAATCGGCGCGCAGCCCCTCGGCGAAGTCGGCGTAGATGCGGCCGTCCTCCTCCTCGCTGCTGATCGCCAGCGCCAGGATTTCCCGCTCGGTCAACTCGTCGAAATTGCGCATCGCACCGGCCCATCCTGCTGCGCTGCAATATGGTGCCCGGCGCCGCAACGATCAAGACGATACCGCAATGATAAGAATGGCTCGCAGTCGCATCTGCAGCACTGTGCGCGGTCAGTCGAGCTTGTAGTCGTAGCGCACGAACTCCGACAGCGTCGCCACCTGGTCGTAGAGCCGGCGGGCGGTGGCGTTCTGGTTATGGGTGAACCAGTACATCCTCGGCGCCCCGGCCGCCTTGGCCGCCTCGCCCACCGCCTCGATCAGCAGCCGGCCGACGCCGCCGCCGCGCAGCGCCGGATCGACGAACAGGTCCTGCAGGTAGACCGTCGGCTTCTGCGCCCAGCAGGTGTCCTGGAACAGGAAATGGGTGATGCCGATCAGCCGCCCGCCGGCGTCGCGGGCGCCGCGGCCGTGCAGCCGGCCGTTCATCAGCCCGGCCCAGGTATGCTCGTACTGCTCGGGCGGCAGCACGGTGTTGTAGAAGGTCAGGTAGCCGGTCCACAGCTCGGCCCAGCGCGGCCGGTCGTCAAGCTGGAACAGGTCGATGGTGGTCATGCGGTCTCGCCTCCCTCGGGGCCATAGAACATCACCCAGGTGGCGAAATCGGCCGTGAAGTCCTCGAACCGATGCACCACGCCAGCGGCGACAAACAGCGCGTCGCCGGGTCCGAAGCGGAACCGCGCCTCACCGCGCCGGAACCAGCCGCTGCCGCTGGCCACCACATAGACCTCGTCGCGGCTGTGCGGCGTCTGGCTGTCCACCTTGGCCGGTGCGTACCAACGCAACTCCAGGCTGCCATGCGCCAGCAGCAGCGCCGACTGGCGGCCCGGCGGCAGCGGTGCCGCGCGCGCCTCGGCGATCGGAAACAACGCGGGGGCAAGCGGTTGGCTGCTCATCTCAGCACACTGACACGGCGTTGCGGCGCGGACCAGCACCGGCCGCGCGGAAAACCACCAGTCCAATCAGCGCCCGACCCAGCCTTCCAGCTTCAGCACCTCGCCGGCCAGATACAGGCTGCCGCAGATCAGCACCCGCGCCGGCCGCCCGTCGCGTGGCAGCTGCGCCAGTGCCGCCCGCACATCCGGCCCCGGCCGCGCCACCCCGCCGGAAGCTGCGATGATCCGCTCGATTGGCAGCGCCAGATGCTGCCCTGGCTCCGCCACCGCCCACACCGTCGCCGCATGCGGCAACAGCGGGCGCAGGAATTCCACCGAATCCTTGGCCTGCTTCATCCCCACCAGCAGATGCACCGGCCGATCCGCCCAACGCGCCAGCTGCTCGCCCAGCACCACCCCGCCGCCCGGGTTGTGCCCGCCATCCAGCCACAACTCCCAATCCGCCGGCAGCACCCGCGCCAGCGGCCCGGTCAGCAGTTGCATCCGCGCCGGCCACTCGGCGGCCGCCACCCCGCGCCCAATCGCCGCATCGCCGAGCATCGCGGAGGCCCGCATCACCGCCACCGCGATGCCGGCATTCTCCACCTGGTGCGGCCCCAGCAGCGATGGCGGCGGCAGTTCCAGCACGCCCTGCGCATCGCGATAATGCATGCCGGACGCGGTGCGCTCGATGTCCCAATCGCGCCCCCGACGCAGCAACGGCGCGTCCTCTGCATTCGAATGCACAGCCAGCACTTCGAGCGCGTCCGGAGGCTGGAATCCGGTGATCACCGGCACATGTTTTTTGATGATTCCGGCCTTTTCGAACGCGATTTTGGCCAGCGTATCGCCCAGAAACTCCCGGTGATCCATCGACAGCGCGGTGATTGCGCAAACCCTGGGTGCTGCGATCACATTGGTCGCGTCGAACCGCCCGCCGAGCCCGACCTCCAGGATGCACAGATCGGCCGGCACCCGCGCGAACAGCACGAAGGTGGCCGCCATCAGGATTTCGAACACGGTGATCGGCGCGCCGGCATTCACCGCCTCCACCTCCTCCAGCACCGCCTCCAGCGCCGCGTCGGTAACCAGTTGACCGGCCACCCGAATCCGCTCGTTGAAGCGCACCAGATGCGGCGAGGTGGTGACATGCACGCTGAGGCCCTGCGCCTCGGCCATCGCCCGCAGGAAGGCGCAGGTGCTGCCCTTGCCGTTGGTGCCGGCGACATGCAGCACCGGCGGCAGCCTGGTCTCCGGATTGCCGAGGGCGGTCAGCAGCCGCCGCAGCCGCTCCAGGCTGAGATCGATCAGCCGCGGATAAAGCCCATGCAATCGCTCAATAATCGCCTCGGCCCGCCCCGCCTGGGTCACGCCGCCGCAAGCTCCCGGTTGCGCAGCAGACCAATCAGCCGCGCCAGGGTGGCGGCCATCTCGGTGCGCTTGACCACCATGTCAAGGATGCCATGCTCCAGCAGGTATTCCGCCCGCTGGAACCCCTCCGGCAGCTTCTCGCGCACCGTCTGCTCGATGACGCGCGCGCCGGCGAAACCGATCAGCGCACCGGGCTCGCCGATCTGGATATCGCCCAGCATGGTGAAGCTGGCGGTGACGCCGCCGGTGGTGGGGTCGGTCAGCACGGTGATGAACGGCAGCCCGGCCTCCTTCACCAGCCGCGAGGCGATGATGCTGCGCGGCATCTGCATCAGGCTGACCGCACCCTCCTGCATCCGCGCGCCGCCCGAGGCGGTGAATACGATCAGCGGCGCGTCCTGCAGCACCGCCAGCCGGGCCGCCGACAGCAGGCCCTCGCCGACCGCGGCACCCATCGAACCGGCCATGAATTCGAACGCCATCACCGCGGCCACCGCCTTGTGGCCGCCGATCTGGCCGTGCGCGACCAGGATAGCGTCCTCCAGATGGGTGGTGTCGCGGGCGGTCTTCAGACGATCCGGATAGCGCTGGGTGTCGCGGAAGCGCAGCGGGTCCGCCGGCACCTTGGGCAGTTCGATGCGGGTGTATTTGCCGCCGTCGAAGGTCCAGCCGAGCCGCTCCACCGCACCGGCGCGCATGTGGTGGCCGCAATGGCCGCACACCTTCTGGTTCTTTGCCAGCTCGGTGTGGAAGGTCATCTGCTGGCACGATGGGCACTGGATCCACAGGTTCTCCGGCACATCGCGCCGCCCCAGCAGGGTGCGGATGCGCGGGCGGACATATTCGGTGAGCCAACTCATAGCGTTATCCTCTTATGCCGCGGCGCGGGCGCCGCGCACGCCCGCGGCCAGAGCGCGCACCTGGTCCAGCACCTGCGCCACCGTCGTCGCCGTCGCCCGCCCCTGCCCGTCCAGGCTGGCCGCCAGCGTGTCGATCAATGCCGAGGCCACCACCGCGCCATCGGCGGCAGTCACCGCGGCGGCGGCCTGGGCGGCCGAACGGACGCCGAAGCCGATGGCGATCGGCAGGTCGGTCACCCGGCGGATGCGCGGAATCGCATCGGCCAGTTCATCCGCACTGGCGGTGCGGGTGCCGGTGATGCCGGTGATCGACACATAATAGACGAAGCCGGAACTGCCGGCGAGCACCAGCGGCAGCCGCGCGTCATCGGTGGTCGGCGCCACCAGGCGGATGATATCGAGCCCGTTGGCCGCCGCATCCGGCGCCACCAACTGCGCCTCCTCGGTCGGCAGATCGACGATAATCAGCCCGTCCGCCCCGGCAGCCGCCGCATCGGCGCAGAACTTCGCCACGCCATACGACATGATCGGGTTGAAATACCCCATCAACACCACCGGCGTCAGATCGTCGCCGCGCCGGAAACCACGCAGCATCTCCAGCGTGTGGCGCATCTTGATGCCAGCATCCAGCGCCCGCCTTCCGGCCAACTGAATGGTCGGGCCGTCAGCCATCGGATCAGTGAACGGGCAGCCGATCTCGATCAGATCCGCACCCGCCGCCGGCATGCCCTCCAAGATCGCCCGGGCGGTGGCAATGTCAGGGTCGCCGGATTCCAGGAACGGCATCAACGCACCGCGCCCCTCGGCTTTCAGCTTGGCGAAACGGGCGGCGATGCGGCTCATGGGGGAACTCTCTCAGGAAGGAAGGAAAGCAGTTCTTTTTTTTTTGAAAAAAAGAACCAAAAAACTTTTATCCGCCTTGCAACATTGGAGGGGGGGAGATTCCGTACACTCCAATGGATAGAAAGTTTTTTTGCTTCTTTTTGTTCACAAAAAGAAGACCTTGCCTAAAGCGTCACGCCAAGCGCATCGGCGACGGTGAAGATATCCTTATCCCCGCGCCCGCTGAGGTTGAGCAGGATGATCTGGTCCTTCGGCATGTCCGGCGCGATCTTGCTGATATGGGCCAGCGCGTGGGCCGGTTCCAGCGCCGGGATGATGCCTTCGGTCTGGGTGCAGAGTTGGAACGCCGCCAGCGCCTCGTCATCGGTGGCCGAGACGTATTCGACGCGGCCGATATCGTGCAGCCAGGCGTGTTCGGGGCCAATGCCGGGGTAGTCCAGCCCGGCGGAGATGCTGTGCGCCTCGGTGATCTGGCCGTCATCGTCCTGCAGCAGATAGGTCAGGTTGCCGTGCAGCACGCCGGGGCGGCCGCGCAGTAGGCTGGCGGCGGTCTGGCCGGAATCCAGCCCGTGGCCGCCGGCCTCGACGCCGATCAGCCGCACCGAGGGCTCATCGAGGAACGGGTGGAACAGGCCCATGGCGTTGGAGCCGCCGCCGATCGCCGCGATGCAGATGTCCGGCAGGCGGCCCTCGGCCTCGTGCAACTGGGCGCGCGCCTCGTCGCCGATCACGCTCTGGAAGTCGCGCACCATGGCCGGGAACGGGTGCGGGCCGGCGACGGTGCCGATGATGTAGTAGGTGTCGCGGACATTGGCGACCCAGTCGCGCAGGCCCTCGTTCATCGCGTCCTTCAAGGTGGCGCTGCCGGAAGTGACCGACTTCACCTCGGCGCCGAGCAGCTTCATGCGGAACACGTTGGGCTTCTGCCGCTCCACATCCACGGCGCCCATGTAGATGGTGCACGGCATGCCAAACAGCGCGCAGACGGTGGCGGTCGCCACGCCGTGCTGGCCGGCGCCGGTCTCGGCGATGATGCGGGTTTTGCCCATCCGGCGGGCCAGCAAAATCTGCCCCATGCAGGAATTGATCTTGTGCGCGCCGGTGTGGTTCAGCTCCTCGCGCTTGAAGTACACCTTGGCGCCGCCGAGCTTCTCGGTCAGCCGCTCGGCGAACCACAGCGGGCTGGGCCGGCCGACATAATGCTTGAGGTATTGGTCAAGCTCGCGCCGGAAGCCGACATCGACCTTGGCGGCATTATACGCGGCCTCCACCTCCAGGATCAGCGGCATCAGCGTCTCGGCGACAAAACGGCCGCCATACTGGCCAAACCGCCCCTGAGCGTCAGGGCCAAGGCGCAGCGAATTGGGGATCGGCTGGTTCAAGGCAGTGCCTCCGATGAGGCCCATCTCATAGCGCAGGGGACAACCGAAAGGCCAGACAGGGAAGCGAAGGGTTCTTTTTTGCAAAAAAGAACCAAAAAACTTTCATCCGCCTTGCGGCAGCGGAGCGCGGGAGACTCCGGAGTCTCCAAAACGGATGAAAAGTTTTTTTGCTTCTTTTTGTTCACAAAAAGAAGGACTTACTTCCTGCCCACAACCAGCGCCAACCCAGCTCCGGCCAGTCCGATGGCGAACACCGCGGCGTGGGTGCCGGTGGCGGTGTAGGCCCAGGCCATCACGAAGCCGCTGGCCATCTGTGCCGCCGCCCAGGCGACGGTGCCGAGCCGCCAGATGCCGGCGGCCTGGGCGTCGGAGATTTCGCGGGCGCGGATCAGGGTGAGGCCGGTGAGCCCGGCGGCGGTGATGCCGCCGCTGACTGCCGCGACGGCGAGCCAGAGCCAGGAATGCAGCAGCAGCGGCAGGGTCGCCGGCACCAGTTGCACCAGCAGCGTGAGGGCGAAGGCGCGCTGGCCGCCGATGCGGTCGGCCAGCCAGCCGCACAGGGCCGGGCCGATGGTGATGCCGAAGCCGAACAGCAGCCAGCCGAGTGCCCCCATCGTGGTGCCCTGGCCGAGGCCGCGGGCGATGAAGTCCGGCCACCAGGCCATGTAGGCGGTGGCGGTGATCGAGGCCAGGCCGTAGGCCAGCACCAGCCGGCCGACCGGACCACGCAGCGCCGGGCGGCGGCCGAGCGGCGGTGGCGGCACGTCCGGCCAGCGGTTCCAGGAGAGCAGGGTCAGCAGCAGCCCGGCCACCGCCAGCGCGACCCAGGTGGCCGAGACGCCGGAGGTCAGCAGCGCCGGCACGATCACCGCGCTGGCCATGATGCCGAGGCCGACGCCGGCAAACAGCAGCCCGCCGGCCAGTCCGCGCAGGCGCAGCGGTGCGGCGGCCTGCACGGCCGGGCCGGCCAGCACCATCAGGATGCCGCCGGCGATGCCGGCCAGCGTGCGCCACGGCACCAGCCACAGCAGCGGCCCGCGAATGGCGCACAGCAGCAGGCACAGCGTGGCGCCCGCCATCCCCAGCCGCAGCGCCGGGCGCAACCCGAGTTGCCGGCCGGCCGAGGGGGCGATGGCGGCGCCGATCAGGTAGCCGGCGAAATTCACCGCGCCGAGCGTGCCGGCCTCGCCGCCGGTCAGCCAGTCGGCGTGCACCATCGCCGGCAGCAGCGGCGAATAGGCGAAGCGCTGCAAACCGACGCCGAGCAGCGTGGCGCAGACGCCGGCGACGATTGCCGCGCGGTAAGAAGGCACCCTCACAGCAGGCTCCAGGCCAGCCACGCCGCCGCGGTGCCGGCGATGATCGCCCAGGCCAGGCTGCGGGTCCACAGCATCACCGCCACGGTCGCCGACGCCCCCACCAAGGTGTGCAGCCGCCCGTCCAGCAGCCCCGGCGCCACGAAGCTGACGAACAAGGTGCCGGGAATGTAGGAGAGTGCGGCGCGCAGCATCGGCCCCGGCGTCACCTGGCGGAACAGCCAGTAGCCGCCGCCGCGGCACAGATAGGTGGCCGCCGCCATGCCGAGGATGGCGGCCACCGTCCAGGGGTGAAAGTCCCACATCAGCGCCGGTCCGCGTCGCCGGAGCGGGCGTCGCGCAGTGCCCCCAGCAGGCTGCCGGCCAGCGCGCCGGTGAGCATGTACCAGGAGGTTCCCGGCAGCAGATGCGCGGTGGCGACGGCCGTCACCCCGGCCACCAGCCACGGCATGACGTCGGCCTTGCCGCGCCACAGATTGACCAGCAGCGCCACGAACACCGCAAGCGCTGCGAAGAAGATCGGGTGGCCGGGCGTCGGCTGGATCGCCTCGCCGAGCAGGTGGCCGGCGATGCTGGTGATCATCCAGCTGATCCACATGATGCCGCCGGCGCCGAGCAGGAAGGCAGCGTCGCGGTAGTCGGCGCTGATTTCGCGCACCGACAGCGCCCAGCTTGGATCGACCATGGTGAACAGGCTGAGCCAGACCCGCCAGCCACGCAGCCGGTCCAGCCACGGCGCCAGCACCGGGCCCATCAGCGCCAGCCGCAGATTGACCACCAGGGCGGTCAGCGTGGCGGCCAGCACCGAGGGCGGATGCGTCCAGGCGCCGAGCACCACCAGTTGCGCGGCGCCGGCATAGACCAGGCCGGCCATCAGGATGGTCTCGCCGAGCGACAGCCCGGCCGCTTGCTGGGTGATGCCGCAGACCACGCCGAACGGCGTCAGTCCGATCAGCAGCGGCAGGCTGACCACCGCCCCGCGCCGCAGCCCGGCCAGGGTGAACACTACAGGGCCGTGGATCATGGAGCGCGGGGGATCATGGCTGGCGCAACCGCAGCACCAGCGCCTCGGCCTCGTCGGGCGGCATATCGAGCACCGCCTCGGCCACCGGCTGTGGGAAGCCGGCGCGGGCCAGCATGCCGAGTTCGCGGCGGCGGAGTTCCGGGTCGGCGGGCACGCGGCGGAATGGGCCGATGCGGCGGCGGCGGGCCAGCAGCACGGCGGCGTTGCGTTCGGCCGCCGGGTCGTCGGGCAGCGCCGCCTGGGCGATCGCCTTGTCGATCCCATGTGCCGCCAGATGCGCCGCCACCGCCAGCCGCGAGCGGCCGGCGCGGCCCAGGCTGCGGGCGCGCGAGGCGGCGAAGGCGGCGTCGTTCACCGCCCCCAGCGCCACCAGCCGCGCAACTGCGGCGCGCACCGCGAGGCGGGCGGCGGCAACGGCGGCGGCCAGTGCTTCAGGATCAGTGGGGGCTTCAGGATCGTCGGAATTCTCGCCCACCGCCCGCGCCCAGCGATCCACCCGCCGGTTCAGCACCCGCGCCAGCCCGGCCTGGGTGGTGGCATAGCGCGCGACATGCGCCATCGCGGCTTCATACAATGCGGCCTCGTCGGGTGGGCCTGACAGGGTGGGGGCGGCGCGGCGGGGAGGCATGGGTGAACCATGCCACTCCCCACGGCCGGAGGATACCGCGACAGCGCCCGCGCAGGGCCGCCATGCGCCCCCGCCGGCCGATTGCAGGCCGCGTTCCGCGCGTGGCGTTTGACTTCGCCGGTGGCCCCGGCCCATTGTTTCCGCTTTCCCGGAACCGCTGGCGCATGGGCGCCCGGCGGCGCAACCCCAGGAAATCCGCCCGCTGATGGGCAACGAGGACCGACAGGACAATGATTCCCGCCCTGCTGCCGAACTACAACCGTGCCAACCTCGCTTTCGAGCGGGGCGAAGGCGCCTGGCTGTGGACCACGGACGGGCGACGATTCCTGGATTTCGGGTCCGGCATCGCCACCGCCTCGCTCGGCCACGGCAACAAGCACCTGGCCGACGCCATCGCCGAACAGGCGCACAAGGTGATGCACGTCTCCAACCTGTATCGCATCCCGCAGGCCGAGCGGCTGGCCGAGCGGCTGGTGGCCAACTCCTTCGCCGACAGCGTGTTCTTCTGCAACTCGGGCGCCGAGGCGAACGAGGGCATGATCAAGATGATGCGCCGCGCCATGCACGACGCCGGCAAGCCGGAACGCTTCCGCTTCATCTGCTTCGAGGGCGCCTTCCACGGCCGCACCCTGGCCACCCTGGCCGCCACCGGCAACAAGAAATACCTCGAAGGCTTCGGCCCGCAGGTGGACGGCTTCGACCATGTGCCCTTCAACAACCTCAACGCGCTGCGCGACGCGATCGGCCCGGCCACCGCCGGGGTGATCATCGAGCCGATCCAGGGCGAAGGCGGCGTGCGGCCGGCGCAGCTGCAGTTCCTGCGCGACCTGCGAACCACCTGCGACGAGTTCGGCATCCTGCTCGGGCTCGACGAAGTGCAGTCCGGCATGGGCCGCACCGGCAAGTTGTTCGCGCATGAATGGGCGGGCATCAAGCCGGATGTGATCTCGGTGGCCAAGGGCATCGGCGGCGGCTTTCCGCTCGGCGCCGTGCTGGCCAAGGAGGCGGTGGCCAAGGCGCTGGTGCCCGGCACCCACGGCAGCACCTTCGGCGGCAACCCGCTGGCCTGCGCCGCCGGCAATGCGGTGCTGGACGTCATCCTGGCGCCCGGCTTCCTCGACGACGTCGCCCGCAAGGGCGGCGTGCTGTGGGCCGCGATGGGCAAGCTGGTCGCCGAATTCCCGCGCATCTTCGTCGATGTGCGCGGCGCCGGGCTGATCCAGGGGCTGAAATGCGTGGTGCCGGCCGGCGACGTGCAGGCCGCCTTCACCGAGGCCGGGCTGCTGACCGTGACCGCCGGCGACAACGTGGTGCGCCTGGTGCCGCCGCTGGTGATCACCGATGCCGACATCACCGCCGCGGTGGCGATGATGCGCGAGGCCGCTTCCCGCGTGCAGGCGGCGCTGGAGGTCGCGGCGCAATGAGCGTCGTGCGGAACCCGTGGTTGTGAGTTCGGCCGCGATCCACCGGCTCTCACCCGTGGATGGCATGAACACCGGCGGGGGGCAGGCTGCCCCCCGCCACTTCATCGACATCCGCGACCATGAAACCGCCGAACTGCGCCACATGCTCGGGCTGGCCAGCAGCCTGAAGAGCGCCGGGCGGGGCGGCGACAAACCGCTGGTCGGCAAAACCCTGGCGATGATCTTCGAAAAGCCCAGCACCCGCACCCGCGTCAGCTTCGAGGTTGGCATGCGGCAACTGGGCGGTGACGTCATCACCCTCACCGGCGCCGAGATGCAGCTCGGCCGCGGCGAGACCATCGCCGACACCGCCCGCGTGCTGTCGCGCTACGTCGATGCCATTGTCATGCGCACCTTCACCCACGCCCGGCTGATGGAGATGGCCAACAACGCCAGCATCCCGGTGATCAACGGCCTGACCGACAACTCCCACTCGGTGCAGTTGATGGCCGACGTGCTGACCTTCGAGGAACAGCGCGGCCCGATCGCCGGCCAGGTGGTCGCCTGGTGCGGCGACGGCAACAACGTGGCGCAGAGCTGGATCGAGAGCGCCGCCCGCTTCGGCTTCACGCTGCGGCTGGCGACACCGCCGGAACTGCGGCCCTCGGCGGAACTGCTCGCCTGGGCACGCGCCCAGGGCGCCACTATCGAACTGACCGACGACCCGGAGAAGGCGGTCAAGGACGCGCGCTGCGTGGTCACCGACACCTGGGTCAGCATGTCCGACGACCCCAATACCGCCCGGCACAACCTGCTGGCGCCGTATCAGGTCAACCAGCGGCTGATGGCGCTGGCCGCCGGCGACGCGCTGTTCATGCACTGCCTGCCGGCCCATCGCGGCGAGGAAGTCACCGCCGAGGTGATCGACGGGCCGCAATCGGTGGTGTTCGACGAGGCGGAAAACCGGCTGCACGCACAGAAGGGCGTGCTGGCCTGGGCGTTTGGATTGGGGTAAGCAACAGGCAAGTTGTTCTTTTTTATAAAAAAGAACCAAAAAACTTTTCATCCGCCTTGCAGCAGCGAAGGGGTGGAGACTCCGAAGTCTCCAAAATAGGGTGAAAAGTTTTTTTGCTTCTTTTTGTTCACAAAAAGAAGGCCTTACTCCACCTCCAACCCGCGCAGCGCGTCCATGTACCGCCGATGCGCCACCCGGCGCGGCATCCGGTCCAGGCCCGCCGCCCCTTCCTCCGGCGAGCCGGCGCCCCAGGCGAAAGCGGCCACCTGGTGCCCGACCGAGCGCGCCAGGCCGAGCCGTTCGGCGGGCGGCGAGAACTGCCGGT
This sequence comes from Rhodospirillales bacterium, assembly GCA_041691815.1. Taxonomy (GTDB): domain Bacteria; phylum Pseudomonadota; class Alphaproteobacteria; order Acetobacterales; family Acetobacteraceae; genus 70-18. The sequence continues at coordinate 55,924 of JBEPTZ010000003.1, read as the reverse complement.
AGCGCCGCAGAAAGGCCAGCCGGCCGCTGAAGCTGGCCACCATGTCGGCATTCGGATAGCCGCCGGCCCGCCACTCCGCCGCCAGCGCGAAACCCATCCGCCAGCCGCGCGCCGGCAGCAAGGCCACGAACACATCCGCCTCGTTGGCCATCTGGCACAGCAGGTCGAACCCTGGGCCGCGCGGATCGCCGGGGGCATTTCCAGCCACCCGCGCCGCGTTGATCGGCACCCGCGTCGGGTCGGTCGCCAGGATCAGTTCGGTGACGATGTCGAGCCCCACCGGGTCCAGCCCGGCCGCGCCCAGCACCGGCAGGCTGAGTGCCACCGCCAGCCGCTCCAGCCGTCCGTTCTGCGCCGGCGAACCATCATGGCCATGGTCGTGCCCGACCATCGCCGCCACGCCGAGGGCGGCCATGTCGGCGCCGATCAGCCCGTCGGTCCGCGCCAGCGAACTCAGCAGCCCCATCGCCAGCACCGTCTCGGCGACATGGTGGCGGTTATGATACGGCAGTTCGTGCGGCGCGGCGTGTTGCTGCACCTCCACCGCCAGCGCGTGCGCGGCCGGCGCCGCCCTGGTGCTGCGCAACGACGGGTCGCCAAGCACATCATCGACCGCCGCCGGTACATCCGGCGGTCGGTTTCGGCGCAGCGAAAAACCCTGCTCGATAGCAATCAACGTATGCAATGCGGCTGCTCCGATCATAATCGGAGCAGTTTACCTATAACGGCACATTAATGTCGATAAAACGTTCCGTAAGATTATGGATAGATTTATCAATCTTCTCAATCAGTAGGTTGCGCGCCCGCCGGAGCAGTCAAACACCGCGCCGGTGGAGAAGCTGGCCTCCTCGCTGCACAGCCAGCACACCAGGGCAGCCACTTCGTCGGTGGTGCCAAAGCGGCCGAGCGGGATTTTCGACAGCATGAAGGCAATCTGCGCCTTGGTCATCTGGTCGAAGATCGGCGTATGCACTGCGGCCGGGGCGACGCAGTTGACGCGAATGTTACCCTCGACCAGTTCCTTGCCGATCGACTTGGTCAGCCCGATCACCGCCGCCTTGGAGGCCGAATAGGCGACCGCGTTGGGGTTGCCCTCCTTGCCGGCGATCGAGGCGATGTTGACGATCCGCCCGTAGCCGGTGCGGCGCATGTGCGGCACCACCGCGCGATTGCAGAAATACACGCCGTCGACGTTAACCGCCATCACCCGCCGCCAGTCCTCCAGCGGATATTCCCAGGACGGATGGTTGGAGCCGGTGATGCCGGCGCTGGCCACCAGAATGTCGATGCCGCCCAGCGCCGCCACGGTGCCGTCGGCCGCCGCCTGCACCGCCGCCACGTCCACCAGGTCGAGCGCCACGGTATGCACCGGCACCCCGAACAGCGCCGCCGCGCCGGCCAGCGCCTTCTCGTCACGGTCCCAGATCGCCAGCTTGGCACCCTCGGCGACCAGCCGGGTCGCAATCGCCCGGCCGATGCCGGAAACCCCGCCGGTGACCACCGCCACCCGTCCATCGAACCGTCCGGCCATGCTGTCCTCCTGTTTCGGCAGCAGCATACAAGGGAGGCAAGCGGGCAGGAAGGCAGGGGTTCTTTTTGAAAAAAGAACCAAAAACTTTTCATCCGCGTTGCAACAGCGGAGTGGCGGAGACTCCGTACACTCCAGGGGATGAAGTTTTTTTGCTTCTTTGTTTTCAAACAAAGAAGGCTTCCTTGCCCTGGGCTTTCCAGCGGCCCGGCAATGGATATGCTGCATCCAGCACGCAGGAGACGCCCATGCCCGCACCGACCGACGCCTGGGGGAAGATCGGCTCGATCACCTCGCCCAGTTTCTCCAAAGACGGCGCCACCATCTATCATCTGCGCGGCACCAACCCGCCTGGCGCCGGCCTGCCGCAGGTCTGGGCGATGGACGCCGATGGCGGCAATGCCCGCCAACTCAGCCATCACACCGAGAAGGTCGGCTTCCTGCGCCGCGCGCCGACCGATGAGCGGCTGATCTGGGGCATCGATGCCGGCGGCGACGAGCGGCAGCAGTTCTGGCTGCTGGAACCCGGCGCCCAGCCGCATCCGCTGACCAGCGCCCCGGCGGTGATCCATGAATTCGGCGCCTGGTCGCCGGACGGCACCCGCATCGCGTTCGCCGCCAACGACCGCGACGAGACCGTGTTCGACATCCACATCCAGGACCTCGCCACCGGCCGCCGCACCCGCCTGCTGGAAGGCAGCGGCATCCTCACCGTGCCCTCCTGGTCGCCGGACGGCAGCAGGCTGCTGATGCTGCACGACCACTCCAGCACCGATGAGCGGCTGTTCGTGCTGGAGGTCGATGGCGGCGGCGTGGTGGAAGTGCCGCGCCCCGGCCCCACCCGGTTCTCCGCCGTCCGCTGGATCGAGGCCGGTGCCGCCATCGGCGCGATCACCGATCTGGGCGGCGAGGACGTCACCCGGGTCTGCCGCATCGACCCGGCCACCGGCGAGGCGACCGTGCTCTACGCCGCCCCCGGCCGCGAGCTGGAGGCCTGGTCGCTGTCGCCGGACGGCACCATGCTCGCCACCATCGAGAACGATCGCGGCTACGCGGTGCTGAAAGTAGGCCCGGTCGGCGGCGACCGCCCCGCCCTCGGCGGCCTGCCGCACGGCATCGCCGCCGACCTCGCCTGGGCGCCGGACAGCAGCAAACTGGCCTTCACCGCCCAAAGCCCGACCACCCCGCCCGGCATCTGGCTCTGGCACAACGGCCACGTCCGCCCCCTCGCCGAGCCCGACCCGAAAACCGAGCAGGGCATCGACCCGGCCCACCTGATCACCCCGCATCTGGTCGAATGGACCAGCTTCGACGGCAAGCGCATCCCCGGCTGGTTCGCGCTGCCGAAAACCCCCGCCCCGCCCGGCGGCCACCCCGCCGTGGTCTGGGTGCATGGCGGCCCGGCCGGCCAGACCCGCGCCAATTTCCGCGCCGACACCCAGATGCTGCTCGACCAGGGCTTCGCCGTGCTGCTGCCCAACATCCGCGGCTCCTCCGGCTACGGCCGCGCCTGCCTGGAATCCGACGAGTTCGACCTGCGCCCAGACTGCCTGAAAGACCTCGCCGCCGGCCGCGCCTGGCTCGCCGCCCGCCCGGAGATCGACGCCCGCCGCATCGGCATCATGGGCCAGTCCTATGGCGGCTGGGTGGTGTTGGCCGCCATCACCCTGCAACCCGAGTTGTGGCACGCCGCCGTCGACTATTACGGCATCGCCGAGTTCAACACCCTGCTGGAGCGCACCGGCGCCTGGCGCAGCGACCACCGCGCCCGCGAATACGGCTTCCGCGGCGAGCACGAAGCCGTATTCGCGCAGATCTCCCCACTCCGCCATGCCGACCACGTCCGCGCGCCGCTGCTGGTGCTGCACGGCGACCGCGACCCGCGCGTGCCAATGCACGAGAGCGACCTGTTCGTCGCCGCCATGGAGCAGCGCCAGAAGAAAGTCCGCTACGAGAAATTCGACTACGCCGGCCACGGCTTCATCCGCCCCGAGCACCGCCCGCGCGTCTACGCCGCCGTCGCCGAGCATTTCCACACCCACCTCACCGGAGACGTGTGATGTACCTGATCCCCCGCACCCACCGCCCGCTGATCATGGGCCGAAGCGGCGCCGTCGGCTCCAACCATCCGCTCGCCACCCAGGCCGGCCTCGACATATTGCGTGAAGGCGGCAACGCGGTGGACGCCGCCGTCGCCGTCTCGCTGGCCCTCGGCGTGGTCGAGCCGATGATGTCCGGCCTCGGCGGCGACGGCTTCTACAACGTGTTCATGGCCGGCAAGCGTCAGGTGTTCAACGCCACCGGCCCGGCGCCCGCCGCCGCCACCGCCGAGCGTTTCGCGAAGGGCATCGAGATCACCGGCCCGCTCAGCGTCTCGGTCCCCGGCTGCCTCGCCGGCCTGGCCGCGATGCACGCCGCCCACGGCAAGCTGCCCTGGTCCCGCCTCGTCCAGCCCGCCATCGGCTACGCCCGCGACGGCTACGGCGTCACCCAGCGCCACCACGACATCACCGGCGACAATCGCCCCCGCCTCGCCGCCGACCCGGCCACCGGCCCGACCTTCCTCGGCGCCGCCCTCGACAACCGCCCGCTCGGCGACCTGGTCATCCAGGCCAACCTCGCCCGCACCCTGGAGGAGATCGCCACCGACGGCGCCGAAACCTTCTATCGTGGGCCACTGGCGAAACGCCTCGCCGCCGCCATGGCGCAACGCGGCTGCATGATCACCGAAGCCGACCTCGCCGCCATCCAGGCCGAGCCCGGCGCCCCGATCAGCATCCACTATCGCGGCTACGAGGTCACCCAGACCCCGCCCAACTCCACCGGCTTCACCATGCTGCAGATGCTGAAAATTATCGAACGCTTCGACTTCGCCGCCCTCTCCCCGGCCGAGCGCATCCACGTCATGGTCGAAGCCAAGAAGCTCGCCTTCCTCGACCGCGAACGCCACGGCGCCGACCCGCACTTCCAGGAAGCGCCGCTGGCCCGCCTGCTGTCCGACGCCTATGCCGACACCCTGGCCGCCGGCATCGACCTCAAGCGCGCCACGCCGATGCGACAACCAATGGCCGCCGCCGCCGGCGACACCACCTATTTCTGCATGGTCGACGCCGATGGCAACGCCGTCTCCGGCATCCAGAGCATCAATTCCGGCTACGGCTCCGGCGTCACCGCCGGCGACACCGGCGTGCTGCTCAACAACCGCATGGCCTACTGGCACCTCGCCCCCGACCACGCCAACCGCCTCGTCCCCGGCAAGCGCGTCCGCCACACCATGAACGCCCCGATGGTGTTCAAGGACGACAAGCTCTGGGGCGTGCTCGGCACCCCAGGTGCCGACAACCAGGTGCAGGTCAACACCCAGGTGCTGACCGCCATGCTCGACCTCGGCGCCGACCCGCAGACCGCGCTGGAATCGCCGCGCTGGACCTCCAGCCAACCCGGCCAGGGCGCCAACTGGCCGCATGACGGCGACCAGCAACTCACCATCGAAGCCGATTTCGGCACCGACACCCTGGCTGACCTCGCCCAGCGCGGCCACCAGCTGAACCGCGTCGGCCACCTCGGCGGCCCGTGCGCCATGCAGGCGATCCGGGTGCTGGACAACGGCGTCCGCATGGCCGGGTCGGACCCGCGGCGAGATGGGTGGGCGGGGGCTTGGTAGCAAGGAAGACTTCTTTGTTTGAAAACAAAGAAGCAAAAAAACTTTTTTTATCCGCCTTGCAACTCCGAGTTCTTCGAGACTGCGGAGTCTCCATAACGCAGATATTGCACGGCGGAAGAAAAACTCCCTAAAAAAGGACTGCCTGCTTGCTATGAATCGTCTCTGGCGCACCGGCTGGCTGCTGCTGCTGATTCCCCCCCTGCTCTGGTCCGGCAACTTCGTCCTGGCGCGCGGCATGCGGGCGGATGTGCCGCCGGTGGCGCTGGCGTTCTGGCGCTGGGCCGGGGCGTTCGCCTTCTGCCTGCCCTGGGCGCTGCCACATCTGCGCCGCGACATCCCGGTGCTGTGCCGCCACTGGGTCAACACGCTGCTGCTGGCGTTCACCGGCATCGCCGCGTTCAACACCATGATCTATACCGGCCTGCAGAGCACCACCGCCCTCAATGCGGTGCTGCTGCAATCGGCGATCCCGCTGTTCATCCTGCTCTGGGCGATCGGCCTGTTCCGCGAATTGCCAAAACCGCGCGAGGCGCTGGGCATCGTCGTCTCGCTGGTCGGGGTGGTGGTGATCGCCGGGCGCGGCTCGCTCGCGGTGCTGGCCGGCCTGCACTTCAACCCCGGCGATCTCTGGGTGGTCGGCGCGGTGATCGCCTACGCGTTCTATACCGCGCTGCTGCGCCGCCGCCCGGCGGTGAACCCGATGAGCTTCCTGGCCGTCACCTTCGCGCTCGGCGCGGTGATGCTGATCCCGCTCTACGCGATGGAACTGGAGGACGGCCGCCACATCGTCATGGGCGTCCCGTCGCTGCTGACGCTGCTCTATGTGATGATCTTCCCGTCGCTGATCGCCTATCTGGCGTATAATCGCGGCGTCGACCTGATCGGCGCCGGCCGCGCCGGCCAGTTCATGCACCTGATGCAGGTGTTCGGCACCTTCCTCGCAGTGGTGTTCCTCGGCGAGACGCTGCATCTCTACCATGCCGCCGGCATCGCGCTGATCGCCGCCGGCCTGATCCTGGCCAACCGGAGGACGCACCCGTGACGCTCGCCCGCATGCTGCTGCTGGCCGCCGCCCTCGGGGCCTGCGTCGCCACCACGCCGGCGCCACCGCCGGCGACCGCGGTCGCCCCAGCCGAGATCGCAGCACCGCCCGAGGTCGCCGGCCTGCTCGGCTACAAGGTGCTGAGCGCCACCGGCAAGAACCTCGGCCGCATCGTCGATGTGCTGGTCGACGCGCAGGGCGTGGTGCGCGGCGTGGTGATCGATATCGGCGGCTTCATGGGCCTCGGCGCCCGCAAGGTGGCGGTCGCTTGGCGCGCGCTGTCGTTCTCCAGCAGCAAGGAAGGCCCGGTGGTCTCGGTCCAGGTCGAATCGGACCGCATCCGCGTGGCGCCCGAGGTGCTGCCGGGCAAGCCGATCGTCATGCTGGACGTGCCGAATCCCGGCCCGGCGAAATGACTCCAGCCGACGCAAACTTGGCGATCCGCTGACCGGTGGCGACGCCACGAATCCATCGCGGGCTGGACTGGCTGAACTTCTTCGTCGCCGACCTGCAAACCGGGTTCGGCCCGTTCATCGCGGTGTTCCTGACCACCCATAAATGGACCCAGCTCGATATTGGGCTGGCGCTCAGCGTCGGCTCGATCGCCTCGATGGCATCCCAGGTGCCGGCCGGCGTGCTGGTCGACGCGATGGCCAACAAGCGGCTGGCCGCCGGCATCGCGCTGGCCGGGATATGCACCGCCGCGACGCTGATCGGCTTCCTGCCGCAACTGGCGCCGGTGCTGCTGGCGCAGGCGCTGCACGGCATGGCCAGTTGCATGCTGAACCCGTCGATCGCCGCCCTCACCCTCGGCCTGGTGGCCAGCAGCGCGGTGGCCGCCCGGCTCGGCCGCAATGCCGGCTTCGCCGCAGCCGGTGCGGCGGCCGGCGCCATGCTGATGGGCGCGGTCGGCACCTGGCTGTCCAACCGCGCGGTGCTGTTCCTGGCCGCCACCCTCTGCCTGCCGGCGCTGTGGATGCTGCGCCACCTGAAGGGCGCCGGCCAACCCGTCGCCGCACCGGCCGAGGTGCCGGCGATGACCCTGGCGCCGTCGCACGAACCGTGGCGCGGCGTGCTGGCCGACCGCCGCCTGCTGGCCTATCTCGGCTGCATCGTGCTGTTCCACCTCGCCAACGCGGCGATGCTGCCGCTGGCGGCAATCGAGGTCACCAAGCGGGTCGGCGACGACGCCAACCTGGTGATCGCCGCCTGCATTCTGGTGCCGCAGATCATCGTGGCATCGCTCGCCGCCCAGGTCGGCCGCTGGGCGCAGCTCTGGGGCCGCAAGCCGATCCTGCTGCTCGGCTTCTGCGCGCTGCCGGCCCGCGCGCTGCTGCTGGCCTATGTCGACCACCCGGCGCTGATCGTCGTGGTGCAGGCGCTGGACGGGCTGGGCGCCGCGGCGTTCGGGGTGATGACGCCACTGATCGCCGCCGACCTCTCCGGCCACGGCGGCCGGTTCAACCTGCGCATGGGGCTGTTCGGGCTGGCGGTCGGCCTCGGCGCCACCGTCAGCACCAGCCTGGCCGGCTGGGCCGCCACCGCCTATAACAGCGACATGGCCTTCCATCTGCTGGCCATCGCCGGCTCCGCCGCAGTGCTGATGGTCGCCTTCGTGATGCCGGAGACACGGCCAACGCAGACAGCGCCGGCCAGACCGGCTACATCGGCGGCATGAACTATCGCCACGCCTTCCACGCCGGCAATTTCGCCGATTGCATGAAGCACGCGCTGCTGCTGCCGCTGGTTCAGGCCGCCCAGCGCAAGCCGGCCGGCCTGCTGCTGCTCGACACCCATGCCGGCGCCGGCCGCTACGATCTCACCGCAGGCCCCGCCGCCCGCACCGGCGAGTGGCACGATGGCATCGCCCGCCTGCTGGAAGCCCCGCCCGAAGCGCTCGCCCCCTATGTCGCCCTGGTGCAGCGCCTCGGCCTCTACCCCGGCTCCCCTGCCCTGCTGCACGCCCTGCTGCGCCCGCAGGACCGTCTGGTCTGCTGCGAACTGCACGCCGAGGACCACGCCACCCTGCGCCGCAGCTTCCGCCGCGACAAACAGGTCGCCATCCACCGCCGCGACGGCTGGGAGGCACTCGGCGCCCTGCTCCCGGCCCAGGAAAAGCGCGCCGTGGTACTGATCGACCCACCCTACGAAGCCGAAGACGAATTCGCCCGCCTCGCCACCGGCCTGGCGCTGGCGCAAAAGCGCCAGCCCAACGCCATCCTCGCCGCCTGGTACCCGCTGAAGCACCGCGCACCCTCCCGCGCCTTCCACCAGGCCCTGCGCGACAGCGCCCTGCGCGACATCATCGCGGCCGAACTCTGGCTGCGCCCGCCGCTGGATGCGTCCCGGCTGAACGGCTGCGGCCTGCTGATCGCCAATCCACCATTCGGCTTCGAAGTAGCCGCCGCGCCAGTTTTGGGGGCGCTTGCCGCTCGCCTCGGCGAGGAAGGGCGGGGGTTTGCCGTGGAGCGCATTGCAGATGAGTAGGTCTTCTTTTTGTAAACAAAAAGAAACAAAAAAACTTTCCATCCATTGGAGTGTACGGAGTCTCCACGACTCCGCTGTTGCAAGGCGGACAGGTTTTTTTGGTTCTTTTTTTGCAAAAAAAGAACTGCTTCCTTGACTCACCTGGCCATCATCGGCGCCGGCGCCTGGGGCACCGCGCTAGCGCTTCAGGCCGTCCGCGCCGGCGCCGCCGTCACCCTCTGGGCGCGTGCGCCCGGCCTGATTGCCGGTGGCGAAAACCCCCGCCTGCCCGGCCATAAGCTGCCGGCGGGGATCACAGTGGTCACCGAGTTGCCGAGCGCCGACCTGCTGCTGCTGGCGGTGCCGATGCAGCACCTGCGCGCGGTGGCGGGCCGGCTGCCGGCGGGCGGGGCGCTGCTGGCCTGCTGCAAGGGGCTGGAGTCCGGCAGCCTCGCCTTGCCGCTGGAGGTGTTGGCCGAGGCGTGCCCTGGCCGTGCGGCGGGGGTGCTGACCGGCCCGAATTTCGCCCATGAGATTGCCGCCGGCCTGCCCGCCGCTGCCGTTGTGGCCGCCGCTGATGCCGGGCTGCGCGCCGAGGCGGTGGCGGCATTGGCGACGCCGTCGTTCCGGCTTTATGGCAATGACGATGCGGTGGGGGCGCAGATCGGCGGCGCGGCGAAAAACGTGGTGGCGATCGCCGCCGGTGCGGTGATCGGCGCCGGGCTGGGCGAGAACGCCCGCGCCGCGCTGATCACCCGGGGCCTCGCCGAACTGGCGCGGTTTGCCGAGGCGCTGGGCGGCCATGCCGAGACGGTGGCCGGGCTGTCCGGCATGGGCGACCTGGTGTTGACCTGCACCGGTGCGTCGAGCCCCAACACCTGCCCCGGGGGGGCGCGGGCCCTGGGCCGGGCGGGGGCCGACAGCCTGCCCGAGCGCCGCCCGGGCGCGCCGGCGGCGACCGCCGCGCCGGCGCTGGTGGCGCGCGCCGCCGCACTCGGCGTGGAGATGCCGCTCTGCGCGGTGGTGGCCGGGGTGGTGCAGGGCCGCCTCAGTCTCGCCCAGGCGGTGGAGCACCTGCTGGCCCGCAAGCTGCGCGATGAATAGGGCGGCCGCATGCTGAAGGGTATCCTGACCGTCGGCGGCTGGACCTTGGCCAGCCGGGTGTTCGGCTTCGCGCGCGACATGCTGATCGCCGCCTTTCTCGGCGCCGGGCCGGTGGCCGATGCGTTCTTCGTCGCCAACCGGTTGCCCAACCTGTTCCGCCGGCTATTCGGCGAGGGTGCGTTCTCGGCGGCCTTCGTGCCGGCGTTCTCCGGGTTGCTGACCACCGAGGGGAGGGAATCGGCGCAGCGCTTCGCGCAGCAGGCGGCGGCGGTGCTGGTGTTCTGGCTGATCGGGCTGACCGTGGTGGCGGAAATCTTCATGCCCACCGTGGTCGCCGGGCTGGCGCCGGGATTCCGGTCGGACCCGGAGAAATTTGCGCTGGCGGTACAGTTATGCCGCATAACATTCCCCTACATGCCGCTGATCTGCGTGGGCGCGTTGCTCTCCGGGGTGCTCAACGGCCTGGACCGCTTCGCCGCCGCCGCCGCCGCACCGGTGGTCTACAACATTGTTTGCATTGCGTTTCTGCTCGGCCTCGCGCATCTGCTGCCGACTGCCGGGCACGCGCTGGCAATCGGCGTCAGCGTCTCCGGCGTGGTGCAACTGGCCCTCCTCGGTTGGGCGGTGCAGCGCGCCGGGATGCGGCTGCATCTGCCGCGCCCGCGTCTTTCGCCGCCGATCCGGCTGTTGCTGCGGCGGATGGGCCCGGGGTTGCTTGGCGCCGGGGTGACGCAACTCAATCTCACCGTCGATGTGATCATCGCCAGCCTGCTGCCGGCGGGTACCGTCTCGGTGCTGTATTACGCCGACCGGGTGAACCAGTTGCCGCTCGGCACGATCGGCGTCGCGGTCGGCACAGCACTGCTGCCAACCCTTTCGCGTCAGGCACTTGCCGGCCAGGCCGAGGCGGCAATCGCGACGCTGAACCGGGCGCTGGAATACGCGCTGCTGCTGACCCTGCCGGCCGCGCTGGCGCTGCTGGTGATCGGCGGGCCGGTGATCGAGGTGCTGTTCCACCGCGGCGCATTCAATGCGGCACAGGTGGCGCTGACCGGCCAGGCGCTCGGCGCCTATGCGGTGGGGCTGCCGGCGTTTGTTCTGGTGAAGGTGCTGGTGCCGGGGTTCTTTGCGCGCGGCGATACCGCGATGCCGGTGAAGATCGGCGTGTTCGTTGTGGCGCTCAATCTTGGCTTGAACATTGTTTTCATGGGACCTTTGCAGCATCTCGGGCCGCCGCTGGCGTCCTCGCTGGCGGCCTGGGTGAATGTGGCGGCGCTGGGCTGGGTGCTGCATCGGCGGGGGCATCTGGCGCTGGACCGGCAGATCAGCCGCAGCGTGCCGCGCATGCTGCTGGCCGGGGTGGCGATGATGCTGGTGTTGTATGGGCTTGAAATCTATATGTTCCGCCCGCTGCACGGCGTGCTGCGCTGGGCTGGGCTGGCGGGGCTGGTGGCGGCCGGGATGGTGGTCTACGGGGTGGTGGGGCAGGCGATCGGCGGGTTCGACCTGCGGGCGGTGGCGGCACGGCTGCTGCGTCGCAGGAAGGCTTGACCAAACCGCGATTCGGCTGGAAAAAACTCCCTCTTTTTGGTGGAAAAAGCCTCATGCAGCGTATTTTTTCGGGCATCCAGCCCTCCGGCGTACCGCATCTGGGGAATTATCTGGGCGCGATCCGGAATTGGGTGCCGCTGCAGGATGACCATGAATGCATCTACTGCGTGGTCGACCTGCACGCGATCACGGTTTTTCAGGATCCCAAGGCGCTGGTGGAGCAGACCCGCGGGCTGGCCGCGGCGTTGTTGGCCTGCGGCATCGATCCGGCGCGGAGCCTGCTGTTTCAGCAATCGGCGGTGCATGCGCATGTGCGGCTGGCGTGGATATTCACCTGCGTGGCGCGCATGGGCTGGCTGAACCGGATGACGCAGTTCAAGGAGAAATCCGGCACCGACCGCGAGAACGTCTCCACCGGGCTGTTCATCTATCCCAACCTGATGGCCGCCGACATCCTGACCTATCACGCCACCCAGGTGCCGGTGGGCGACGATCAGCGGCAGCATCTGGAACTGGCCAACGACATCGCGCAGAAATTCAACCACGATTACGGGGTGGAGTTCTTCCCCAACATCGAGCCGCTGATCCTCGGCCCGGCGGCGCGGGTGATGAGCCTGCGCGACGGCACCAAAAAGATGAGCAAATCCGCCGTCTCCGAGCAGAGCGTGATCCACCTCAACGACGACGCCGACACCATCGCGCTGAAAATCCGCCGCGCCAAGACCGACCCGGAGCCGCTGCCCAGCGAACCCGCCGGGCTGGAGGGGCGGCCGGAGGCGCGCAATTTGGTAGGCATCTACGCGGCGCTGAGCAATACTGACCACGCCGCCGTGCTGCGCGAGCATGGCGGCAAGGGGTTCGGGGCGTTCAAGCAGGTGCTGGCCGATCTGCTGGTGGCGCATTTGGCGCCGATCGCCGCCGAAACCCAGCGGCTGCTGGCCGATCAGGCGGCGCTGGATGGTATCCTGCGCGAGAGTGCGCAGAAGGCGGCGGCGATTGCCGAGCCGATCGTCTCCGAGGCGGAGCGGCTGGTAGGATTTCTGAAAGTATAAATGACTGTTCTTTTTTGAAAAAAAGAACCAAAAAACTTTTATCCGCCTTGCAACAGTGAGCGCGATTAGAGTGATTACACTCCATTGGATGAAGTTTTTTTGCTTCTTTGTTTTCAAACAAAGAAGAATCCTACTCGCTTTCTTACTTCTTTCGTTCCCGGCCGCCGCCGAGCGCATCGCCACCCCCGGCCTGCACCAGCCGGCGGAGATTCTGCTGGATCGCTGGGGTGTGCCGCACATCTATGCCGCCAGTCAGCGCGATGCGTTCTTCGTCCAGGGCTGGAATGCGGCGCGCGACCGGCTGTGGCAGATCGACACCTGGCGGCGGCGCGGGCTGGGGCTGCTGTCCGAGGTGCTGGGGCCGGGGTTTGTGACCCAGGACCGGGCGGCGCGGCTGTTTCTGTATCGCGGCGACATGCAGGCCGAGTGGCATTCCTATAGCGATGACGCCGAAGCGGTGGCGACGGCGTTCGTGGCCGGCATCAACGCCTATGTCGATCAGGTGGCCGCCGACCCGACATTGCTGCCGGTGGAATTTCGCCTGCTGGGCTACACGCCGAGCCATTGGGCGGCCGCCGATGTGGTGCGCATTCGCAGTCACGGGCTGTCGCGCAACGTGCACAGCGAGGTGGAGCGGGCGCGGGTGATGTGCCATGCGGGTGTCGCGGCGGACAGTCTGCGGCGCACGCTGGAGCCGGCCTGGACGGTGCAGGTGCCGCAGGGGCTGGATGTCTGTTCGATTCCGGCCGATGTGCTGGCGGTGTTCGACCTGGCGACGGCGGAGGCCGATATCACGCCGGCGCGGGTGATGGGCGATCCGCTGGCGCCGGAGCCGCGACCGCGGCGGCGGCATGATCCGGTGCTGTATGGCCAGCAATGGAACCCGGAATGGGACACCAGCACGCTCGGCAGCAACAACTGGGTGGTGGGGCCGGGGCGCAGCGCCACCGGGCGGCCGATCCTGGCCGATGATCCGCATCGCGGGCTGGCGGCGCCGTCGCTGCGCTATATCGCGCATCTGGTAGCGCCGGGGCTGGATGTGATCGGCGCCGGCGAGCCGGGGCTGCCGGGGATTTCGATCGGGCATAACCAGACCATCGGCTTCGGGCTGACGATCTTCGGCATCGACCAGGAGGATGTGTATTTCTACACGACCAACCCGGAAGATACCGACCAGTACCGCTACGGCGCGGGCTGGGAGAGCGTGCGGGCGGTGCATGAGACCATTCGGGTGAAGGGCGAGGTGTCGCGCGACGTGGTGCTGAAATTCACCCGGCACGGGCCGGTGATCCGCGAGGACCCCGAGCATCAGCGGCTGTATGCGGTGCGTGCGGCCTGGCTGCAACCGGGGATGGCGCCGTATTTCGCCAGCATCGGCTTCATGCGGGCGCCGGACTGGCCGCATTTCCTGGCCGCGATGGATCGCTGGGGGGCACCGAGCGAGAACCAGGTGTACGCCGACACCAGCGGCAATATCGGCTGGGTGCCGGGCGGGATGGTGCCGGTGCGGCACAACTGGGACGGGCTGCTGCCGGTGCCGGGGGATGGGCGCTATGAGTGGGACGGCTTCATGCCGCGCTCGCTGCTGCCTTCGGCGTTCAATCCGGCGAAGGGCTGGTTCGCCAGCGCCAACCAGATGAATTTGCCGCCGGACTACCCGATCGACACCAGGCGGGTGGGGTTCGAGTGGGCCTATGCCGGGCGCTACCAGCGGATTGCCGACGTGCTGACAGCGACCCCGAAGGCGACGCTGGCCGATATGGCGGCGCTGCAGAATGACGAACTGACCCCGCTGGCGGCGCCGCTGCTCGCGGTGCTGCACGGCGTGCCGACCGATGATCCGGCGTTGCGGAGTGCGATCGCCTGGCTGGGGGAATGGGACGGGCGGCTAACCGCTGACTCGCCGCAGGGGGCGCTGTTCGAGATGTGGTTCGGCCGCTACCTGCGACGCGAGGTGGTGGCGGCGGTGATGCCGGCGCCGCTGCGCACCGAGGTGTGGCCGGGCGAGGTGGCGGCGATCCTGAGCCTGATGCAGCACCCGGATGCGCGGTTGGGGGCCGAGCCGGTGGCGACCCGAAACCGGGTGATGCTGGCTTCATTGCGGGCGGCGCTGGCCGATATCAGCCGTGAACTGGGGGCGGACCGGACGCGCTGGGCCTGGGGGCGGTTGCACAAGACGGTGTTCGAGGATCCGCTGGCGGCGTTCGCCGACCCGGCGCTGCGGGCGGCGATGACGGTGGGGCCGGCGGCGAAATCCGGCAGCGGGCAGACGGTGGGGGCGGCGGCGTACCGGCAACGCGATTTCCGCGCCGTCGCCGGGGCGAGTTTCCGCATGGTGCTGGATGTGGGCAACTGGGATGCGAGCCTCGCGGTGAACAGCCCCGGCCAGTCCGGCGACCCGGCCAGTGCGCATTTCCGCGACCTGTTTCCGCTGTGGCTACAGGGGCGGTATTTTCCGCTTAGCTACAGCCGGGCGGCCGTTGAAAAAGTGACCGAGCGGCGGATCGAGTTGGAACCAGCGGAGCGGGCGGCTTTGTTGGTCAGGGAGAAAGGCAAGTAGTTCTTTTTTGAAAAAAAGAACCAAAAAAACTTTTGTCCGCCTTGCAACGGCGGTGGGGTGGAGACAGCGGAGTCTCCAAAACGGATGAAGTTTTTTTGCTTCTTTGTTTTCAAACAAAGAACACTTGCTTGCTCACGCTGCCGCCAGCAGCGGCCGCAACCCGCCGCCCTGGCCCAGCCCGCGGCCGGGCGCAGGGGCGACGCCGGCAGCGGCCAGGCTGGCCCAGACATGGCTGAAGAAATGCGCCTGGTCGTGGCACAGCACCGAGCGCGGCAGGCCTGGCGCGCCGGCCCGGCCGGGCAGGAAGCCGCCGCCGCAGACCGAGCGGATATGGCAGTCTTCGCAGTCTGCCGGCAGGTGGTCGCCCAGTGCCAGCAGGCGGGCGAACAGCGGATCGGCGTGCAGCGCGGCGATTGGCTGTTCGGCGACGCCGGCGCCGGTGTGACAGGCGCCGTCGGCGTGCGGGCGGAGGTAGTCGTGGTATTCGTAGGCGCCGTCGGTGTTGACCACGAACATCGGCACGCCGTCGTTGACGATCGATTCGATGTGCCGGGCCGAGCCGAGATAGTGTTCGATGCAGTCGTAGAAATGTCGGATGTGCAGGTCGGGTTCGTCGCGTGCCATCCAGGCGTCGAACACCGCGGCGAACCAGGCGCCGTAGCGGGGGGCGGCGCGATAGCGGGCCTGGTCGCCGCTCTGGCCGGGGGCGGCCCAGGGCGGGGCGAGATACGAGAAATCCATCGGCCACAGCAGGTCCATGCGGGTGACCGGCAGGGCGGCGACCCAGGCGACGAATTCCTCCGGCGCGATGTCGGGGTCGGCGACCGCCAGGAAGCCCTGGAACACCGAGGCGCCGGGGCCGGCCAGGATGCGCTCGACATTGGCCATCACCCGGTCATAGGTGCCGGTGCCGCGATGGGTGACGCGGCGGCGGTCGTTGTGTTCGCGGGGGCCGTCGATGCTGACGCCGACTGAGACGTTGTGTTCGGCCAACAGCGCGAACAAGGCGGCGTCGTAGCGGAAGGCGTTGGTCTGCATGCTGACGGTGAGGTGGTAGCCGCCGGCGTTCAGGATGCAGATGCGCTCGAGGAAGGCGCTGAGGATGGGGCGCGGCCAGAGCGAGGGTTCTCCGCCGTGCAGGGTGAGGTGGAAGCGGGTGCGGCGGCGGGCGTCGAGGTATTCTGTGATGCGGGCGAGCAGGTGCAGGGCGGTGGCTTCGGACATCGCGCGCGGCACCCGCTCATGGGTGCGGTCGGCGGCGTTGAACATGTAGCAGTAGCTGCAATCGATGTTGCAGAATGCCGTTACCTTGACGATGCAAAGCTCGAAGTCCTTCATCGGTCGCACCCCGGGGTTCTATTTCGGGAAGGCCGGGCCGGCCTTGCGACCGGCCCGAACATCGATACTCAGCCGCCGGGGCGTACCACCTTGCCGGCCTGGTCGGCACTGATGTGCAGCGTGAAGTCGAGCCCCCAGCTCAGCGCCGCATTCGCGGCGCCGAGGTTGATGCCGCGGTCTTTTTCCAGGTGCATCACCGCGGCATCGACGATGCGCGAGCGCCCGGCTTCGGCACGGAGTTCGCCGATGGTCTTGGCGGAGATGGTCGTCTTGCTGTCGGGCATTTTGTTCTCCTTGTATGTCGGATACTGATTGCCTTGGCCGACAGGATTGACCGGCCGGATGGGATATTATTGCAAAAAATGACGTTTCCACAAGCTCGAATCGGTTCCGTGATGATTCTGTGATTGGGAAGATTCCTGCAAAATCAAGTATCTTTTCTGATTCGTGGCGAATTTTCCGTCCGATTTCCGTACCTGGCATACCCGATATACGATTTTTTACCGTAATATTATCGATAAGCATACGAGGGTATGGGAGTATCGTTGAGGGCTCCTGCCTGTCGCGGCGGGCGGATTCCTTGCGGCAATATCCGCCGCCTGCCGTAAGCTGACGCGGGTTCCCAGGGAGGCGGCGATGCGCGAGGACGTGCCCGGGCGGGCGAATGTGATCGATACGCCGGAGCTGGCGGCGTATTACCGCGAGATCGAGCGGCTGGATGCCGGCGCGCTGTGGAACGTGGCCAATAGCATCGAGCCGTGGGAGCCGCGCTCGGCCAGTTTGCCGATGCTGTGGCGCTACGCCGATCTGCGCGCGCATGTGCTGCGGGCGCTGGACCTGGTGACGCCGGAGCGGGCCGGGCGGCGGGTGGTGTATCTGGCCAATCCCGGCCGGCGCGACGTGGCGGTGGCGGTGGGCGGGCTGTACACCGGGTTGCAGGTGATGAACCCCGGCGAGGCGGCCTCGGCGCACCGGCATTCCACCTCGGCGCTGCGGTTCATCATGGAGGGCGAGGGCGCCTATACCGTGGTGGACGGGCATAAGGTGACGCTGGGGCGGAACGATTTCGTGCTGACGCCGAACGGGTGCTGGCATGAGCATGGGGTGGAGGCTGGGGGGAGCACCTGCATCTGGCAGGACGGCCTGGATATTCCGCTGGTGAACGCGCTGGAGGCGAATTTCTTCGAGGTGCATCCGGACCTGGCGCAGAAGGTGGCGCATGCGGTCGATGACACCTCGGCGACGTATGGTGGGCCGGCGCTGCTGCCGGCGGGGGCGGACTGGCGGGCCGGGCATTCGCCGCTGCTGAAATACGAGTGGGCGGCGACCTATGCGGCGGTGCGGCGCTACGCGGCCTCGGGCGGCGGCACGGCGTATGACGGGGCGATGCTGGATTACGTGAACCCGTATGATGGCGGGCCGGTGATGCGCACGATCGGCGCGGCGATGCAGCTTCTGCGGCCGGGGGAGCGGACGCGGGCGCATCGGCATACCGGCAGCGTGGTGTATCAATGCGCCAAGGGGGCCGGGTTCAGCGTGATCGGCGGGGCGCGGTTCGACTGGGTGGAGCGGGATATCTTCGTGGTGCCGTCCTGGGTCTGGCATGAACATGGCAACGCATCCGGGAGTGAGGATGCGTGCCTGTTTCAGTTCAACGATCTGCCGGTGATGCGGGCGTTGGGGTTGTATAGGGAGGAAGGCGGGTAGCCGCTCACACCACCGGCGACATGCCACCGTCGACGTTGATCGCGGTGCCGGTGACGTAGCCGCCGGCGTCGGATGCCAGGAAGCAGGCGAGGTTGGCGAATTCCTCGGCGTGGCCCATGCGGCCGAGCGGCACCGCGGCGCCGACCTTGGCGATGTGTTCGGCCAGCGTGATGTTCTGGCCGCCGGCGACCAGTTTGGCGTGGGCGCGGGCAACCTGGTCGGTGGCGATCAGGCCGACCAGCATGGCGTTGACCAGGATGCCGTAGGGCGCCCCCTCGCCGGCCAGCACCTTGGTGAGCGCCATGCCGGCGGCGCGGCTGACCACGGTGGGGCTGCCGTTGGCGCGCGGGGTCTTGGCGCCGGTGTTCAGCACGTTGATCACCCGGCCCCAGCGGCGCTGCTTCATGGTGGGCCAGGCCAGGCGGGTGAGGCGGATGGCGGCGAACAGCTTGAGGTCGAGGTCCTGCTGCCAGGCCTCGTCGGTGGTGGTCTCGAACGGGCCGGTGGCCGAGGCGCCGGCGTTGTTCACCACGATGTCGATCGGGCCGAGGGCTTCGGTGGCGGCCGCATGGGCGCGGGCGATGTCGGCGGCCTGGGCGACGTCGCAGGCGATGGCGACGACGCGGCGGCCGGGGGCCTGGGCCTCGATCTCGGCGCGGGCGGTGTCGAGCGTGGCCCGGGTGCGGGCGAGGATGGCGACATCGGCACCGGAGGCGGCGAAGCGCTTGGCCATCGCGAGGCCGAGGCCCTTGCTGGCGCCGGTGTTGATGGCGGTGTGGGCGGTGAGGCGGATGTCCATCTGGCAGGTCCTTTCAGTTGAAGGTCTTCTTTTTGTGAACAAAAAGAAGCAAAAAAACTTTCTATCCATTGGAGTGTACGGCATCTCCGCCACGCCGCTGTTGCAAGGCGGATGAAGTTTTTTGCGCGCTTTTTTTCAAAAAAGCGCTGCTTCCCCTTCGAGATACTTGCCGTCTTGTGCGATGAGGCGGCCACCGCGGAACACCATGCGGGCCGGGCGTTCGGCGACGGCTTCGGCGCGGGTTTCGGCGGCGATGGCGATGAAGTCGGCGGGCGCGCCGGGGGAGAGGCGGCGGGAGTCGGAGCAGAGGTCGTAGGCGAGGGCGATATCGGCGTCGGTGCGGAAGCCTTGGCGGAGGGAGATCAGCATGGCGCGTTCGATCATGCAGCCGTTGCCGAACGGGGACCAGAGGTCGCGGATGTTGTCGCTGCCGGCGCGCAGCGTGACGCCGTGGGCGAGCAGGGGTTTGACCGGGGGGACCGGGCCGGCCGAGGGGGAGGAGGTGAGGATGGCGACGCCGGCGCGGGCCAGCGCGGTGGCAGTGGCGGCGAAGTCGGCTTCGTCGGGCGTGCCGAGGCTGAAGGCGTGGCTGACGGTGACCTGGCCGGCCATGCCGGCGGCGGTGGTGCGGGCGGCGATGTCGCGGAGTTGGGCGTTGCCGCCGGAGTCGCGGTCGTGCAGGTGGATGTCGATGCCTTTGCCGTGTTTCTGGGCGAGGGTGAAGACGATGTCGAGATGGGCGCGGGCGTCGCCGTCATAGGTGGCGGGGTCGAGGCCGCCGATCAGGTCCGCACCTTCGGCGAGGGCGGCGTCGAGCAGGGCGGCGACGCCGGGGCGACGCAGGATGCCGCTTTGCGGGAAGGCGACGAGTTCGATGTCGGCCTGGGTGCGGTATTTGGCGATGACGGCTTGCAGGGCGTGGAAGTTTTCCAGGCCGATCTCGTCGTCGATGTCGACATGGGTGCGCAGGCGGGTGGTGCCGTTGGCAATCATGCGGTGGAGGAGAGCGGCGGCGCGCTCGGCGACCCGGGTGAGGGAGCGGCGCAGCCGGCGCTCGTTCTCGACGCGGCCGGAGACGGTAGGGGCGCCGCTGTTCGGGCGCCAGGGCATGCCGAGGACGGTCTTGTCGAGGTGGACGTGGCCATCGGTGAGCGCCGGGAGCAGGAGGCGGCCGCACAGGTCAGCGTCGCCTGGTTGGCCGGTGGCTGGGGCGATGGCAGCGATGCGGCCATGCTCGACGGTGAGGTCGACGAGGCTGGCGTCTTCGAGGCGGCCGTTGGTGAGGCGCATGAGGGGAACTCCTTTGCGCTGTAGTTTGGCCGGGCGGGGCGGCGTGGCCAAGGGTGGGGGGCTGGGGTAGCGTGGCGGGATGAAGATTCTGCTGGCCAATCCGAATACGTCGGTCGGGATCACCGAGCGGATCGCCGCGGTGGCGCGGGCGGCGGCGTCGCCGGGGACCGAGGTGGTGGCGGTGACCGGGGCGGCCGGGGTGCCGTATATCGCCACGCGGGCCGAGGCGGCGGTGGCCGGGCGGACGACGCTGGAATTGCTCGCCGAGCATGCGCCGGGCTGCGACGCGGCGGTGGTGGCGGCGTTCGGCGATCCGGGGGTGGGCGGGGCGCGGGAGTTGCTGGATATCCCGGTGATCGGCATGGCCGAGGCGGCGATGCTGACCGCGTGCATGCTGGGGCGGCGATTCGCGATCGTGACCTTCGCGGTGGCGCTGGGGCCGTGGTACCGCGAATGCGTGGAATATAACGGGCTGGCCGGGCGGCTGGCGGCGATTCGCTGCCTGGAGGCGCCGTTTAGCGATATCGGCGAGGTGCAGGCGGAGAAGGCGGCGCTGCTGGTGGAGATGTGCCGGCGGGCAGTGGCGGAGGACGAGGCCGATGTGGTGATCCTGGGCGGGGCGCCGCTGGCCGGGCTGGCGGCCGAGGTGGCGCATCTGGTGCCGGTGCCGCTGGTGGACGGGGTGGCCGCGGCGATCGGGCAGGCGGAGATGCTGGCGCGGCTCGGGGTGCGCAAGGCGACCGCCGGGACGTTCCGCAAGCCGGCGGCGAAGACGGTGGTGGGGGTGTCGGAGGCGTTGCGGCGGTTGTTCGAGGGGTAGCGGGCTCAGCCGGTCGCCTGGCGAAACAACGCGGCGATGCGGTCGGCGGCGGGGCCGAGGGCGGTGGCCCAGTCGCGTGGCAGGGCGATATCCGCGGTGCGGAGATGGCCGCGATTGATGCGGTCGGCGGCGGCGATCAGGCTGTGCTCGAGGGCCTCGATGGTGGGTTCGCCGGCGATGATGTGGCCAGAGAGGGCGGCGAGGGCCGCAGGGGTCTTGGTGGCGAAGCTGTTGGTGACCACCAGGCCGCCGCAGGCCGCCATTTCCAGCACCGGATAGGAGGTGTGCGGCGACAGCATCGGGCAAAGCAGCACGTTGGATTCGCCGAGCAGGCGGGCGTATCCGGCATAATCCAGCCAAGGGGCGGGGCGCAGCGTGCGGCCGTTGGCCAGGGCCAGGGCCGGCATGCTGCCGCGGCTGCCGATCGCCAGGAATTCCCAGCCGTCGGCGAAGGCAGGGTGCGCTGCCGCACGGCGCAGCGCGGTGATGCCGAGGCCGAACAGGTTGCGTTCGTTGCTTGGGCGCGCATAGAACAGCAGGCGCTTCGGGCGGGGGGGCGCAGGATCGGTCGGGGGGTGGAACAGGCGCTTGTCGATCGCCGGCTCGAAGATGATCGCGCGCTGGCGTGTCGCCGGGTCGGCGAAGCGGCCGGGTTGCTGGGCGTCGAAGAAATCGGCCAGCAGGGATTCGTTGAAGATCGGCCAGAAATCCAGCCCGAAGGTCTCAAGGGCGGCGGCGTAGTTGCTGGACCATGGGTAAAAACTCGGCTCGAAATCCTGCAGCAGGTAGAAGAATTGCCGGCTGTTGAACTGCGGCAGCACGGTCTTGAGTTGTTGCACCGTGGTCCAATGGGTTCCCATGAACAGGTCGTTGGCGCCGACCGGCAGCGGCTGGCCGGGCTCGGCGGCGCTGACCACGGCGGCCTCCGGCAGCGTGGCCGTCCCCAGCAGCGCGGCGAAATGGCTGCGGAGCCAGGCCGGGTCGGCGGACGAGGTTTGCATGGTGGTGACCAGGCGGACCGGAACGCCGCGCTGGGCCACCCGCAGCGCGAGATTGACCACGGTGTTGGGGCCGCCGGTCATGTCGTTGCGGCCGAGCGTCGGGTTGAGCACGTTGAGCGTCGGACGGTCGGCCAGCTCCGGCGCCAGCCGGATATGCATCGGCGCCAGGTTGAGCATGTCGAGCAGCCGCTGCTCGAACAGCTGCTTGTGGGTGAACTGCATGAGGTTGCGGCCGAACGCCTCGGGGTCCCGGCGCAGCAGCGCGAACTGGCCTGCGATCTTGCGCGGGATGCTGAAGAAGCGGGCCATCGGGCGCTCCGGCAGACCGACTCAGACGTTGAAGCGGAACAGCAGCACGTCGCCGTCGCGGACCACGTATTCCTTGCCCTCGACATGCATCTTGCCGGCCGCCTTGGCGCCGGTTTCGCCCTTCAGGGCCACATAGTCGTCGTAACCGATGGTCTCGCAGGCGATGAAGCCGCGTTCGAAGTCGCCGTGGATGACGCCGGCGGCGGCCGGTGCCTTGGTGCCCTGGGTGATGGTCCAGGCGCGGGATTCCTTGGGGCCGCAGGTGAAATAGGTGATCAGGCCGAGCAGCGCATAGCCGGCGCGGATCACCCGGTCGAGCCCGCTGTCGTGCAGGCCGAGGCCCTCGAGGAACTCGGCGCGGTCGGCTTCGGGGAGTTGGCTGACCTCGGCCTCGATCGCCGCCGAGACGATGACGTATTGCGCGCCCTCGGCGGCGGCGCGGGCGGCGACCCGGGCGGAATGGGCGTTGCCGGTGGCGGCGCTGGCTTCCTCGACGTTGCAGACATACAGCACCGGCTTGGCAGTGAGCAGTTGCAGGCGGCGGACCGCTTCCTCCTCGCCCTTGGGGATCGCGGTGCGCGCCATGCGGCCTTCCTGCAGGGCTTCGACCAGCGGTTCCATCAGCGCGACGGCGGCGACGCTCTCCTTGTCGCCGCCGCGGGCTTTTTTCTGCGCGGCGTGCAGCCGCTTCTCCAGGCTGTCGAGGTCGGCCAGCATCAGTTCGGTCTCGACCGTCTCGGCATCGCGGATCGGGTCGACGCTGCCTTCGACATGGGTCACGTCGCCGTCCTCGAAGCAGCGCAGCACATGGACGATGGCATCCACCTCGCGGATATTGGCGAGGAACTGGTTGCCGAGGCCCTCGCCTCGGCTGGCGCCGCGCACCAGGCCGGCGATGTCGACGAATTCCAGGCTGGTGGGCACGATCTTCTGCGACTTGCCGATTTGGGCGAGCATGTCGAGGCGCGGGTCGGGCACCGCGACGCGGCCGACATTCGGCTCGATGGTGCAGAACGGGTAGTTGGCCGCCTGGGCTGCCGCAGTTGCGGTGAGCGCATTGAACAGCGTGCTCTTGCCGACATTGGGCAGGCCGACGATGCCGCAGTTGAAGCCCATTACGATGCGTCCTGTGTGAGAAGCGCCACTCTGGTCATGAAATCCTCCGGCTTGCCGGCGGCGAGCAATGTGGCGGTGTCGGCCACTGCGTCGAGCAGCGGCAGCAGCCAGTCCATGTCGATCTTGGCAAAATCGCCGAGCACATACGGCATCACCCGCGCCTTGCTGCCGGGGTGGCCGATGCCGAGGCGGACGCGCCAGTAGTCCGACGTGCCAAGCATGCGGTCCATGCTGCGCAGGCCGTTATGGCCGGCAGCACCGCCGCCACGCTTCACCCGCAGCTTGCCGGGCACGAGGTCGAGTTCGTCGTGGAAGGCGGTGATCGCCCCCGGCTCAAGCTTGTAGAAGGCTTGCGCCGCCTGCACGCTCTCGCCCGAGGCGTTCATGTAGGTCAGCGGCTTCAGCGCCAGGATTTTCTGACCGCCGATATTGCCCTCGGCGACCAGACCCTTGAAGCGCTGCCGCCACGGCGAGAAACCGTGGCGGATGGCGATCACATCCACCGCCATGAAGCCGATATTGTGGCGCTGGCGGGCCATTCCCGGTTCGGGATTGCCCAGCCCGACCCACAGCAGCATGGCGCAGCCTCCGGCTGGAAAAACCGCTTACTTCTTCTTGGCGGCCGGCTTGGCGGCGGCCTTGGTCGGGGCCGCGGCAGCAGCAGGGGCCGCGACGGCGGTGGGAGCCTCGGTCGGGACTTCCGGCATCTTGGTCGGTGCGGCGACCGTGGCGATCACGAAATCACGGTCGGTGATCACCGGCCGGGCGTTCTCGTTGCCCTTCAGGTTGGACCAGCGGACGTTGTCGTTGATGTCCAACTCGGCGAGATCGGCCTCGAAATGCTCCGGGGCATGGTCGGGGTCGACATAGCATTCCACGGTGTGGCGCACGACGTTCAGCATGCCGCCGCGCTTCAGGCCGATGCTGGTGGCCTCGTTCTGGAACAGCACGGTGATCGCCACGCGCATCATCTCGCCGGCGGCCAGGCGCTGGAAGTCGACATGCTCGGGGAGGTCGGTGACCGGGTGGAACTGCACGTCGCGGATCAGCGCGCGGGTGGTCTCGCCGCCGACCTTCACGCCGTACAGGCGCGAGCGCCAGCCGCCGCGGTGCAGCTCGCGCATGACCTGCTTGGGGTCCAGCGCGATCAGGGTTGGCGCCGCCTTGGCGCCGTAGATGACTGCGGGCACCTTGCCCTGCCGCCGAGTCGCGCGTGCTGCCCCCTTACCTGCACGCTCGCGCGCCTCGGCCTCGATCGTGGTGATTTCGGCCATTGGTTCGCTCCTAGAACTACAAACGCCGGCCTCCAGGGGTGCCGGCGCGGGGCGGGGTGTAGCAAAGGGGGGGAAGTGTTGCAAATCGCTTGACCGCAGGGCCGGGCTGCGCATCGATAGCGGAATGGAATTTTTTGTATTGCTGCTGCTTCTGGTGGTGGCCGGCTGGGTACTCGGGCTGGTCGGCTTCTTCAAGGCGCTGCGGGCGCTGCGCGAGGTGGCGATGCTGCGCGTGCAGCTGGCCACCGCGTCCGCGGCGCCGGCCGAGGCCGCGGACGCGGCGGTCATCTCGCCCTGGGTCGCACCGCCCGCCGCACCGGCGGCCGAGGTGGTGGAGCCAGCCACACTGGAGCCAGCCACACTGGAGACACTGCCGCCGGAGGTCACGGCGGCTGAGCCGGCGATTGCCGGGCCGGCCGAACCAGAGCCGGCAGAGCCCGACATCACCCCGCCCCGCCCGCCGCGCGACCTGGAGGCGCTGCTGACCCAGCGCTGGGGGGTCTGGCTAGGGGCGGCGGCGCTGCTGCTCTCCGGCGTGTTCCTGGTGCGTTATGCGGTGGACCAGGGGCTGCTGGGGCCGGCGGTGCGCTGCGCCCTGGCGGCGCTGCTCGGCGTGGCGCTGGTCGGCGGCGCGGAATGGCTCAGCCGGCGGCCGGCGCGCGAGCAGGGCGGCCCTGACCTCGATAGCGGGGGCCGCGACCAGGTGCCGCCTGCCCTGGCGGCCGGTGGCGTGGCGGTGCTGTTTGGCGCGGCCTATGGCGCGGGGCCGTTGTATGACCTGGTGCCGCCGATTATCGGCTTCATTTTGCTGGCTGCGGTGGCGCTGGCCGGTCTGGCGTTGTCGCTGCGCCAGGGCGTGCTGGTGGCGGCAATCGGCATCGTCGGCGCCTATGTCACGCCTGCGCTGGTGGCCGCCGATGCGCCGTATGCGCCGGGGCTGTTCGGCTACCTGCTGCTGGTGACCGCGGCGGCGCTGGCGGTGGTGCGGCATACCGCCTGGGCCTGGCTCGGCTGGGCGGCGACCATCGCCGGGGCGATCTGGGTGGCGCTGGCGGCCACCGGCGGGTTGGGGCCGGAAACCTGGGCGCCGGGCTTGTTCGTGCCGGCCGCCGCCTGCCTGCATCTGCTGCTGCTGCCGGCGGCGGCGCTGGAGCATCCGATCGGGCGTCGGCTGTCCTGGCTGCCATTCGCGGCGCTAGCGGCGGCCGGGCTGCTGCTGGCCGCTGCGGTGCCCGACCCCTGGGTGCGCGCCGGGCTGCTGCTGCTGTCGCCGCTGGCAGTGTGGCGCGGCGCCACCGAGCCGCGGCTGGACCGGCTGCCCTGGCTGGCGGCGCTGGTGTTCCTGCTCACCCTGCTGGTCTGGGCGGTGCCGGCCTGGCAGCCGACCGGCGAGGTGCTGGCGACCGAAGGCTTCGTGATGGCGGTGCTGCCGGGGGCCTGGGCGCCGGACGCGATCCAGCCGCTGCTTGGAACCGCTGCCGCGCTGGCGGCGTTCTACGCGCTGGCCGGGCTGTGGCTGGAGCGGCGGCGAGAGCGTCGGTTGCCGTGGTCGGCGCTGGTCGCGGCGGTGCCGGTGCTGACCCTGGCGGTGACCTATGTGCAGGTCGGGCTGTTCCAGCCGGTGACGCTGTGGGCGTTCGCGGCGCTGGCGCTGACCGGCGGGCTGGTCGCTGCCGCCTGGGCCGCCGGGGCGGATCGGCAGCGCGCCGGCGTGCATGCGGCCGGCGCGGTGGCGGCGCTGGCGCTGGGCTGCGCGATGCTGCTCAGCGACCAGTGGCTGACCCTGGCGATCGCGTTGTTGCTGCCGCCGCTGGCCTGGATCGAGGCGCAGGCCGACCTGCCGCCGCTGCGCCGGGTGGCGCTGGCGGTGGCGGGCCTGGTGCTGGTGCGACTGTTGCTGAACGGCTATCTGGTGGATTACGCCTTTGGCACGCTGCCGGTGGTGAACGGGCTGCTGCCCAGCTACGGCGTGCCGGCCGCCGCCTTCGCACTCACCGCCTGGATGTTCCGCAAGCGCGGCGACGACCGCACGGTGGCGGTGCTGGAAGGCGGCGCGGTGGCGCTGTTCGCCGCCCTGGTGGCGCTGGAAATCCGCCACTGGTCGACCGGCGGGAACCTCGCCGCCGACGGCAGCTTCACCGAGGCGGCGCTGGACGTGGCGGCGCTGGCGGTGCAGGCGACGTTCCTGTTGCATCTGGCGCGACGCACCGGCCGGGTGGTGCAAGGCTGGGCCTGGCGAGTGCTCGGCGCGGTGGCGCTGTTCAGCGCGGTGCTGCTGCTGCTCGGCAATCCGGCGGTGACCAATGACCCGGCCGGGCAAACCGCGCTGTTCTGCGGCTATCTGCTGCCGGCGCTGCTGGCCGGGTTGGCCAGCCCGGCGCCGGAACTGCGCAACAACCCGAACTGGGCCAAGCTGCTGGGCGGCTACGCAGTGCTGGCAGGCTTCCTGTGGGTCGGGCTGGAAGTCCGGCTGCTCTACCATCCCGACGCGCTGGGGCTGGACGCGGCGCGGATCGAGGATGGCGAACTCTGGGCCTGGTCGGGCGGCTGGCTGGTCTATGGCGGCGCGCTGCTGGCGCTCGGCATGGCAACCGGCCAGCGGGCAATACGGCTGGCGGGGCTGGCGATCATCGGGCTGGTGACCGCCAAGGCGTTCCTGATCGACATGGCCGGGCTGGAAGGGCTGTGGCGGGTGTTGTCGTTCCTCGGGCTTGGACTGATGTTGATCGGGGTGGGCGGGGCGTATCGGAAATTCGTCGCGCCAAAGAAGTAGGATTTTCTTTTTGTAAACAAAAAGAAACAAAAAAACTTTTTATCCATTTTGGAGACTCCGGAGTCTCCACCCCACCGCTGTTGCAAGGCGGATGAAAGTTTTTTGGTTCTTTTTTCCAAAAAAGAACCCTTGCTTACTGAGCGGGCACCAGATTCCACGCCGGCTCGGCCGGTTCGCAGAAGAACGGCATGGCGTTGGCGGTGCGCACGTTCGGCTCCAGCCCCATCTCGGCGCGCAGGGCGCGGAACAGCGCGCCGTGGGCCACCACCAGCACCGGCGCCGGGCGGGTCAGCGCGCGGTTGACCGCGGCCACGGCGCGGGCGCGCAGGGCGGTGAAGCTTTCGGCGTCGTCCGGGGTGTAGCTGCCGGCGACCCAGTCGGCGAACCAGGCGGTCATCGGCTTGCCTTCCTGGCTGCCGAACGCCACTTCGCGCAGGCCGTCGTCGGTTTCCACCGGCAGGCCCAGCACCGCCGCCACCGCCAGCGCGGTATCATGGGCGCGCGACAGCGGCGAGGCGACTATGGCCGCCACGCCGCGATGGCGCATCAGGCTGGCGGCGGCCTTGGCCTGGGCGATGCCGGTTTCGTTCAGCGGTACGTCGACATTGCCCTGGGACCAGCCCTTGGCGTTCCAGTCGGTCTCGCCGTGGCGGAGGAACCAGAACGGCTCGCGGGCCAGTTTGCCAGGGTGGCTCATGTCAGGCTGCCAGGCCTTCCTGCTGCAGCGCGCGCTGCACCGCCGGGCGGGCCTTCATGCGGGCCAGGTGGGCGGCACAGTTAGGCGGCAGGGTAACGCCCTTCATGCCGGCCCAGAGTTCCACGTAGAATAGTGCCGCGTCGGCGATGGAGAAGCTGCCGGCGATGTACTCCTTGCCGTCCAGCGCCTTGTCGATCAGCGCCAGCCCCTTGCCGGCGATCTCGCGGCCGCGCGCCAGCACCGCCTCGTGGTCGGCCTCGCTGGGGGCGTAGTTGCCGGGGCCGAACAGGCGCGAAAACCCCTGCATATGGATGGTCGCGACCACGAAGGCCAGCGCCTCGGTGACCCGCGCCTGGGTGTCGATATCCTCCGGCATCAGCTTGGCCTGCGGGTTGGTGCGGGCCAACCAGACGGCGATAGCGGGAAACTCGGTAAGCACCGAGCCGTCGTCGCGCTGCAGGGTGGGCACCTTGCCCTTGGGGTTGACGGCGGCGAATTCCGGCTTGCGCTGGTCGCCGTCGCGCAGGCTCATCTTGCTCAACTCATACGGCTTGCCGATTTCCTCCAGCAGCACATGGATGCCGAGCGAGCAGGCGCCGGGGGCGTAGAACAGCTTGGTCATGATAGTCTCCTGTCTTGGCAGTCGCACCGTCGATCGTGCGCCGTCGGTCGGTCATATCGTCGGCAGGGCGGCCGCAATCAATCGCGCCGTCGGCAATGCAGCCGGGATCAATCGAACAGCGAACTGACGGATTCCTCTTTGTGGATGCGCAGCATGGCGTCGGCCAGCAACGGCGCGATGGTCAACTGGCGGATATTGGCCGCCTGCCGCACCGCCTCGGTGGCCAGGATGCTGTCGGTGATGGTCAGCATCTCGATCGGCGAGGCGGCGATGCGCGCCACCGCACCGCCGGACAGCACGCCGTGCGTCACGTAGACGCTGGCCGACTTGGCGCCGTTGGCGATCAACGCCAGGGCGGCGTTGACCAGGGTACCGCCGGAATCGACGATGTCATCGACCAGCACGCAATCACGCCCGTCGACCTCGCCGATCACATGCATCACCTCCGACACCCCGGCCCGCTGGCGTCGCTTGTCGATGATCGCCAGGTCCACGCCGAGCCGAGTCGAGATATCGCGGGCGCGCAGCACGCCGCCGACATCGGGCGATACGATCATCAGGTCGCGGCCGGCGAAGCGCTCGCGGATATCCTGCACGAACAGCGGGGCGGCGATCAGGTTGTCCAGCGGGATGTCGAAGAAGCCCTGGATCTGGCCGGCATGCAAATCCATCGTCAGCACCCGCTGGGCGAATGCCTCGGTGATCAGGTTGGCCACCAGCTTGGCGCTGATCGGCGTCCGCGAACCGGATTTGCGGTCCTGTCGGGCATAGCCGAAATACGGGATCACCGCGGTCACCCGCCTTGCCGAGGCGCGGCGCAGCGCGTCCAGCGTGATCAGCAATTCCATCAGGTTGTCGTTGGCCGGATAGCTGGTGGGTTGCACCACGAACACATCCTCGCCGCGGATGTTCTCGTGGATTTCGACGAACACCTCCATATCGGCGAAGCGGCGGACTGAGGCGCGGGTCAGCGACAGGCCCAGCTTGGCGGCCACCGCCTCGGCCAGCGGGCGATTGGCGTTGCAGGCAACGATCTTCATGGGCGGCGTTCCAGATCGGGCAGTCCGGGCCGGGGCGGCCCTGAGGCGCTGCCGGGCACGCGGCGCGTGGGAGGGGGCGGGCGGCGGCGTTCTAGCAACCGTGCGCCAACCTGTCCATCAAGGGGGGGTGGCGGCAGGGGCAGAAGCCGGGGGGGCCTTGCGCTTGCCGGTGCCGTTCAGGATCACGTCGTTGACGCCGCCGGCGGCCTGCTCGGCCACCACCACCGCGACATCGCCCCAGAAGCCGACGAGCGTGCCCTTCGGCACGTCGTGCAACTGCGAGACCTTGCCGAGATCGTGCTTCTGCGCGTCGTGCACGCTCCAGGTGATCTCGACGCCCTCGTTGGCGTCCTTCGGGGTGATGGCGACGGTGCCGGCGATGATGAAATCGGCGTTGTCCCGGCTGTCCTCCACCACCAGGCCGAATTTCGGCAGTTCACGGCGCATCTGGCGCAGCAGGGCAGCATCGCCGTCGCCGGGCGCGCCGGTCACCGGCAGCACCACCACGCGGATGGCGCGGTTCAGCAGGCTGTTGGGGTCGGAGCGTTGACGCGCCGCCTCGATGCGGGTCAGCAGGGCGGCGATCGGTACGGAGGCCTGGCTGGCGATCCGCGCCAGCGCCACCGGGTCGCCGGTGCTCCACACCGCGGCGCCCACCGGATCGCCGCGCACGCTGCCCTGGGCGATCCCCTCGGGGTTCAGCACGGTGTAGGCGGGCACCACCTGGCCGTTCTGCGCGGTGGCGGCCAGCACCAGCCGCCAGTCGCCCTTCTGCGCCGGTTCGGCCAGTGCCGGCACCTCGCGGGCGGCCAGCGCCAGGGCGATGGCGGTGGTCATCGTGGCGGCGGCCTTGTCGTCGAGCAGCGCGCCGGTCGGGGAGACCACCGCGAGGCGGGCCGGCGGCGGTTGCGACAGGCGGCGGGCGGTGGCGCCGGGGTGGCCGGCGAACGGGCGCGGCAGCCCGCCGCAGCCGGCCAGCAGCGCCACCAGCAGCAGCGCCCCGAGCCGGAGCACCGGGGCGCTACGCAATGCAGGAGACCAGCGCGGTGAGCAGCAACAGCGCGATGAAGACGAACATGTAGGGCATGGGGTGCTCATCTAGCGGGCAATCACCGCGATCTGGTGGCCGATCGGGCCGCCACCGGCCAGGGTGCGGCGGCGATGGCTGAAGAACCGGGTGTCCTCGGCCAGGGTATCCTGGCCGGTGGCGGTCACCCGGCCGATGCCGGCGGCGCGCAATCGGGCCACACAATAGCCGGCGAGGTCGAACTGCCAGTGATCGGCGCGGGCGCCGTCGGCGAAAAATTTTGCGTCCGCGGGGTCATGCGCCAGCACCGCGTCGCGCAGGTCGGCGGCCACCTCGTAGCTTGGCTGGCCGATGCAGGGACCGACCGCGGCGGCCACCCGCGCCGGATCGGCGCCGAGCCGGACCATCGCCGCCAGGGTCGCCTCCAGCACGCCACCGACCGCACCGCGCCAGCCGGCATGCGCGGCGCCGACCACGCCGGCGGTGGCGTCGGCGAACAGCACCGGGGCGCAATCGGCGGTGACGATGCCGAGCGCCACGCCGGGCCGGTCAGTGACCATCGCATCGGCGCGCGGGCCGGCGCCGGGCGCCCAGGCGGTTTCCACCACCGCCACCTCGGTGCCATGCACCTGGGTCAGCCCGATCAGCGATTCTGGCGAGGCACCGAGCGCACGGGCGGCGCGGCCGCGGTTCTCCAGCACGTGGGCGCGGGCGTCCTGGCCCGACAGGCTGCAGTTCAGGCTGGCGTATGGCCCCTCGGAAATGCCGCCGACGCGGGTGAAAAACCCGTGCGGCAAGCCCAGCCCGGCTTCGATGAAAGGCGTGTCGGTCATGCGGTGAATCCCGGAAGCGGCGGCAGTGCAGGGTCGCAGACCGCCATGGCCTTGAACAGGCGGCCCATGCGGTCCGGCTCGGCCAGCCGCTGGGCGGCGGCGATCATCGCCTGGCCGGCCGCCGGCGGCAGGGTGCGGGCCAGCACGCCGGTGCGCTGGAACAGGCCGAGACGGGTGAGGAACAGGCCTTGCGGCACCGGCCCCTGTACCGCGCCGCCAGCGGCCCGCGCCGCCTCGGCGGTGGCCTGGAAATCGACATGGGCGGTCAGGTCGGCCTCGCCTGGGTCGGCCAGCGGATCGGCCGGCTTGCCATCGCGCAGGGCTTGCAGGCTGTCGCCGGGGGCGGACTCGGCCGGACCGTAATCGAGGAACAGCGCGGCGCCGCCCTGCGCTGCCAGCCGGCCGCCCAGATGTGTCGCCATCGCCCGCGCCGGCTCGCAGATTTCCTGCACCAAACAGGCGCCCGCGGTTGGCGGCACCGCAACCAGCGCGCCATCCCGCACGAAATGCTCGCTTTCGCCGCCGTCGTGGCGCAGCAACTGGCGGATCGGCAGCGCGTCGAGGAACTCGTTGGCCAGCAGCAGCAGCGGGCCGTCCGGCAGGTCCTCCACCCGGTCATGGAACACCGGCTGCGGCAGGTGCTCCGCCTGTATCGCGCGCAGCCTGGGTGAGGTTTCGACCAGATGCAGCCGCAGCGCGGCGCGGAACGCGGGCACCCGCTCGGAAGCCCGCAGCGCGTCCTGCATCAGCGTGCCGCGCCCTGGCCCGGCCTCGGCCAGGATCACCGGGTCGGGCGCACCCATCGCCTGCCAGCTCACCGCCGCCCACAGCCCGAGGATTTCGCCGAACACCTGGCTGATCTCGGGTGCCGTGGTGAAATCGGCGAACGGGTCGCGGCCGGCGTAATAGGCGGCATTGGCCCGCGCCATGAAGATGTCCAGGCGCTCCATCAGGCCGCCGGCGCTGCCTTGCGTGCCCGCAGGATCAGCCAGATGCCGGCCGCCAGCATCGGCAGCGACAGCAACTGGCCCATCGTGGTGCCGAACGCCAGGAAGCCGAGGAACGGGTCGGGTTCGCGGAAATGCTCGCCGATGATCCGCGCCACCGCGTAGCCGGACAGGAAGATGCCGGTCAGCATGCCGAACCGCGCCCGGATCGCGTCGCTGCGCGAGCAATAGAAGGTGATGCAGAACAGGATCAGCCCCTCCATCAGCGCCTCGTAGATCTGGCTCGGATGGCGGGCGACCGGGCCGCCGGTGGGGAAGATCATCGCCCAGGGCAGCCAGTCCGGCGCCGCACGGCCCCACAGCTCGCCGTTGATGAAGTTGGCCACCCGGCCCAGCCCCAGCCCGATCGGCGCCACCACCGCGATCCGGTCGGCGAAGCCGAGGATCGGGATGGCGTTGCGTCGGCAGAACCAGGCCACCGCGATCGCCACCCCGAGCATGCCGCCGTGGAACGACATGCCGCCGTGCCAGACCTCGAAAATCTCGGTCGGGTGGCTGAAAAATCGGTCCGGCTGGTAGAACAGCACGTAGCCGATCCGCCCGCCCAGCACGACGCCGAGCGTCGCCCAGGTGAGGAAGTCGTCGACCTGCAACGGGGTGGCCACCGCAGGCGTGCGCTGGGCCAGGCCGCGCACCATGCGCCAGCCGATCAGCAGGCTGGCGATATAGGCCAGCGCATACCAGCGAATGGCGATCGGCCCGAACTGCACGATCACCGGGTCGAATTGCGGGAACATCAGCACCGGGAGCATGGGCCAGCCTTCATGCGTAAGGGGTGGATGAGGTGAGGTAGCCGCGCACATAGCGTGCGATGCCGTCCTCCAGCGTGGTGAACTGGCCGGCATAGCCGGCGTCCCGCAGCCGGCCCATCGCCGCCTGGGTGAAGCTCTGGTACTGACCGCGCAGCGCCTGCGGCATGTCGATATAGTCCACCGCATCGGCCGCACCGGCCGCCGCACAGACCGCGCGCGCCAGGTCGCGATAGCTGCGCGCCACGCCGGTGCCGAGGTTGAACAATCCGTTGACCGTGGGTGTGTCGAGCAGCCACAGCAGCACGTCCACCACGTCGCCGACCCAGATGAAGTCGCGCATCTGCGCGCCATCGGCGATACCGGCGCGGTCGGAGCGGAACAGTCGCGGCGGCTGGCCCTGCGCCACCTCGTCGTATTTCACCTTGACGACCGAGATCATGGCGCCCTTGTGATACTCGTTGGGGCCATAGACGTTGAAGAATTTGAGCCCGGCCCATTGCGGCGGGTGCTCCTGCCCGGCGGCCAGCATGCGGGCCACCTGCAAATCGAAGGCGTGCTTGGTCCAGCCGTACAGATTGAGCGGACGCAACCGGTGCAGCGCCGCCATATCGTCGTCGAAGCCCAGCGCGCCGTCGCCATAGGTGGCCGCCGATGAGGCGTAGACGAAACGCACCTGATGCGCCGCGCACCAGTGCCACAGCCGCAGCGGCAATTCGACGTTCACCGCCCAGGCGACGTCACCGTCGGTCGCGGTGGTGGCGCTGATCGCGCCCAGATGGAACACCAGTTCGATCGGCGGATTGGTGGCAAGGAAATCGTCCAGCGCCTCGGGCGGGATCAGCCGCGCCGGCGGGTGGGCGGCCAGATTGCGCCACTTGCCGTCGCTGTCCTGGCCGCGCAGCCGGTCGACCACCACCGTCTCCAGCCCACGCCGGTGCAGGCCCGCATGCAGATTCGAGCCGATAAAGCCGGCGCCGCCAGTGACCAGGATCATCCAGCCAGCGTATAGGGGGCTGCGCGCCATCGCGAAAGCCGCCCGATTCGCCGCCCGCAACAGGAGACCGTGATGACCGACCAGCCCGAGCAGCCCACCCCGCGTCCCCGCCTGTTCGATGACCTCGCCGGCGTGGCCGGCGGCGCCGTCTCGGCCCTGGTGGGGTTGAAGCAGGAGGCCGGGGCGATCGGCCGCGCCCGCATCGACGAGGCCATCCGCCGCCTGGACCTGGTGCGCCGCGAGGAAATGGACGCCGCCCTGGAAATGGCCGCCGCCGCCCGCACCGGCCAGCTTGCCGCCGAGGCCGCGATCGCCGCCCTGCAAGCGCGAATCGAGGCGCTGGAATCCCGCCTGGGAGCGCTGGAGGCAGAAAATTCGTCTCCCGGTGGCGGCGGTCCTGGAATAATCACTTGAGCGACGAACCTAAGACGGCGTATTAAGTTGTGCGATGCAAGGTCGATAACCCCTTGCGGCGCGGATTAACCCGTCGTTAGGCTACAGGTCGTGTCGAGTCGGGCCTCCACCCCCAATATCCGGGGTCCGCGCCTCGATCTGCCGGTCGCTGCGACGGGGATATCGGTGCGCAGCGGCCTTCCTCAAGGCGGGAGACCTCCGATGACGGCTATGATGAGCTACGACACCCAGGACCACGCGGCCAACCCGTTGGACGTGATGGAGCAGATCGTCGCCGCCAACGAATGGGTGTGCGACCGGCGCAGCATGTCCGAAATGGCCGCCGAGGCACCGGGCAAATGGTGCGATTACGGCCTGTATTTCAGCTGGTCGAACGAGATCAGCGCCATGCACTTCACCTGCGCCTTCGACCTGAAAGTGCCGGAACGCCGCCGCGCCGCGCTGTACGAACTCCTGGCGCTGGCCAATGAGCGGCTGTGGATCGGCCATTTCGGCATGGACGCCGATGACGGCATGCCGGTGTTCCGCCATTCCGTGCTGCTGCGCGGCGCCCCCGGCGCCTCGGCGGAGAGCCTGGAGGACATGGTCGACATCGCGATCACCGAATGCGAGCGCTTCTTCCCGGCCTTCCAGTTCGTGCTGTGGGGCGGCAAGGCCCCGGCCGAGGCGCTGCAGGCGGCGATGCTGGAATGCGTCGGCGAAGCCTAGGACCGCCGGCATGACCGCGATCCCGCCGATCCTGCTGGTCGGTTTCGGCAAGATGGGCGGCGCCATGCTGGCCGGCTGGCGGGAGCGCGGACTGGCCCCGAGCATCGCCATCGACCCCACCCTGCCCGCCTCCCCCGGCCCGGGTGTGACCGTGCTGGCCGATGCCGCCGCCATTCCGGCCGATTTCGCGCCGGCCGCCGTGGTGCTGGCGGTAAAGCCGCAGAGTGCCGATGACGCGCTGCCGCAGTACGCCCGCTACGCCGGCTCGGCGGTGCTGCTGTCAATCATGGCCGGGCGCAATATCGCCGGGCTGCGGCGGCTGCTCGGCGCCGAGGCCGCCATCGTGCGGGCGATGCCCAACACCCCCGCCGCGGTGCGCCAGGGCATCACCGTGGCCTGCCCGGCGCCGACCGTCTCCGCTGCCCAGCGCGCACTCTGCGACTCCCTGCTGACGGCGATCGGCAAGGTCGCCTGGGTCGATGACGAGGCGCTGATCGATCCGGTCACCGCGGTGTCCGGCGGCGGCCCGGCCTATGTGTTCCTGCTCGCCGAACTGCTGGAGCAGGCGGCGATCGAGCAGGGCATCCCGCCCGATCTGGCCCGGTTGATGGCCCGCCAGACGGTTTCCGGCTCCGGTGCGCTGCTCGCCGCCAGCCAGGAGGACAGCGCCACGCTGCGCCGCAACGTCACCAGCCCCAAGGGCACCACCGAGCGGGCGCTGGCGGTGCTGATGGAGCAATCCGCCTGGCCGGACGCCATTTCCCGCGCCATCGCCGCCGCCACCGCCCGTTCACGCGAGTTGGCCGGCTGAAAAACCGCGCAACAGGATGACATTGCCGCCGCGAATGCCCATCATCCAGGGATGGACGACACCGAATTCGACCGCGCGCTGATCGCCGCCGCCTTCCGCCAGATTGCCGGCAGCGGCTGGCGCCGCCTGGACCTCGCCGCCGCGGCGCGTGAGGCCGGCCTGGACATCGCCCGCACCCGTGGCCGGTTCCCCAGCCGCTGTGTCGTGCTGCTGCGGTTCGGCCGCCTCGCCGACCAGGCGGCGCTCACCGGCGTGCTCACCGACGGCCCGGTGCGCGACCGGCTGTTCGACATGCTGATGCGCCGCATCGACGCGCTGCAAAACCATCGCGCCGGGGTCATCGCCCTGCTGCGCGCGCTCCCCTCCGATCCGCCGGCCGCCCTGCTGCTGGGCACCGCCAGCCTGCGCAGCATGGCCTGGATGCTGCGCGGCGCCGGCGCCTCTGCCGCCCCGCCGCTCGGCGCGCTGCGCGCCAAGGCGCTGCTGGCGGTATGGCTGTGGACCGTCCGCGCCTGGCAGCGTGACTCCAGCGAGGACCTCTCGGCCACCATGGCGGCGCTCGATCACGCATTGTCGCGCGCCGAACGGGCCGAATCCTGGCTGCATCGCCACCCGCACGGCGACGCCGCGCCCGCCGAACCGATGCCCGAGCCTATCCCTGACCCACCCCCGCCAGACCCATCGCAACCTGACCCATCCCCGCCTGACCCGACCACGCAAGCCGCCCCGGACGCTCCGGGCTGAAGGAATCAGCACATGCCCAGCGATGCCCCCAACCCTTTCGCAACGGCGATGCAGCAGGCCAAGGCCGCCACCGACGAGTTCACCCGCATGTTCGGCAAACTGCCGCAGGGCCCCAACGCCGAGGCGCTGCTGGCGGCCCATCAGCGCAATATCGAGGCGCTCTCCGCCGCCAACCGCATCGCGCTGGAGGGCGCCCAGGCGGTGGCCAAGCGGCACATGGAGATCATGCAGCAGACCATGGCCGAACTGACCGAGACGCTGCAGGCCCTGGCCACCCCGGATGCGCCGCAGGCCAAGGCCTCGCAACAGGCCGACCTGCTGAAGCGATCCTATGAGCACGCGGTGGCCAACACCCGCGAATTGTCCGACCTGATCCAGCGCTCCAACGGCGAGGCGCTGCAAACCCTCAACAAGCGCATCGCCGAGGCGATGGATGAGGTGAAGTCGCTGGTCGATCACGCCAAGCCATAACCGTCGCGGCTGGCCCGGCCTTCGCCAGGCCGGGCACGAGGCCCGCTCAATGTGAGCCGAACAGCGCGCGGTTCACCGCCAGCAGCAGCCTGCGCACTGCTGCCGGCAGGCGCCGGGCCGGGTCATATGGGCCGTAGCGGCGAATCAGGCCGTCGCGCACCCCAAGAAAGCTGGCATCGATCAGCGCCAGGTCGTCCTGCTGTTCAAGTGCCCGCGCCAGGGCACGACGCACCGCCCAGTACAGCGTCTGCCGGCCTGCCCACCAGCCGACATGCTTTCGGGTGAACAGCAACTCATTGCGCGCCATGTAATAGAGCACGCGCGCGCCTCTCGAGTACGAACCCGTTTCGTCTTTGGCCGCCGCATGGTGAACCTCGGCAGCCGTCACGACGACGTTACGGTAGCCGGCCTGTATGGCGCGCACCGAATAGTCCACATCCTCCCAATAGGCGAAGAACCGATCATCAAACCATCCAACCGCGTCGATCACGGCGCGGCGGATCAGCAGAGCCGCCCCGACCAGCCAGATCTGCTCAGGATGCTGGTCGGCCCAGCCGCGGGAAATTGCCAGATCGGACGTCACATACATGCGGCGCCCATCCCAGAGCCCACCGCAGAACTGCACCGCGCTCTCGGCATTGGCTTCGCGGATGATCGGGCTGGCCATGCCGATCCGCGCATCCGCCTGCATCGCCGCGACCAGCAAATCGAGTACATTGGTGTCCGGCGTGGCGTCGTTATTGAGCAGCCAGATATAGTCCGCCCCCGCCGCCATCGCCCGCGCGATGCCGGTGTTGACGCCGCCGGTGAAGCCCAGGTTCTGTGGATTGCGAATGAGTTCGAACGGCACCGCCAGCGCCTCCAGCGGTCCGAGCGAACCGGCCGCGGAGCCGTTATCCACCACCAGCGTCAGAACGCGCGGATATGTCTGCCGTGCCACCGCTTCGACGCAGGCGGCGGTTTCCTCTGCCTTGTTCCAGTTCAGGATAACCACCGCAACAAGCGGTACAGCCAACATTTGCTCCACGTTTCATTCTGCTCTTCGCAACACCTCGCGGCTTATGCTCATAATTCGGGCATCGCTAGCAATAGCCTAAATCGGACTCCTGCTCCCGGTACCGGGCCGGCGGGTCGAGGCGATGAACTGCATCATCGGCCGGCCTGTTCGTCGCGCTCCCAGGCAGGCCGCTTGCTACCTGCCCTTCCCGAGCAGCGTCTCTCGTCGGCGAAGACTCTCAGCAGGCCACAGCGCCGCCACGTCGTAATACACCTCGAATCCCGGCGCCCCACCCGAGACCTCCACCCAGGGCAGCCGCGACCGGGTGAAGATATGCACATCGGGCGGCAGGTCGGCCGGTTCGTCCAGGGTGCCCACCCGCACGAACAGCATCACCTCGCGGGCGCCATAATCGCTCCACAGCGTCGTGCCGCATGCGGCGCAGTAATGCGCGATATGCGGCCGTCCACTGCTGGTCGGCAGCATCCGCTGTGCCGGCGCGCCCTGCAGCACAACAATCCGGTCAGCCTCCAGCAGCGCGTTCACCACGAAGGCCGAGCCGGTCTGCCGCTGGCAATCCCTGCAATGGCAGCAATGCACGAACATGGGCGGCCCGGCCAATCGATACCGGACGGCACCACAGCAACATCCGCCTTCATGCAATTTCATGGTACGCTCGCTTTGTGCCTGCAATGAACTGCAGAATTGCTATTTTTGTCGACACGCTTCCGCGCTGTCATCGGCGCCGCGCATTGAATGCGACCGCCGCACGAATCAGCGCCGTCAAACCCGCCTCGTCGATGCTTTGCCCTTGGTGAATATCGATCGCCCGCCTGGTGTTGCCGTCGAGGCTGGCGTTGAACAGGCCGGACGGATCGGCCAGCGCGGCGCCGTTGGCAAAAGTCATCTTCACGACGCTGTTATAGGTCTCGCCGGTGCAGACCATACCGCCATGGTACCACACCGGCACGCCGCGCCACTTCCATTCCTCGACCATCGCGGGATCCGCCTGGCGGATCAGGCGGCGCAGGCGCGCCAGCACCTCGCCCCGCCAGTCGCCCAGCGCGGCGATCCGCGCGTCAATCAGGTGCGAGGCTGATTTGCCGTCCTGAGACCCATTTCTGCTCATGCGCTTTTTTCCCCACCTCTCGTACCCGCCCCGCCAGTCTCAGCCGCCCCACCTGCCCGCGCATGGCCGGCCGGCGCGCTCAGGCCCGGGCGGTCACCACCCAGGTCGCCGCGCGCAACGCAACCGTCGCCGGATCGCCCCTGCGCAGCAATGCCGCGCGAACCCGAGCCTCGGCCGGCCCGGCCAGCTCAGGGTGCTCCCGCACAATCCTGCCCAGCGCTCCGACCCTCAGCAACACCGTCACCATGGCGTCCAGGGTCCCACTGCTCACCGCCTGATCGTGCGCGACGATACTGATCGCGCTGAACCCCGCCTTCTCCAGCACAAGACGAATGTCACCCGGCGCCGCAAAGCTGAACGGCGTCACATCGACCATGCGCGCCAGCCCGGCAGCGCGGAGCGGTAATAGATCCAACTCGTTCTCCTCCAGCGAGCGCCAGCAGACGAATGCCAGCCTGCCGGCCGATTTCAGCATCCGATGGAAATTGCCAAACGCTGCCACCGGGTCGGCAAAGGTCATCACCCCGAACCGCGAGTAGAACGCATCGACGCTGCCGGCAGGCAGCTTCAGCACCGCCGCATCGCCGGTGATAAAGCGAACCTGCCGCAGCCCGCGTGCGCGCTCACCTGCGATACCGAGCAACAGCGGTGCGATATCGACGCCAAACACCCGCCCGCCAGGACCAACCCGCTCGGCGAGTTGCAACACGGTCTGCCCGGTCCCGCAGCCGACATCCACGATGGTCTCCCCGCGGCACGGCGAGAGCACCGCCATGGCATCCAGGCCGAGCGGCGAGAGCTGCCGATCCAGTGGCTCGCGAACCTCCGCCCAGGCCTCGGCGGCCAGGCTGGCGGTCGAACGGCACGACGTGTCCGGTCCTTGCATTGCGGACTCATAGCATCGCGCCGATGGCACGTCGCGTCGCCCGCCATCGGCCGCCGAACCCCTGGCCAGCGCCGCTGTCCTTGGCGATACTCCCCCTTCACATTGGCAGCACCGGAAGCGCCCTCATGCCCGTCATCAATCGCATCGCCGCCGACGCAGCACAGCTCACCGAATGGCGGCGCGACCTGCACATGCATCCGGAACTCGGCCTGGAGGAACACCGGACCAGCCAGCTGGTGGCCGACAAGCTGGCCGCCTGGGGGATCGAGGTCACTCGCGGCCTGGCCGGCACCGGGCTGGTCGGCACGCTGCGCGCCGGCACCTCCGGCCGCAGCATCGGCATCCGCGCCGACATGGACGCGCTGCCGATGCAGGAGATGAACGACTTCGAACACAAATCGCAGAACCCCGGCCGGATGCATGCCTGCGGCCATGACGGCCACACCACCATGCTGCTGGGTGCGGCGAAATACCTCGCCGAAACCCGCAATTTCGACGGCACCGTGCACTTCATCTTCCAGCCCGCCGAGGAGAATGCCGGCGGCGGCCGCATCATGGTCGAGGAAGGCCTGTTCCGGCGCTTTCCGTGCGACATGGTGTTCGGCGCGCATAACGACACCAGCCTGCCGGTCGGGGTGATGACCGCGGTCGCCGGCTCGGTCTCCGCCGCCTCGGACCGCTTCATCATCACCATCGCCGCCAAGGGCGGCCACGCCGCCCGGCCGCACACCACCATCGACCCGGTGGTGATCGGCAGCCATATCGTGCTGGCGCTACAATCGATCGTCTCGCGCCGCATCGACCCGCTGGCCAGCGCGGTGGTCTCGATCGCCCAGTTCCACGCCGGCAGCGCCAATAACGTAATCCCGGACACCGCGATGCTCTCCGGCACCGTGCGCACCCTGAAGCCCGATGTGCAGGACGAGGTGCAACAGCTGCTGCCGATGATCGCCGAAACCACCGCGCTGGCACACGGCGCCCAGGCCAGCGTCGAGTACCGCCGCGGCTACCCGCCGGTGGTCAACGCCGCCGAGCCCACCGAGCGCGCCGCCATTGCGGCCGCCCGGCTGCTCGGCGCCGACAAGGTGATCCGCGAGCGGCCGCCGAGCATGGGCGGCGAGGATTTCAGCTTCATGGCCCAGGCGGTGCCGGGCTGCTTCGTGCGCATCGGCCAGGCCGACGGCGCCACGGGGAGCACCGCGGTGCATCACCCGAAATACGACTTCAACGACGCGATCCTGCCGATCGGCGCGTCGTTCTGGGCGGGTTTGGTGGAGCAGGAGCTCAGAACGGAATAAAAAATGTTCTTTTTTGAGCAAAAGAACCAAAAAACTTTTTTTCCGCCTTGCAACAGTCGGGGTGCGGAGATGCCGGTGTCTCCAAGACGGATGAAGTTTTTTTGCTTCTTTGTTTTCAAACAAAGAAGACTTCCCGCCCCATGCTGAGCGCCTTCCTGCTCGCCTTCCCGGCGCTATTCTCCATCGTCAACCCGCCGGGTGCGGCGTTCATCTTCAACGAGGTGGTCGGCGAATCCACCAGCGAGGAGCGCCGCCGCCTCGCCAATCGCGTTGCCGCCTATTCGCTGCTGGTGATGCTGGGTGCGTTATGGGGCGGCGCTTATGTGCTGAATTTCTTCGGCATTTCGCTCGCAGCCCTCCGGCTGGCCGGCGGTGCGGTGGTCGCGCTGCGTGCCTGGGACCTGCTGTCGGCGCCCGAGCGGCAGGAGGCGCGCAAGGCCGAGCAGGTAGAGTCCACTGGACCAGGCACCGAGGATATCGCCTTCTTCCCGCTCACCCTGCCGTTCACCACCGGCCCCGGCACCATCTCGGTCGCGGTCGCACTCGGCGCCGGCCGGCCGGTGATCGGCGTGGTGCCGTTCTTCGTCGGCATGACTGCGGCCTGCGTCGCGATGGCGGCGGTGATCTGGGTTGCCTATCGCTCGGCGGACCGCATCGCCGGCCTGCTCGGCGCCTCGGCCCGGCGCACGGTCGCCAGGCTGTCGGCGTTCATTCTGCTGTGTATCGGCGTGCAGATCATGCTGACCGGCTTCACCGACGTGGCGGTGGCAATTCTGCACCGTTGAGCGGCGAAAATTCGGTTATGCATTCGAATGCATGGCGTCAAATAAGCCCCATATACACGCGCTGCACCTCGGGATTGTCGGCCATCTCGCGCGCCGGGCCGGCCAGCACCGAGCGGCCGACCTGCAGCACATAGGCGTGGTCGGCGAACTCCAGCGCCAGTTCGACGGATTGTTCCGCCAGCAGGATGGTGAGGCCGGCCTGGTGCAGCCGATCGAAGGTTTCGTACATCGTCTCGACGATCGCCGGCGCCAGGCCGAGGCTGGGTTCGTCGAGCAGCAGCAGTTGCGGGTCGCTCATCAGCGCGCGGCCGACCGCCAGCATCTGGCGCTCGCCGCCGGACATGGTGCCGGCCTGCTGGCGGCGGCGTTCGGCCAGGCGGGGGAACAACGCGTAGACGCTGGCCAGCAACTCGGCCACCCGGGCGCGGTTCGAGAGTGGCGTGGCGCCGAGGCGCAGATTGGCTTCCACGGTCTGCTGGGTGAACAGCCGCCAGCCCTCCGGCGACAGCGCCAGCCCGCGGCGGACGATGGCGTGGGCGGGGCGGCCGGCGATGTTCTCGCCGCGGAAGGCGATCTCGCCGCCCGAGGGCCGGATCAGCCCGGCGATGGCGTTCAGCGTGGTGGTCTTGCCGGCGCCGTTGGAGCCGAGCAGCGCCACCACGCCACCCTGCGGCACTTCCAGCGACACGTCGGCGACACCGATCAGGTCGCCGTAGCGGACTTCGAGATTCTTGACGCTGAGCATCAGCGCGCCTTCTGCATCGCGCGGGCGGCGCGCTTGCCGAGATAGGCCTCGATCACCTGCGCCTCGCTGGTCACCTCGGCGGGGGTGCCGTTGGCGATCTCGCGGCCCTGGTGGAACACCACCACGCGCTGCGCCAGGGTGACGATCACCTGCATGATGTGCTCGACGATCACCAGCGTGATGCCGGACTGGTGGATGCCGCGCACCAGTTCGATCGCCTCGCGCACCTCGGAGGGCGTGAGGCCGGCCATCGCCTCGTCCAGCAGCAGCACCTTCGGCTCGGTGGCCAGCGCGCGGGCAATCTCCAGCCGCTTGCGGCCAGGGGTGCCGAGGCTGCGCGCCGGGACGTCAGCGAGACGCGCCAGACCGACACGCTCGATCACCGCGCGGGCGCGGTCACGTGCCTCATGGGTGTGCGAGGTGCGCAGGAAGGCGCCGATCATCACATTGTCCAGCACCGTCATGCCCCCGAAGGTCAGCGGCACCTGGAAGCTGCGGGCGATGCCGAGGGCGGCGCGGCCCTCCGGCGGCAGGCGGGTGACGTCGTGGCCGGCGAAGCTTATCTGGCCGCTGGTCGGCGTCAGGTCGCCGGTGAGGCAGTTGAAGAAGGTCGACTTGCCGGCGCCGTTGGGGCCGATCAGCCCCAGCACCTCGCCTTCCGCGACGCCGACATTGGCGTCGTCCACCGCCTTGAAGGCGCCGAACGCCATGGTGACCCCGCGCGCTTCAAGCAGCACGGCGGGCACTCCGGCGGCGCTGCCGCAGGCGATCGATCAACTCCAGCAGGCCGCCGGGCTGGAAGCGGGCCAGCAGCATGATCACCGCGCCATAGACCATGAAGGTGATGCCGGCGCCGCTGCCGCCGAACATGTTGTTGGAAATCTCCTCCAGCGGCACCAGGATGGCAGCCCCGATCAGCGGGCCGGTCAGCGTGCCGACGCCGCCAAGGGCCGCCATGATCAGGATCTTCACCGAGATCAGGATGCCGAGGCCGGATTCCGGGTCCACGAAGCCGATCATGATCGCGTACATCGAGCCGGCCGCCGCGGTGAGTGCGGCGCTGAGCAGGAAGGCATACATCTTGTAGCGCGCCGCCGCCGCCCCCAGCGAGCGGGCGGCGCGCTCGCTGTCCTTGATGGCGCGCAGGTAATAGCCGATCCGGCTGCCCTGCATCCGCCAGGTGATCAGCAGCGTGATCAGCAGCACCGCGAGGAACAGGTAGTAGTACGGCAGCGCCGAGGTGAACGAGAGGTCATAGACGCCGCGCGGCAACGTGGGGCCGGAGAGGCCGATGGCGGCGCCCAGCCAATCGGTGTTGCTGACCACCAGCCGCACCAGCTCGGCGACCGCGATGGTCGCCATGCTGAAATAATGCCCGGACAGCCGCAGCGTCGGTTTGCCGATGAGTGCCGCGATCGCCACCGCCGCCGCCATGCCCAGCGGCACCCCGGCGATAGGCGGCAGCCCCCAATGGGTGTAGCCGGCCAGCGAGCCATAGGCGCCGCAGCCGAAAAAGATCACATGGCCCACCGAAAT
This sequence comes from Rhodospirillales bacterium, assembly GCA_041691815.1. Taxonomy (GTDB): domain Bacteria; phylum Pseudomonadota; class Alphaproteobacteria; order Acetobacterales; family Acetobacteraceae; genus 70-18. The sequence continues at coordinate 11,034 of JBEPTZ010000003.1, read as the reverse complement.
CTGCCCGGCATAGCCGCCCTGGATGTTCCACGCCGAGGCGGCGATGGCATACAGCAGCACCAGCGCCCCCAGCCGCTGCTGGAACGGCGAGTGCCAGACCAGCGGAAACGCCAGCAGCACCACCAGCCAGATCGCCGGCCACAGATAGCGGCGCATCAGGCCCCAGCTCATGAAGAACGGCCCATCAGCCCCTGCGGGCGCACCCACAGCACGGCAACGAACAGCGAATAGGTGACGATGTCCTTATAGACAGCGCCGATCAAGTACGACGACAGCGATTCGATCACCCCGATCAGCAATCCGCCGACCAGCGCGCCAGGTATGCTGCCGAAGCCGCCCAGGGTGACGGTGACAAAGGCGACGATCACCAGCGTCTCCCCCACCGTCGGCGAGATGTAGAAAAACGTGGCGATCAACGCCCCCGCCACCCCGGCCGCCGCCGCCGCCAGCGCCCAGGCCACCGCCTGCATGTGCGCCGGCTGAATGCCCATCAGCTCGGCCGCGGTCTCGTCCTCGGCCACCGCCAGCATCTTGCTGCCAAGCGCCGTGCGGGTCAGCAACAAATGCAGCCCGGCGGTGAGCAGCAGCGCCACCAGCCCGGCCAGCAGCCGCGAGGCCGACAGCCTGATGCCGCCGATGTCATAGGTGCCGCCCACCAGATCACCGGGCAGCGACAGGAAATTGGCGCCGAAATACCAGAACGTCGCATAACGCAGAAACAACGCCAGCCCGAACGTCGCCAGAATCTGGGCGATGATCGGCGCCTCGACGATGTGACGCATCAGCGAGAAATAAACCACGACGCCGAGCGTCGCCAACAACAACGCGGCAATCGGCACCGACGCCGCCGGCCCCAAACCCAACGTCTTGAACACCACGAACGCAGTATACATCGCCAACATGACGAAATCGCCATGCGCGAAGTTGATCACATTCATCATGCCCCAGATCAACGTAAGACCCGAAGCCAACAACGCATAAACCGCCCCCAGCAACAACCCGCCAATAACGACCTGCAAGAGGGTAAGACTCATGCCGCCGCACCGTGGTGGTGGTGGACCGCAGCAAGCAAGACGGGGCGCTGCCCCGAACCCCGCCAAGGGCCGGGCCCTTGGAACCCATCATCTTGTTGCCTTCGGCAGAGGGGGGCTAGGCGGTGTTGCAACCAGTACCTCGCCCCCCTCTGCCGAAGGCAACCAAAACCGAGGTCCAGGGGCTCGGCCCCTGGCGGGGTCTGGGGCAGCGCCCCAGCCTTGCCTGACTGCGACCCGCCGCCACGAGGGCGCAGCGGCATGGGTCTTACCAGCCTTTGTAGGGCAGTTGCAGCGGCGCGGTGGCGTGGGCTTTGGGCCAGACGGCGACGTATTTGTCGCCTTGCACCTGGATCAGCAGGGCGGAGGCGAGGGTGTTGTTGCCCTTGGCGTCGAATTTCACGCCTTGGTAGCCCATCATCAGTTGGTTGGGTTTGAGGTCGGTGGCTTTCAGCGCGGCCTGGATTTTGGCCGGGTCGGTGGAGCCGGCGCGGTTGATGGCGTCGGCCAGGGTCAGCACGCCCTGCATTGCGCGGCCGGCGGTGTCGTCGAGATCGGCGCCGCGGATTTTCTTGTACATCTCGTTGATATGGAAGGTCGGGCTGCCTGGCTTGCCGGTATCCCAGGCCGAGCGGTTGATGGCGCCCTGGGCGATGTTGCCGACGGTCTTGAGGAACGAGGCGTCGGAAAAGCCGCTGTCGTCGCCGATCAGCACCGCGGGTTTGTAGTCCAGCGAATGCATCGCCTTGACGTAGAGGATGGCGTCCGAGGTGTAGCTGACGAACACCACCACGTCGGGCTTGGCCTGCTTGAGTTGCAATACCTGGGGCTGCACGTCGGTGGTGTTGGCGCTGTACGGGATTTGCAGGCCGATATTGAAGCCTTCGCCCTTGGCGACCTGCTCCAGCACCTTGGCGATCGAGGTGCCGTAATCGCTGTTCTCGTAGACCACGGCGATGCTGTCGACCTTCTGGCCGCCGGCCTTGAGATCTTTGAGGAACGCCATGTAGGTCTTGGCGATGTCGGCGGCGACCGGGGTGGTGCGGAAGAACCACTTGAAGCCGCGCTCGGTCAGGTTGGCGGCGACCGACTCGCCGTTGACGAACGGCACGCCGTATTTCTCGGCGATGGCGCTGGCGGTCAGCGTGATGCCGGACTGGTAGGCGCCGGTCAGCGCCGTGACATGCTCCTGGGTGATCAGGCGCAGCGCCTGGTTCTGGCCGACCGCCGGCGAACCCTGGTTGTCGGCGAAGATGAAGTGGATTTTGGCGCCACCCAGGCTGGGCAGGCCGGCGCCCTTGGCCAGGGTGATGTCGCCGAGTTCGGGGTGGGCGTTGTTGACGATGTCCTCGGCCACTTCCAGCGCCGCCTTGGCGGATTCACCGGCGCTGGCGGCGTTGCCGCTGAGCGGGTAGATGGCGCCGATCTTGATGGTATCGGCCGCGGTGGCAGGGTTCGCCGCGAAGGCAAGGGTTCCCGCCACGGCCGACAGCCCGACCACGGCACTCCGCCTGGTGACACGCATGACACGCCTCCTCGCTTTTTTTGCGGGCGTTGTGGCGCCCGAACCAGTTCGACCACCACGGTAACAGGCTTGGCGGTGCGGGGGAACCCGCTCAGGCGGCCCCTGTTCTGGCGGTATTGGCGCCGGCGGCGCGCGCCAGCATCGCCTTCATCGCGCGGCGGAGATCGGTGAGGTAGCGGACATGCTCCTCCTCGATGGTGTGGCGGGAAGATTGTTTGTAGCGGCCGGCGTACCAGCGCGCGCGCTCGGCGATGGCGGCGTGCATCGCGGCGGCATCGGGCAGGGCGGCGTTGCCGAGCAGGACTTCGCGCATCCAGCGGGCCTGATGCTCGAACACCATGTTCAGCGCGGTGTCGGTGTTGAAGAAGCCGAGCAGGAACAGGCCGGGCCAGTCCGGCGGCACCATGCGCAGATACAGCGGCAGCGTGTTGTCCTGCACCGAAAGCACCTCGGGCGGCAGGAAGTCGAGGTCGATGCGATAGCCGGTGGCGGCGATCAGCGCGTCGAACTCGCCCTGGCTGCCATCGGCGAAGTGCAGGGTGCGGCCATCCACCCTGGTGATGCCCTGCTTCACGGTGACGCGGCGATAGGCGATGTCGGTGACGATGGTGGCGTTGGAGGTGACGTGGGTGAGCGTGGTTGGCGGCTTGAAGCCGAGTTTCGCCATGTCGCCGTGGGCGAGCCAGATCAGCAGCCGGATCAGCCGGTTGCGCAGGGCGCGGGGGATCAGCGGGTGCTGGATGCGGGCGGTGATGTCGGTGAAGGCGCGGCCGAACAGCAGCTTTGGCAGGATCACCACGCCGGAGCGGGCGACCAGCACGGTGCCGGGCGAGGTGACGCAGAGGTCGCTGGCGATGTCGCAGGCGCTGTTGCCGACGCCGACCACGCAGACCCGCTTGCCGACGAAGGACTCCGGCGCGCGGTAGTGGTGGGAGTGCAGGTATTCGCCGGTGAATTCCTGCAGCGGCGGGGCGTGCAGCGGGCGGGTGAGGTGGCCGGTGGCGGCGATCACCGCGTCGAACCGCTCGGTGGTGCCGTCATGCAATTCGATCTGCCAGTTCGGTGTCTCGCGCGCCGGGTCGAACAGCGGCTGCACGCGGGCGACCTGGCTGTTGAAGCGGATATGCGGGGTGACGCCGAAATGGGCAGCGTATTTCACCAGGTAGCGGTGCATGTCGACATGGTCGGGGAAGGGCTGGGTTTCGGCGTCGAAATCCAGGTCGCTGAAGCGGGTGACGCCGCGCGAGGTGTTGATGTGCAGGGTGCGGTAGGCGGAGGAGCGGCCGCTGTCGTTATCGTAGCACCACATGCCGCCGATCTGGCTGCCGATCTCGAACACGGTGACGTCGAAGCCGGCCTGAAGCAGGTATTTGGCGGCGGCGAGGCCGCAGGCGCCGGCGCCGATGACCGCGACGCGCTTCGCTCCCCTGGTGTTGGGGCCGGCGGGCGGGCCGCCCAGGCCGCGCTGGTAGATCGATTTGACCTCGGTCATGCAGCAAAGCTAGCCGCGATCCCGAGGCGGTGAAAGTCGCCGCGCAGACCCGTGCCATCGGCGCTTGACAGCATACCGGCCGCGATGGGCAGGCTGGTGTTGTTTTTGCCGCCAGACCGAGGGCATCGCCATGCTGACCCGCCGCCATCTGCTTGCCACCGCCGCCTGCCTGCCGCTGGCCCGCCTTGCCTGGCCGATGGCGGCCCAAGCTGCCAGCACGGGGGCCGATGATGACCGCCCGATGCCGGCGCCTGGGCGTCGCGCCTGGGCGGACAAGATTCCGGTGATCCGGCTCGGGCTGCTGGGCGGTGAGAACGACACCGACCGGCTGGCGCGCTACGGCGGCTACCAGAAGCTGCTGGAGGACACCTTCAAGGTGCCGGTGAAGCTGCTGCTGGCGGCCGACTATGCCGGGGTGATCCAGGGTTTCGCCGCCGGGCAGATCGACGCTTCGTATATGAGCCCGGCCGCCTATGCCGGGGCCTGGATGGAGAGCCACGGCAATGTCATCCCGATCCTGACCACGCAGGAGGCGGATGGCAGCACCAGCTACGTGGCGGCGATGTATGTGCGGGCGGATTCCAAGATCATGTCGCTGGCCGATATGAAGGGGAAGTCGCTGGCGTGGTCGGACCCGAACAGCGCCTCGGGCTACCTGATTCCGCGCGCCGAGTTCCGCGCCGAGGGGATCGATCCGGAACCGGGCAAGTATTTCGGCCGCACCGGGTTCGCCGGCGGGCACGAGCAGGCGGTGATCGCGGTGCTGGGCAAGCAATACGATGCCGGGGTGACCTGGACCTCGGGCATCGGCGACCGCGAGATGGGCTATACCCGCGGCACGCTGCGGATGATGTCCGACCACAAGCTGCTGGACATGAAGGACATCCGGATCATCTGGAAGTCGCGGCCGATCCTGAACGGGCCGTTCGTGCTGCGCGCCGACACGCCGCCGGCGTTCCAGGCCGATATGCTGGCGCTGCACCGGGCGATCCCGAAGCATTATCCCGAGATCTATCACGCGGTGGACATGGGGACCGGCAAGGACTGGGTGCCGGTGACGCATGCCGATTATCAGGTGTTCGTCGATATCCGCAAAGCCGAGGCGGCGGCGCGACGGCAGCGGTGAAGGCGAGGAAGTCTTCTTTGTTTGAAAACAAAGAAGCAAAAAAACTTCATCCCCTGGAGTGTACGGCGTCTCCGCCGCTCCGCTGCGGCAAGGCGGATGGCGTTTTTTGGTTCTTTTTTGCAAAAAAGAACCCTTTTCTTGCTTGATATCGAGCAGTCCTGGCGCGCCCGGCGGCATGCACGGCGCATGGCGACGCTGGGTTATGGCGGGCTGCTGCTGGTGGCGCTGCTGTTGTCGGCGTGGGAGTCCGAGGTATCGCCGGCGGTGTTGTGGGCGGGGGTGCCCAGGGTGGGCGAGTATTTCGCCAAGCTGGCGCCGACGCTGCACTGGGCGAGCCTGCTCGATGGCACCAAGACCGAGGGGTCGCTGGCGTACTGGTTCTATCGGCTGGACAGCTGGGCGTGGCTGCTGTTCGAGACCAGCCAGATGGCGGCGCTGGCGACGCTGGGTGGCGGGCTGCTGGGGGGGCTGCTGTGCTTTCCGGCGGCGGCCAATCTGGCGCCGAACCGGGTGGTGTATCTGGGGTTCCGGCGGCTGCTGGAGGTGTTTCGCTCGGTGCCGGACATCGTCTATGCGCTGATCCTGGTCTGGGCGTTCGGGGTCGGGCCACTGGCCGGCATCGTGGCGATCGGGCTGCACACCGTGGGCGCCACCGGCAAGCTGTTCGCCGAGGTGGTGGAGAACGCCGATATGCGGCCGTGGGACGGGGTTCGCGCCGCCGGCGGCACCTGGCTGCATGGGGTGCGCTACGCCATCCTGCCGCAGGTGTTGCCGAATTTCCTCAGCTACCTGCTGCTGCGCTTCGAGTTCAACGTGCGCGGGGCGACGGTGATCGGGTTTGTCGGCGCCGGTGGGATCGGGCAGGAATTGTACCAGGTGATCAGCTTCAACTACTACCAGGAGATCAGCGCCATCGTGGTGCTGATCGTGCTGGTGGTGGCGGCGATCGACCTGGCCAGCGAGCGGTTGCGCAGCTGGGCGATGGGAGAGGCAATGTGAAGGCCGGCGAAATGAGCGCCGCCGAGATTGCCGCCTGGCAGGCGCAGATGCCGCGCGCGTTCACCGCGGCGCCGCGGGTGCGGGCGGTGCGGATTGCGGTGGCGGTGGGGTTTGTCGGCTGGCTGGGGGCGGTGCTGTGGTGGTTCGGCATCACGCCGCAGCGGCTGTGGCATGGGCTGGACGGGCTGCTGACCATCGTGCGGCTGATGATCCCACCGAGGCCCGGCACGCAATGGCGGGAAATCCTGACCGGGATGGGGCAAAGCGTGGCGATGGCCTTTCTCGGCACCTTTGCTGCGATGGTGGTGGCGGTGCCGCTGGGGTTTCTCGGCGCCCGCAACGTGGTGGTGAACGCGTTGGCGCATTTCTCCATCCGCCGGGTGTTCGACGGGTTCCGCGGCATGGACCAACTGATCTGGGCGCTGGCCTTCGTGCGGGCGGTGGGGCTGGGGCCGCTGGCCGGGGTGCTGGCGATCATGGCGGCCGAGGTCGCGGTGCTGGCCAAGCTGTTCGCCGAGGCGATCGAGAATGCCGATCCCGGCCCCGGCGAGGCGATCACCGCCACCGGCGCGCATCCGGTGCTGCGCCTGCGGTTCGGGCTGCTGCCGCAGGTGCTGCCGGTGATGGTGGCGGTGTTCCTGTATTCGGTGGAGAGCAATACCCGCAGCGCCAGCGTTCTGGGGGTGGTCGGCGCCGGCGGCATCGGGCTGCAGATCGCCGAACGGATCAAGGTGCGCTACTGGGATGAGGTGGCGTTCATCATCCTGCTGATCCTGGCAACGGTGGCGGTCATCGATTTCATCTCCGAGCGGATCAGGCGAAGAGTGAGCGAATAGCCGCCCCTGGAGCCTCGGGAGTTGACCAAGACTCCAGGGGATGAAAAGTTTTTTTGCTTCTTTTTGTTCACAAAAAGAAGACCTTGCCTTACCCCGCCGGGCCTTACCCCGCCGGCGGCATCGTCCGCGCCAGCGGCGGCAGCGCCACCACTTTCGCGTACCAGGCCTCCAGCTTCGGATGCCCCGGCCGCCAGGGTTCGTTGGCGTAGCGGAAATCCAGGTAGCCCAGCGCGCAGGCGACGGTGATCTCGCCGATGGTCGCCAGTTGGCCGAGCGTGCCGGCCTCACTCTCCAGCGCCGCGACCGAGCGGGCGACCTTGCCGCGCTGCTGGGCGATGTAGTCCACCCGCCCCTGGTCCTGCGGCAGCGCGATCTCGCGCCGGCGTGGCTGGCTGGCGTCCAGGATGCCGTCGGCCAGTGCCTGCTGGCGCAGCGCGGTCCAGCGGGCCGGGCCGGGCGGCGGGAACAGCTTCGGGGCATCGCCCAGGCTGTCGAGATACTCGCAGATCACCGGGCTGTCGTACAGCGAGACGCCGTCATCGGTGACCAGGGTCGGGATCTTGGACAGCGGGTTGATCGGGAGCAGTGCCGGGTCGGTGGTGCCGACCTTCCAGAGTTCGAGGCGGCTGTCGATGCCGCGGGCGATGGCGCAGGCCAATGCCTTGCGGGCATAGGGGCTGGCGGGGGAATAGGCGAATTTCATGGCGGTGCTCCGTGTGCGAGCCCGGACAGTGGGGCCGCGTGGTTTTGTCTGCAAGCGGGGGCTGGCCGTGCGGGCACGAAGCGGCGATGATGGCGGCCACATTGTCGCCAGGGAGACCGCACCATGAGCGCAGATGCCAACCGTGTGATCCTGACCGGGGAGAACCCGTTCATCCGCCTCAGCGCCACCGATGACGGCCCGATCACCACCAATGCCAGCTTCTGGCGCATCCTGCTGTCGCCGGCGGGGCCAGGCCATGTGCTGTATCTCAAGAGCGAGCTGACCGATGGCGCTTGGCGCATCTACAGCGACAACATCGCCATGGCCCGCTGGCTGCAAGCCACCGTGCAGGGGATGCTGAACGCGGAGCTGGCCGATGAGAGCCTGCCCGCCACCCTGGCCCGCTTCCGCCGCCACGGCGATGCCCGCGACTCCTGGACCGAGCGGCTGGACACCGGCGAGGAGCGTATCGCGCTGACGTGGTATCGCATCGGCGAGCCGCTGCTGCTGCACACCCAGCCGTCGGAAGACCCGACGCGGCGCTATGGGGTGTGCACCGTGCTGGTGCCGGCGCTGGGCGCCCAGGTGACCCGCAACGGGGTGACCGCGGCCGGCCAGCCCTGGGCCCGCCAGCGCGAGGGGCGGCCGTTCAGCACCTGCGCGCTGGCGTTCTCGGAAAGCTGGACGGAGCGGCGGTAGCTCGCGATGAACGATGTCGTGACCATGAGCTACCCCGACGCCAAGATCCGCGCGATCCTGCAAGGCGTCCATACCATCGCCATGGCCGGCGCCTCGTCGAACTGGAACCGGCCGAGCTACTTCGTGATGAAGTATCTGCAATCAAAGGGCTATCGCGTCATCCCGGTGAACCCCGGCACCGCCGGGCAGCAACTGCTGGGCGAGACCGTCTATGCCAGCCTGCGCGACATCCCGGACAAGGTCGACATGGTCGACGTGTTCCGCGCCTCGGCGCAGGTGCCGCCGATCGTCGAGGACGCGATCGCGATCGGCGCCAGGGTGGTGTGGATGCAACTCGGGGTCCGCAACGACGAGGCCGCCGCCCGCGCCGAGCAGGCCGGCATCGAGGTGGTGATGGATCGCTGCCCGAAGATCGAATACGGCCGGCTCGGCGGCGAATTGTCGCGCGGCGGGGTCAATTCCGGGCTGATCCGCAACCGGCCCGCCGAAGCGCCGACCGAGCGGCGGGGCAAGCGGCACCCGGCGCCGGACCGTTCGGCGAATTTCGGTTTCGACACGCTGGCGATACATGCCGGCGCCGCACCGGACAGCGCCACCGGCGCGCGGATCACGCCGATCTACCAGACCACCGCCTATGTGTTCGAGGATGTCGATCACGCCGCCTCGCTGTTCAACCTGCATGATTTCGGCCATGTCTACGCGCGGCTGTCCAACCCGACCGTTTCGGTGCTGGAGGAGCGGGTGGCGGCGCTGGAAGGCGGGCGGGCGGCGGTGGCGGCGGCGTCCGGGCATGCGGCGCAGTTCCTCACCTTCTTCACGCTGCTGTCGCCGGGCGACGAATTCCTCGCCAGCCGCAACCTGTATGGCGGCTCGCTCACCCAGTTCTCGCTGTCGTTCAAGAAGCTGGGATGGGGCTGCCACTTCGTTGACCCGACCGATCCGGAGAATTTCCGCGCCGCGCTGACGCCGAAATGCAAGGCGATCTTCGTCGAGAGCCTGGCCAATCCCGGCGGCATCGTGAGCGACCTGCAGGCGATTGCGGATATCGCCCACGGCGCCGGCATCCCGCTGATCGTCGACAACACGCTGGCCAGCCCGTATCTGTGCCGGCCGTTCGAGCATGGCGCCGACCTGGTGCTCCACTCGATGACCAAGTTCCTCGGCGGCCACGGCAATTCGCTCGGCGGCGTGGCGGTGGAATCCGGCAAGTTCGACTGGTCGGCCGGCAACCGCTTCCCCAGCCTCAGCGACCCGGAGCCGGCCTATCACGGCCTGAAATTTCACGAAAATTTCGGCGATTTCGCCTTCACTACCAAGGCACGAGCAGTGGGATTGCGCGATTTCGGGCCGACCCTGGCGCCGATGAACGCCTTCCTGATCCTCACCGGCATCGAGACCTTGCCGCTGCGCATGGAACGCCACGTGGCCAACGCCGGCAAGGTCGCGGCGTTCCTGGCCGGCGATCCGCGTGTCGCCTGGGTTTCGTATGCCGGCCTGCCGGACAGCCCGTACCACGCGCTGGCGCAGCGCTACATGCCGCGCGGCGCCGGCTCGGTGTTCACATTCGGGGTCAAGGGCGGCTTCAAGGCGGGCACCAGGCTGGTCGAAGCGGTGCGGCTGTTCTCGCACCTGGCCAATCTCGGTGACACCCGCAGCCTGATCCTGCATCCGGCCTCGACCACCCACCGGCAACTGACCGACGAGCAGCAGATCGCCGCCGGCGCCGGACCGGACGTGGTGCGGCTGTCGATCGGGTTGGAGAACGCGGAGGATCTGATCCGCGATCTCGATGAGGCGCTCGGGTGAGGCAAGAAAGTCTTCTTTGTTTGAAAACAAAGAAGCAAAAAAACTTCATCCGTTTTGGAGGCTCCAGCGTCTCCGCACCTCGGCTGTCGCAAGGCGGATAAAGTTTTTTGGTTCTTTTTTGCAAAAAAGAACTGCTTCCTTACCTTCCGGTCAAAATCCGCTCGACCAGTTGCCGCACCGTCGGGATGAAGCCGTTGCCGTAGAACGGGTCCTTTGCGAAGCGGTAGGCGTTGTGGCCGGAGAACATCAGGTTCTTCTCCAGCACCGCGTCGAGGTCGGACTCGTGGGCGATGTCTTGCAGCGTTTTCTGGATGCAGAAGCTGCGCGGATCGGCCTTCTTGCCGGTGCTGTATTCCGGGCCGTGATGCGTCCAGTTGGAAAACCGGCACTGGCTGAGGCAGCCCATGCAGTTGATCTGATCCTGGACGATCTCCTGCGATTTGTCCGGGGTGACGAAGATCAGCGTCGAATCCGGCGTGCGCATTGCCTCGGTGAAGCCCTGGCTCTCCCAGCCCTGGGCGCGGGACAGGTCGGGCGGCGTGAGGTAGACGATGCGCTTGCGCGGGCCGACACCGAATTCCGCCTGGTGCTCGCCCACCGGCTCGGTGGTGAAGGCCACCTGGCGGTCGTTGCGTTCGCGCAGTTCCTTGATGAAGTCGTTGTTCACCGCCGAGGAATAGAAGCCGGTCGGGCTGAAATGGTTGAGGAAGACGTCGCCCTCCTTCAACGTCAGCAGCCGGCGCTTCCAGGCGTCGCCGATCGGGCTTTCCTTGGTCAGCAGCGGGCGGGTGCCGAACTGGAAGGCGATCGGGCCGAG
>JBEPTZ010000002.1:0-94338 GCA_041691815.1 Rhodospirillales bacterium | reverse complement strand
GCGTCACCACCGATGGTGGGCTGATACTGGTAGCCGGCGTCACCGCCGACGGTGGCCTGATACTCGAAGCCGGCGTCGCCGCCGACGGTGGGCTGATACTGGTAGCCGGCGTCACCACCGATGGTGGGCTGATACTGGTAGCCGGCGTCACCGCCGACGGTGGGCTGATACTGGTAGCCGGCGTCACCACCGATGGTGGGCTGATACTGGTAGCCGGCGTCACCGCCGACGGTGGCCTGATACTCGAAGCCGGCGTCGCCGCCGACGGTGGGCTGATACTGGTAGCCGGCGTCACCGCCGATGGTCGGCTGGTAGTCGTAGCCGGCGTCACCGCCAACGGTGGGTTGATACTGGGCGCCGGCATCGCCACCCATCGCGAAGGCGGGAAGGGCCAGCGCGAGGCTGAGGGCGGTGGCGGCGGCGAGAAGAGTGGTTTTCATGATCGGTATCCTTAGGGTTCTGTGTTTGTTTGGTCGGCGTGGCCGGTGCGCTTGGTCACCGTCGATAGCCGGAATATGATTTCGTCGGCGCGAGAAAACAATCTGACGAAAACACATTAGATTTATGCGTAAATCGGTGTATTCCTCGCAGCCCCTGTCGTTCGGTTTGCTTCCTGTTGATCGAGCCATCGCGTGCTGGCGGGCCGTTGGGTGAAGCCGGGACGGGTGAGGCGGGGTTGGCGCCCTGGTCCATCGCGGCATCGGCTGCCTGATATAGGCGATACGCGGCAGCGGTCTGGTTGGATCAGCTTGCCGGGAAATAAATTGCCTGGGGTGCGGCGGGGCTGGCGCCGCCGGGTTGTGCCGGCAGCAGACCTGCGCGCCGCAGCCTCCCGGGTTGGTGCCGGGCGGCTGCGGTGCCGCGATCAGGCGTGGGTCAGGCGACCGGAGGTCGCCTCATGGTGTGCGCAAGGCTCACCTGGGGCTGTATTCGTAGCCGGCGTCGCCGCCGACGGCGGCCTGATAGGCATAGCCGGCGTCACCGCCGACGGCGGGCTGATACTCGTAACCGGCGTCGCCGCCGACGGCGGGGTGATACTCGTAGCCGGCGTCGCCGCCGACAGTGGGGTGATAGGCATAGCCGGCATCACCGCCGACGGTGGGCTGATAGGCGTAGCCGGCATCGCCGCCGGCGGCGAAAGCGGGAATGGTCAGTGAAAGGCTGAGGACGGTGGCGGCGGCAAGCAAGAGGGTTTTCATGGGCGTTGTCCTGGTTGAGCGTTGTTTCTGTTGAAATCTGCCGGGGCCGGCCCGGCGGGCCGGTTCTGGTCTCCATCGATGGATGCGATATGATTCTCATGAGCCAAAAAGACAATCTGAATTAATAGCATTATATATATGTCGAAAGAGGTGCAATGATGGACATGATCGCCGCGCTGACCACCTTCCTGGCGGTTGTGGAGACCGGGTCGCTGACCGCCGCGGCGCGGCAATCGGCCTCCAGCCAATCGGCGGTGACCCGCCAGCTGGCGCAGCTCGAGGACCATTTCGGGGTTCGCCTGCTGCATCGCACCACGCGGCGGCTTAGCCTGACCAATGATGGCGAGGACCTGTTGGCGCATGCAAGGCATCTGCTGGAAACCGCGCAGGAGATGGAGGCAGCCCTCGGGCAGCACCGGCGGGCGCCGGCAGGCCAGGTGCGGCTGGCGACGCCAGGGGCGTTCGGGCTGTTTCTGGCGCGACGCTTGCCGCTGCTGCTGGCGCAGCATCCGGATCTGTCGGTGGAGCTGCTGATGATGAACCATGTCGGCAACATGGTGGAGGAGCGGCTGGATCTCGCGGCGATCATCGGCGAGGTGGCGGATTCGTCGCTGGTGGTGCGCAGCGTCGGGCATGTCGGGCTGGTGGCGGTGGCCTCACCCGACTACCTGGCCGAGCATGGCGAACCGCAGCGGCCGGAGGAACTCGCCCGGCATCAATGCGTGGTGGGCAATGTCGGCAGCAACGGCCATGCCACCTGGCGGTTCGAGGGGGCGGAGGGGCCGGTTTCGGTGGCGCTGCAGGGGCGGTTCAGCACCAATTCCACCCGCGCGATGCGGCTGTCGGCAATGGCCGGCGGCGGGGTGGCGTTGCTGGCCGAGTTCGAGGCGGCGGACGAGTTGCGCGACGGGCGGCTGGTGCGGCTGTTTCCCAGCTACGCGGCGGAGCGGATTCCGGTGGTGCTGGCCTATCCGTCGCGCCGCAACCTGGCGCCGCGCACCAGGGTGGTGCTGGAATTCGCGGTGGCGCAGGTGGAGGCGCTGCGGCGGGAGCTGGATCGGCGGTGAGCGGGGAAAGAAAGCGAGAAAGATTCACAAAGAGACGTCCAGGCGAATAGGAAGCGGGAGCGGTGTCTTCACATCTCCGGGGTCTCTTTGAATGCCTTGCTTCTCTACGCCTCTACGTCTTCTTGTGAATTCTACTTCTTGTTGAACTCCGGCTTGCGCTTTTCGATGAACGACATCACTGCCTCGCGGTGGTCGGGCGAGGTGTGGGCCAGGGCCTGCATGATGGCGGAGAATTCCAGCAGCGAGTCGAGCCTTGTGTCGCGGCCTTCGCGGAGCAGGCGCTTGGTCATGCGGACCGCGCGGGAGGGGTTGGCGGCGATGCGGGCGGCCAGCGCGCGGGCGGCGTCCATCAGTTCGGCGTCGGGCACCACGCGGGAGACCAGGCCGCAGGCCAGCGCCTCGGCGGCGTTCAGCGTGTCGCCGGTGAAGGCCATCTCGCTGGCCTTGGAGAAGCCGACCACGCGCGGCAGCAGCCAGGCGCCGCCGTCGCCGGGGACGATGCCGACCTTGACGAAGCTTTCGGCGAAGCGGGCGCTCTCGGCGGCGATGCGGATGTCGCACATGCAGGCGAGGTCGCAGCCGGCGCCGATGGCGGCGCCGTTGACCGCGGCGATGATCGGCACCTCCAGCCGCTCGAAGGCCAGCGGGATGCGCTGGATGCCCTGGGTGTAGTATTTCGGAGTGTCGATCGGGGTGGTGGCGCGCTGGTCCAGCGCTGCCGCCATTGCCTTGAGGTTGCCGCCTGAGGAGAAGGCGGTGCCGGCGCCGGTGAGGATGGCGACGTGCACCGAGGGGTCGGCGTCCATGCGCTCGAGGGCGGCGATCAGCGGGTCGATGATGTCCAGGCCGGAGATCGGGTTGCGCAGCTCCGGCTGGTTGAGGGTGATGGTGACGATGCCGCCATCCTGTTGATAGAGCACTTTGTCGGACATGATGGGCGGTTCCTCGGGATGTGGCGCCTGGGTTGGCGGCAGCTTCCCCGATCCTGGGGGTTGGGGCAATGTCGAGGGATCTGTGGTAGTGTCTTACGTTGTTACGATCGATCGGGAGGATGTGATGACAGCGAGGGACACGGCCAGGCTGTCCAGCAAGTTTCAGATTTCGATCCCCAAATCGGTGCGGGCCGTGCAGGGGTGGCAGGCCGGGCAGGTGTTCGCGTTCATCCCCAAGGGGGACGGGCTGCTGCTGGTGCCGGTGCCGAAGCTGGAGGCGCTGGCGGGGATCGCGCGCGGGGCGAAGCGGCAGGGCTATCGCGACCGCAGCGACCGGACCTGATGCGGCTGGTCGATACCTCGGCCTGGGTGGAGTATCTGACTGGCTCGGCGTTGGGGCAGGCGCTGGCGGCCGAGTTGCCGGAGCGGGGCGAATGGCTGGTGCCCAGCATGGTGCAACTGGAGTTGGCGAAATGGTTGCGCCGCGAGGTTGATGAGCAGCGGGCGGACGCGGTGATCGCCTTCACCGCGACCTGCGTGGTGGCCGATCTCGATATGCCGATCGCGCTGGCGGCGGCGGAGTTGTGCTCCCGGCACCGGCTGGCCACCGCGGATGCCGTCGTTTATGCGACCGCGCTGGCGCATGGCGCCGATCTGCTGACCTGCGACCGGCATTTTGCTGGGCTGGCCGGGGTGCGGCTGGTGGCCAAACCGGGCGCGTGAGGCCGATCACGGCGGCTTCCGTGATGCTGGCGGCTGGGGCAATGTGGGTTGCAGGTTGCGCGGCGACCGATGGCCGGCGCGGCGGATTGCATCACAGGAGGATTCGATGAGCGACGTGTGGCTGCCCACCCTGAAGACCGATACCCCGCAGGCCGGGTTCGACCTGGCGGTGAAAATGTCGCGCATCGGCGTGAAGGTGACGCAGCCTTCGGCCGAGGTGCGGGCCAATCTGCGGCCGGCTTACGATCACGATTCGGCGCAGTTGATCGCCAGCTCGCAGGTGATCGCGCTGAATTTCCAGACCGTGGCGGCGGCGAATAACTGGTGGCGGGACCAGTAGCGGCGATGCGGCGGATCGGCTGCGTGCTGGCGGTGCTGCTGGCGTTGACCGGCGGGGCGGCGGCGGCGGATGGGCTGGTGACGCGGCCCAGCACGCATGACGTGGATGGCACGATCAGCCGGTTCGAGAGCGCGGTGCGGGCAGCCGGCTGGGTGGTGTTCAGCCAGATCGATCACGCGGCTGCGGCCAAGGCGGTGGGGCTGGCGCTGGATCGGCGCACCGTGGTGCTGTTCGGTGATCCGCGCACCGGCACGCCGGCGCTGCGGGCGCATCCGACGCTGGCGCTGGACCTGCCGATGCGGGTGCTGGTCTGGCAGGACGCGGCGGGAAAGGTGTTTCTGACCCGCAGCAGCGGCGGCGATCTCGCGACGCGGGTGTTCGCCCGGCATGGCGTGATGCTGCCGGCGGGGGTGGCGGCGGAGATGGACGCGTTCCTGGCCGGGCTGGCGCGGAAGGCGACGGAGTAGCGGGCTATCCCAGCGCCGCCACAAGGGCCTCGGCGCTGCGGCCGTTGGCGATGGTGGCGGCGCGGCCCTGCCAGTGGGTGCCGCCGACGCGGGCGAAGGCGTGGTTGGCGTCGGGATAGGTGTGGGCGGTGAGGTGGGGGTTGGATTTCGCCGCTTCCAGCACTTTGGCGCGGCCCTCGGCGGGGAAGAACTCGTCCTTTTCGGCGATGTGGACCAGCAGCGGGCGGCGCACTTTCGGCAGGTCGGCCAGCAGGCTGTCGAGACCGACGCCGTAATAGGAGATGTTGACGTCGGCGTCGGACTGCTCGGCCATCATGAAGGCCAGGCGGCCGCCGAGGCAGTAGCCCATGGTGCCGGCTTTTCCGTTGCCGCCGGGCAGGGTGCGGGCGGCGGCGAGGGTGGCTTTCAGGTCCTCGATGCCCTTGGCGGCGTCGAAGGCGTTCATCAGCGCGAACGCCTTGTCCCACTCGGCCTTGGATTTGTCGGTGATATCGACGCCGGGCTCGATGCGCCAGAACAGGTCGGGCACCAGCACCAGGAAGCCGAGATCGGCGACCGCGGCGGCGGTCTGCTTCATTGAGTCGTTGACGCCGAAGATTTCCTGGATGAGCACCACGGCGCCGGCGGGTTTTTTGGCCGGTTCGGCGAGCCAGGCGTTGAAGGTGCCGGCGCCGTCGGTGGCGGCGATCTGGATCATGGACATGGCGCGTTCCCCGCTGCGTGATCGAGCGAAGATAGCGCGCCGGCGGGGCGAGGCAAGCGAGCGGCCGGGGTTACGAGGTTTCCACCAGCATCAGCTTGCGCCGCGCCGGTTTGGCCATCGGGACCGCGGCGTAGATGTCTTTCACCGCCTCGGAGATGGTCACCCCGGCAAGCCCCGGCACCAGCCGGCGGCCGGCATTCTCCCACAGCCGGGCGCTGCGCAGCAGCAGGCGGGCGTGGCCGGGCGGCAGATACAGCGCGGTGTCGCGGCGTTCGACGCGGAACATCGCGGCGGCCAGCAGCCGGCCGACCTGGCCCGGCGAGTACGGCTGGCCCTGGCCGAACGGGGTGCCCTCCAGATGCGCCCACATGCCGCTGCGGTTCGGCGCCACGATCAGCAGCCGGCCGTCATCCTTCAGCACCCGCCAGACCTCGCGCAGCATGCGGCGGGCGTTGTCGGCGGCTTCCAGGCCGTGGATCAACAGGATGCGGTCGAAGCTCATATCGGCGAACGGCAGCGCGTCTTCCTCGGCGGTGCAGGCCAGGTTGGCGGCGCCGGCCGGCCAGCGGGCGGCGCCGATCTGCGCCGGGGTGAGGGCGATGCAGCGTTCGGACTCCTCGCGCCACAGCCGCAGGTAGGGGGCGGCGTAGCCCATGCCGAGCACCGATTGGCCGGTCAGGGACGGCCATAGTGCGGCCAGCCGCTCGCGCAGCAGCAGGGCCGCCACGCCGCCGCGGCTGGTGCCGTAGAAATCCGCTGCCGCGTAGATGTCGGTGGCCATCCCCTTCATATAGCACGCCGGCGGGGCTTCGCCGGGTCGTTTCACTTGTGAGATTGCAACCCGGCCGGGCGGTGCTACATTTACCGCATGATCACAGTCACCCCGGTTGCCATTCTGTCCGACAACTACGCCTGGCTGGTCCGCGACGAGGAGAGCGGTTGCCTCGCCGTCGTCGATCCGGCCGAGGCCGAGCCGATCGAGGCGGCGATCGAGGCCGCCGGCGGCAAGCTGGATATGATCCTGCTGACCCATCACCACAGCGACCATATCGCCGCCACCGAGGATATCCGCGCCCGCTACAGCGCCCCGGTGGTCGGCGCGCGGGCCGACCGGCAACGGCTGCCGAAGCTGGACCGCGAGGTGTGGGAAGGCTCGGAGGTCGATCTCGGCGCCTCCACGGCGCGGGTGTTCGAGACGCCGGGGCATACCCGTGGGCATATCAGCTTCTATTTCCCGGCCGATTCTGGCTCAGGCGCCGGCGTGCTGCTGTGCGGCGATACGCTGTTCAGTCTGGGCTGCGGCAAGCTGCTGGAGGGCACGCCGCAGGAGATGTTCACCAGCCTGATGAAATTCGCCCCGCTGCCTGGCGACACGCTGGTGTGCTGCGGCCATGAATACACCGAGAGCAACGCCCGCTTCGCGCGCGACGCCGACCCGGAGAACCTCGATCTGCTCGCCTATGCCGAGCGGGTCGCGGAGTTGCGGGCGATGGGGCTGCCGACGGTGCCGAGCCGGCTGTCCGACGAGCTGGAATGCAACCCGTTCCTGCGGGCGCCGGACGTGGCGACGCTGGCCGACCTGCGTGCCCGCAAGGATCATTTCCGGTGAAGCTGTTCCATTCGCCGACCAGCCCGTATGTGCGCAAGGTGATGGCCTGCGCGATCATCCGCGGCATTGACCAGCAGATCACCCTGGTCGGCACCAACCCGCACGACTCGCCGGCTGGCCTGCTGGCCGCCAATCCGCTGTCCAAGGTGCCGTGCCTGGTGACCGTCGATGGGCTGGCGCTGTTCGACAGCCCGGTGATCTGCGAGTTCCTCGACAGTGTGGGTGACGCGCCGCCGCTGTTTCCGCGTGCCGGCGGCGCCCGCTGGGTGGCGCTGAAGCAGCAGGCGATCGCCGATGGGGTGCTGGATGCCGCCGTCCTGCGCCGCCTGGAGCAGCGCCGCGCGCCCGATGCGGCGCATGACGCGGTGATGGCCCGCCAGCAGGCGGTGATCAACCGGGCGCTGGACGGGCTGGAGCGCGATCTGCCGCCGAAGACGCCGCATATCGGCGCCGTGGCGGTGGCCTGCGCGCTCGGCTACCTGGATTTGCGCTTCGGCCCGGAGCCGTGGCGCGGCGGCCGGCCGCAACTGACCGCCTGGTTCGCCGAGATCATGGAAACCCCGGGCCTCGCGCGCACCGTGCCGGCGGACCCGCACTGAACCTGCGCGACCCCGGGCTGGCCGGCGCGGTGGTGATCGCCGCCCTCGGCCTGCTCCCGCACCCGGAAGGCGGGCATTATCGCGAGACCTGGCGCGATCTGCCGGCCGCTGGCGGGCGTGGCGTCGGCACCGCGATCCTGTTTTTGCTGCATGTCGGCGAGCGCAGCCACTGGCACAAGGTGGATGCCGCCGAGCTTTGGCTGTGGCAGGCCGGCGCGCCGCTGGATTTGCAGGTCTCGGCCGATTCGCGCCGCAGCGAGTCGCAGCACCTTGGCCCCGATCTCGGGGCCGGCGAGTCGCTGCAGGGCGTGGTTCCGGCGGGGCACTGGCAGGCCGCCACCAGCCTGGGCGCCTGGAGCCTGGTCAGTTGCCTGGTGGCGCCGGCGTTCGATTTCACCGGCTTCACCCTGGCGCCGCCGGGCTGGCAGCCCGGTTAGCGGAACCGTGCACACAACCCTTCTTTCGTCAGGCGGTTCTGGCCTATACTTCCGGTAATGCGTGAGCATCGCCGCTGCGGCGCCGCGCCTGGAGGGGACCGATGACGGCGGCCACATATTCTCGACGCCTCGCTTCACCGGAACTGCGCGCGCTGATCGGCCGGCGGTTTGCCGAATGCGGCGCGCTGTTGCTGGCGCTCGGCGCAGTGGCGCTGCTGCTGGCGCTGGCCAGCTATCACCCGCTGGATCCGTCGTGGAATACCGCCAGCACCGCCGGCACGCTGAACGTCGTCGGCAAGCCGGGGGCGATCGTCGCCGACCTGCTGATGCAGGCGGTCGGCGCGGCGGCGGCGCTGCCGGCGCTGGCGATGCTGGCCTGGGCCTGGCGGATCAGCGCCAACCGGCGGCACGACCTGGCCGGCAGCGGCGCGGCGGTGCGGGTGATCGGGTTGCTGCTGGCGATGCCGGTGCTGGCCGCGGTGCTGGCCGGGCTGCCTGGGCCGCACGGCCAGCCGCTGCTGTGGCCGGTGGCGGCCGGGCCGGGCGGTGCGGTCGGCATCATGCTGGCCGATGGCACCGGGGGCGTCGGGCGCGGGCTGTTCGGCGCCCATGGCGGCTGGGTGATCGGCGCGCTGGGGGCGGCGCTCGCCGTGGTGCTGGCGCTGCTGGCGCTCGGCCTGACGCTCGGCGAATGGCGCGCCGCCGCCCGTGGGCTGCGCCGCGCCCTGGCCTGGGTTCGCCGGGCGGTGGCTGCCACCGCCCGGCTGATGGCCCGGCTGGCCGCGGCCGGCGCCTGGGTGATCCATAAGGTCAACGGCACCCGCCCCAGCGCCCGCCGCGCCGCATCGCAGGACGAGACGCGGCAGGATGGGGCGTCGGCGCCGCGCCACGCCTCCAGCCTGTCGGTACCGCGCGCCGAACCGTCGCCGGAGCCACCGGCTGCAGCCGCCGCGGCCAGCCGCGCGCCGCGCCGCCTCGCCGGCAAGCCGGAGAAGCCGGCGATGGAGGAGGTCGGCTGGCGCTTCCCGCCGATCGACCTGCTGGCCAAGGCGCCGGGCCGGGCCGGCTCCGGCGCGCTCAGCCGCGAGGCACTGGAGGCGACCGGGCGGATGCTGGAATCGGTGCTGGCCGATTACGGCGTGCAGGGCCGCATCGTCGATCACCAGCCCGGCCCGGTGGTCACGCTGTATGAGCTGGAGCCGGCGCCCGGCATCCGCGCCGCGCGGGTGATCGGGCTGGCCGATGACGTGGCGCGCAGCCTGTCGGTCACCGCGGTGCGTATCGCCACGGTGCCCGGCCGCAACGTGATCGGCATCGAGGTGCCGAACCCGAAGCGCGACACCGTCTATCTCAGCGAGTTGCTGTCCTCGCCGGAATGGGCCGGCGACAAGGGCACGCTGTCCCTGGCGCTGGGCAAGAATATCGGCGGCACCCCGGTGATCGCCGATCTGGCCCGCATGCCGCATCTGCTGGTTGCCGGCACCACCGGCTCGGGCAAGTCGGTCGGCATCAACGCGATGATCCTGTCGCTGCTCTACCGGCTGTCGCCGGACCAGTGCCGGCTGATCATGATCGACCCGAAGATGCTGGAACTCTCGGTCTACGAGGGCATTCCACATTTGATGGCGCCGGTGGTCACCGAGCCGGCCAAGGCGGTGGTGGCGCTGAAATGGACGGTGCGCGAGATGGAGCGCCGCTACCGGGCGATGAGCCAGCTCAGCGTGCGCAATGTAGGCGGCTACAACCAGCGCGTCGCCGAGGCCGCCGCGCGCGGCGAGATCGTCAACCGCCGGGTGCAGACCGGCTTCGACAGCGAGACCGGCAAGCCGGTGTTCGAGGACCAGCCGCTGGCGCTGGAACCGCTGCCGTTCATCGTGGTGGTGATCGACGAGATGGCCGACCTGATGATGGTCGCCGGCAAGGAGATCGAGATCACCGTGCAGCGCCTGGCGCAGATGGCCCGCGCCGCCGGCATCCATGTGGTGATGGCGACCCAGCGGCCGTCGGTGGACGTGATCACCGGCACCATCAAGGCCAACTTCCCCACCCGGATCAGCTTCACGGTGATCAGCAAGTTCGACAGCCGGACCATCCTCGGCGAGCAGGGTGCCGAGCAACTGCTCGGCCAGGGCGACATGCTGTACATGGCCGGCGGCGGGCGGATCGGGCGGGTGCACGGCCCGTTCGTCTCCGACCGCGAGGTGGAGGAGGTGGTCGCCTTCCTGCGCGAACAGGGCGAGCCGGCCTATCTGGAGGAGGTGACCGAGGCCAGTGACGAATCCGAGGCCTCCGCACTCTCGGGCATTGCCGGGGCCAGCGATGGCGAGAAGTCGCTGTTCGACCAGGCGGTGGATGTGGTGGCGCGCGAGGGCAAGGCCAGCACCAGCTTCATCCAGCGCCATCTGCAGATCGGCTACAACCGCGCCGCCAAGCTGATCGAGCAGATGGAGAAGGAGGGCATCGTCGGCCCGGCCAACCATGTCGGCAAGCGCGAGGTGCTGGTGCGGCGGCCGGATGATGATGATTGAGGGCTGCCATCAGGCCTGAGTGGTTGGGCGCCGATCAGCAAGCAAGACAGGTCACAAAGAGACGTAGCGGCGAAGAGATAGCGCAGCGGCGGAACTTGCTGCTCGCCGTCTCCATTTGTTGGTCTCGAAGACAGAATTCACATGGAGACGGGGAGACGGGGAGACGGGGAGACGGGGAGACGGGGAGACGGGGAGACGGGGAGAAGAAAGGACTGAGATGAATCCTGCTCCGCTTGCTTCTCTTCGCCTCTACGTCTCTTTGCGACCTGTCTTGCTTGATTAGGTAAGCAAGGAAGCAGGATCACAAAGAGGCGGAAAGCCGAAGAGGTAGCGCAGCAGCGGCGCTTGCTTCTCCCGTTCTCCCCGCCGCCATGTGAATCCTGCCTTCACGATGAAGCGACACGCGGAGGCAGCGATTATGCCGTTCCCTTGCACCAGCGCGCCACCTGCTCGTGGGTGGCGAACCATACCTTGCCCTGGCTCTTGATGTATTTGATCAGCCGCTCCAGCACCTTGATGCGGCTGCGGTGGCCGCTGACATGCGGGTGCATGGTCAGCAGGAACAGGCCGCCCTCGGCCAGCGCGCCGTCGAACTCGGCGCGGAAGATCTCCTCCACCGAACTCGGCGGCGTGTACGGGCGCAGGCCGGAGAAGCGGTTCATGTTGAAATACACCGCATCGTCGCGAATCCATTCCGGCGGTAGCTCCACCACCCCGGAAGGCTCGCCGTCCGACAGCAGCTCGTACGGGTCGTCGTCGGCCATCAGCGAGGAGTCGTACAGCAGCCCCATCTCCTGAATGATCACCAGCGTGTTCGGCGAGAAGTCCCAGCTGGCGGTGCGCATGCCCACCGGCGCGCGGCCGGAGAGCTGCTCCAGCACCTCGGCGGCGCGGAACGACAGGTCGCGCTCGGCCTCGTAGGGCAGGGAGGTGTTGCGTTCGTGGATCCAGGAATGGATGCCGATCTCATGGCCCTCCTGCGCCACGCCGCGCACCTCGTCGGGGTGCAGCAGGGCGGAGACGGCGGGGTAGAAGAAGGTCGCCGGAATGCCCTCGCGCTCCAGCAGCGCGCGGATGCGGGGCATGCCGCGCCGGCTGCCGTACTGGCCCTCGCTGATGCGCATCGGGCTTTCATCGGCGTCGCGCAGCGGGATGGTCTCGTGGTCGGCATCGAAGCTTAGCGCCACCGCGCAGCTGGCGCCATCCGGCCAGCTTGGCGGCGCCAGGCTGCGGCCGCCATAGGCGCGCTCGACGATGCCGCGCCAGGTGCTTTCGGGCCATTGCCAGGGTTCGCCGCGGTCGGGGGTGGTTTCGGGATCGCTCATGCGGGGTTCCTTCTCGGCTGCGCATGCCTATGCTGCCCCGGAAACCGCCAACCCGGAAGAGCCCCATGCCTGCCCCGATCTCCGCCACCGACCCCGCCATGATGACCGCCGAGGACCTCCTTGGCCTGTATTCCCGCCGCGCCCTCAGCCCGGTGGAGGTGCTGCAGGCGATCAGCGAGCGCATCACCCGGCTGAATCCGGCGATCAACGCTTTCGCGGCGATGCACCCCGCGGCCCTGGCCGCCGCCGAGGCGAGCGAGGCGCGCTGGCGGGTCGGCCGGCCGATCGGCGGGCTGGACGGCGTGCCGGTGACGGTGAAGGACCTGGTGGACGTCGCCGGCCTGCCGACCCGGCGCGGCAGCCGCCTCTCCGAGCCCGGCCCGGCGGCCGAGGACGCGCCGGCTGTCACCAGCCTGCTGGCCGAGGGTGCTGTGATCATCGGCAAGACCACCACCACCGAATTCGGCTGGAAAGCGCAAGGTGATTGCCCGCTGCACGGCATCACCCGCAACCCGTGGAACCTGCACCACACGCCGGGCGGCTCCTCGGCGGGGGCGGGCGCGGCGGCGGCGGCCGGCTTCGGGCCGCTGCATATCGGCACCGACGCCGGCGGCTCGGTGCGCATCCCGGCCGCCTGGTGCGGCGTGGTCGGGCTGAAGCCGAGCTTCGGCCGGGTGCCGCAATGGCCGCTGGGCGCGTTCGCCAACGTCGCCGTGCTCGGCCCGCTCGCCCGCACGGTGCGCGACAGCGCGCTGCTGCTGAATGCGCTGGCCCGCTTCGACCTGCGCGACCCGTTCTGCCTGCCAGACGATGCGCGCGACTGGCGCGACGGCATCGAGGACGGCGTGGCCGGCCTGCGCATCGCCGTGCTGCGCCAGCCGGGGTTCGAGGCGCCGGTGGACTGGGAGGGCATCGCCGCGGTGGAGCAGGCCGCGCAGTTCCTGGTGGAGGCCGGCGCCGAGGTGGAGGAGGCCGACCCCGGCCTGCCGGACACGCGGGCGATTTTCTCACGCATCTGGGGCGTGGCCCTGGCCCGGCTGGTGAACGGCTTCCCCGAGACCCGCCGCCACATGCTGGACCCCGGCCTGCTGGAGGTCGCCGCCGCCCATGCCGGCGCCACCGCGCTCGACATGCTGGAGTTGGAGGCCAGCCGCCTCGCCGCCGCCCACGCCATGGCCCGCTTCCACCAGCGCTACGACCTGGTGCTATGCCCCAGCGTGCCGATGGCACCGCCACTGGCCGACACGCCCACCAGCAACCCGGCCGAGGCGCTGTGGAGCCAATGGGCGCCGTGGACCTGCGCCTTCAACCTGACCCGCCAGCCGGCGATCTCGGTGCCGATGGGCTTCGCCGCCAACGGCCTGCCACGCGCGGTGCAACTGGCCGCCGGGCTGTACCGCGATGATCTGGTGCTGCGCGGGGCGAGGACGCTGGAACTGGCGCAGCCGTTTGCGGTGGCGGAGCTTTAGGCAGTTCGGCCCGGCAGCAAACCGGTAACGCTATCGTAATTGGACGCCGCCCCGCGCCGGACCGAAGGATGCCGCACACCAGGATGGGGCGGGCCGGCGAATGCAGTTGTTCGGGATGGTCGTCACCGGCTCGCTGGTGGCGGAGGTGGCGATGGTGGCCGGCCTCCCCCGGCGCTGGCTGGGGCGCGCGATGCTGGCCTGGCTGGCTCTGCCGCTGGTGGTGTATTGGGCGATGATCTTCCGCGACATGGCGACACGGCCGCATGAGCCGGATGCGCTGGCCACGGCGTTCTACGGCATGGCGATTCTGAGCGGCGTGGCGGCGGTGGTCTGGCTGCCGCTGACCGCGCTGGGCTTCGGGTTGGGCTGGCTGCTGCGCCGGCTGGTGCGACGGCGGGAGGTGGCGTCCGCGGCGGTCGTGCCGCGACAGTCGGTCTGGGCGGGCAGAACGGTGCCGCGGGGCGAGTCGGGCTGGTGGGCGCGCGGGCCGGATATGCCGGCGCCGTTGCCGTCCGGCGCGACGATGAGTCGGGCGGCGGCCACCAGCACGCCGCGCTGGCAGGCGGTGCATGTCGGGTTCGCCAATGACGGGCTGCGGATCGGCGGCCTCGACGTGTGGGTGCTGAAATGGGTGCCGGTGGGCAGGGAGGTGGCGATGCTGCCGCATCCGGCGCACCCGGCGCAGATCCACAGCTACGAGGTTTACGACGTGGCGGATGACTGCACCCGGGTGCGCTTCGCGGCGGGCGAACTCTCGAATGGCGTTTGGGGATTTTACGTGCCGGCATAGTCATCTCTGGTTGTTGGCTGACCGGACGACTCGCCTGTCGCCCTGCCAGGTCCATCGGCCGAGGCCCAGGGCGCGGCCCCGCTTACCCGACCGACACCACCACCGGCACGTGATCCGACGCCTTCTCCATCCCCCGCTCATCCTTATCGACCACGACGCTCTGCAACCGCTCCGCCAGCCCGGCCGACAGCAGCGCGTGGTCGATGCGCATGCCGATGTCGCGGGGCCAGGCGCCGGCCTGGTAGTCCCAGAAGGTGAACAGGCGCTCGGCGGGGTGCAGGGCGCGCAGGGCGTCGGTGAGGCCGAGCCAGAGCAGGGCGCGGAAGCGGGCGCGGGTTTCCGGGCGCACCAGGGCGTCGCCGGGGGCGATGGCGCCGGGGGCGAAGTCGCGGTCTTCCGGGCAGACATTATAGTCGCCGAGGATGGCGATCTCGCGGCCGGCTTGCAGCAACGCGGCGGCGCGGGCGCGCAGCGCTTCCATCCAGGCCAGCTTGTAGGCGTAGCCGGCCTCGCCGCCCGAGTTGCCGTTGGGCAGGTAGATGCCGATGGCGATGGTCCCATCGGCCAGTTCGCCCTCGATATAGCGGGCCTGGGCGTCGTCCTCGGGCAGGCCGGGCAGGGCGCGGTTCGTGATGTTGAACGGCACGCGGCTGAGCGCGGCGACGCCGTTATAGGACTTCTGGCCGACGATTTCGGCGCGGTAGCCAAGCTCCTCCAGCCCGTCCAGCGGAAACTGCGGCGCCTCGCATTTGATTTCCTGCAGGAACAGCACATCGGGCTGCACCCGCTCCAGCCAGGCCCGCACATGCGGGGCGCGCTGGCGGATGGAATTCACATTCCAGGTGGCGAGCCGCACCGGCGCGGCTATTCGATGGCGAAGCTGGTGCCGCAGCCGCAGCCGCTCGATGCATTCGGGTTGCGGACGGCGAAGTGCGCGCCCATCAGCGCCTCGGCATAGTCCAACTCGGCGCCGGCCAGCAGATCGAGGCTGGCGGGGTCGATCAGCACCCGGGCGTCGCCCTGCTGGATCACCACGTCGTCCTCGGCCTGGGCGCCATCCAGCGCGAAGGAATACTGGAAGCCGGAACAGCCGCCGGCCAGCACCGCGACGCGCAGCGCCTTGCCGCCGCCCTCGGCCGCGGCGATCTCGGCGACGCGCCGTGCGGCGCTCTCAGTCAGGCGGAACGAAGCCGGATCGGCGAGCATGTTGTCCATGCGGGTAACATAGGCCATCCGGCCCGCGGATTGAAGGGCCGAGTGCATGCGTGTAGACGGCGGGGTGTGAATGACAAGGCAGCATGGGCGGTTCAGGCCGAAACGTCGCGGGGCAGGCTCTATCCGGAGCCGGAAGCGCCGACCCGCAGCCCGTGGCAGCGCGACCGCGACCGCATCATCCACGCCTCGGCGTTCCGCAAGCTGCAATACAAAACCCAGGTGTTCGTCAACCATGAGGGCGATTTCTTCCGCACCCGGCTGACCCACAGCATCGAGGTGGCGCAGATCGCCCGCAGCGTCGCCCGCGAGTTGCGGCTGGACGAGGACCTCACCGAGGCGCTGGCGCTGGCCCACGATCTCGGCCACCCGCCGTTCGGCCATGCCGGCGAGGAGGCGCTGTCGGCCGCGATGAAGCCGTTCGGCGGCTTCGACCACAACGCCCAGAGCCTGCGGGTGGTGACCCTGCTGGAGAGCAGGTATGCGGCGTTCGACGGGCTGAACCTGACCTGGGAAACGCTGGAGGGGCTGGCCAAGCACAATGGCCCGCTCCGCAAGCCGCCGCTCTATGTCGCCGAATACGACGCCCGGCACGGGCTGGAACTGGGCACCTATGCCTCCGCCGAGGCGCAGGTGGCGTCGCTGGCCGACGACATCGCCTATCACGCGCACGACCTCGATGACGGGCTGCGGGCCGGGCTGCTGGCGGTGGAGGATATCTCGCACCTGCCGGTGGTCGGCGAGGCGCTGGCCGCGGCGCGGCGGGCCAGCCTGGACGTGCCGCCGCCGCGGCTGCGCCACGAGACCATCCGCCGGGTGATCAACGTGTTCGTCAGCGACCTGGTGGCTGAGAGCCGGCAGCGCATCGCCACGCTGGCGCCGCCGGATGCCGCTGCGATACGGCGGGCCAGGCGGGCGGTGGTGGCGTTCAGCCCGCCGATGGCCGAGGCCAACCGGGTGATCAAGGAATTCCTGTTCGCGCGGATGTATCGGCACTGGCGGGTCAACCGCATGACCGCCAAGGCGCGCCGGCTGACCGGTGAGGTGTTCGCGCTGCTGCACGGCGAAACCGGGCTGCTGCCGGACGATTGGCGAGCACGGGCCGGCGAAAGTGGCTCGCCGCGGGCGGCGCTGATGGTCGCCGACTATATCGCCGGCATGACCGACCGCTTCGCGCGGGACGAGCATCGGCGGCTGACGGATCTTTCGGTTTCAGGATAATGATCAGGTATGATGGTTATGACGCATAACATCTTCGCGGCGATGCGCGACCGCGTGCTGGCGGCGCTGTCCGCGACCCTGCCGGAACTCGACCCGGCGGCGCTGGCGCGAGTGGAGGTAACCCCCACCCGCGAGGCGGCGCATGGCGACATGGCGACCAACGCGGCCCTGGTGGTGGCCAAGGCGGCGAAGCGCAAGCCGACCGAGATCGCCGCCGCCCTGGTCGCCGCGCTGGCCGCCGAGCCGATGGTGGCCAGCGCCGAGGCGGCCGGGCCGGGCTTCGTCAACCTGCGGCTGCACCCCTCGGCCTGGACGGCGCAGCTGCCGGTGGTGCTGCGTGCCGGTGAGGAATTCGGGCGCGGCACCGCCGGGCAGGGGGTGCGGGTGAACGTGGAATACGTCTCCGCCAACCCCACCGGGCCGATGCATGTCGGCCATTGCCGCGGTGCGGTGGTCGGCGACGTGCTGGCCAACCTGCTGGCCAAGGCCGGCTTCGAGGTGCGCAAGGAGTACTATATCAACGACGCCGGCAACCAGGTGACCGCACTCGCCTGGGCGGCCTATTGGCGCTACCTGCAGGCGGTCGGCACCATGCTCTCGGAGGCGGAATTCTCCGCCCAGGTGCCGGGCGGGCTGCAATATCGCGGCGACTATCTGGTGGAGGTCGGTGTGGCGCTGGCGGCGGCGCATGGCGCGGCGCTGGCCGGGCCTGGCGGTACGGTGGCGGAAACCGTGCAGTGGTTCCTCGTCGTGCGTGACTTCACGCTGGACCGGATGATGGACGCGATCCGCGAGGATCTGGCGCTGCTCGGCGTGCATCAGGAGGTGTTCAGTTCCGAGCGCGCGCTGGCCGAGGCGGGGGCGGCGGATGTGACGATCGCCCAGTTGCAGGCCGCCGGGCTGATCTATGAGGGCATCCTCGATCCGCCGAAGGGCAAGACGCCGGACGACTGGGAGCCGCGCGAGCAGACGCTGTTCCGCGCCACCGCGTTCGGCGACGATGTCGATCGTCCGCTGCGCAAGTCGGACGGCACCGCCACCTATTTCGCCAACGACATCGCCTATCACGCCGACAAGATGCGCCGCGGCGCCGATGTGCTGATCGACGTGCTGGGCGCCGACCATGGCGGCTACGTGTCGCGGATGACCGCCGCGGTGAAGGCGCTGTCGGCGGCGGCCAACCGGCCGTGCACGCTGGAAGTCGTGCTGTGCCAGATGGTCAAGGTGCTGAAGGATGGCGAGCCGGTGCGGATGAGCAAGCGCGCCGGCACCTTCATCACGCTGCGCGACCTGCTGGAAGAGGTGGGCCGGGATGCCGTGCGGTTTACCATGCTGACGCGCAAATCCGACGCCCAGATGGAGTTCGATATCGCCGCCGCGGTGGCGCAGACGCGGGAAAATCCGGTGTTCTATGTGCAATACGCGCATGCCCGCTGCCGGAGCATTCTGCGGGCTGCCGACGAGATGTTGGGCCAGGCCGCGACGGCGCCACAAGCCCTTGCTGAGGCGGAGCTTACCGGCCTGGCGCATGAGGCCGACCTGGCGCTGATCCGCCGCATCGCCAGTTGGCCGCGGGTGGTGGAAGCGGCGGCGCTGGCGCGTGAACCACACCGAATTGCGTTTTTCCTCTATGATTTAGCGGCCGACTTTCATATGCTGTGGAACCGGGGCAGGGACGATGCTGCACTGCGGTTCCTGCGCGCCGATGCACCGGACGAGACCCGCGCCCGGGTGGCCCTGGTGGCCGCCACGGCGATGGTGCTCAGGTCCGGACTGGCGGTGATGGGCGTGACCCCGGTCGAGGAGATGCGTTGATCCGCCGATGGCGCGGAAGGAGGACGGCAATGCGCGACGACCTGGACATCCCGATGCCCGCCTCCGGGCCGAATTATCGTGTGTCACGGCGAGGGCCGGGCATGGACCCCAATACCAGGCGGCTGCTGGTCGCCGCCGGCGCCATCGTCGGCACGCTGGCGGTGCTGGTCGGCGCCTGGTCGCTGACCGGGCATCGCGCCAACGGGTTGCCGGTGGTGGAGGCTGCCGCCGGGCCGCTGCGGGTGAAGCCGGCCGATCCGGGCGGCATGACGGTGCTTGGCAAGGACGCCACGATCCTGTCCGGCAAGCCGGATGGCGAAACCGTGCTGGCGCCGCCGCCGGAGGCACCGGCGCTGCAGGCGCTGCGTGAGCAGGCCGCCACCGAGGAGGCGGCGCGGGTCGCCGCGGCGGCGAAGCTGGCAGCCGCCCAGCGGCCGCCGGCGGCGAAACCTGCCGCTGCCCCGGTGATCGCGCAGGCGGCGGTGGAACCCGCCGCGCCGCATGCGCCAGCAGCAGAGAAAGTGGCGATGCGGGCGCCGCTGCCATCGGTGCCCCGGGTGCCGCCGGCCGCGCCCGTTCGTCCTGCGGCTGCGCACGCGGCGCCGGTGCAGCCTGTCGTGCATCGTGGCACGCTGGTGCAACTCGCGGCGCTGCAATCGGAAGCGGCGGCGATGGCCGAGTGGCATCGGCTGGAGCGGCGGATGCCGGCGCTGCTGAACGGCAAGTCGCCGACCGTGATGAAGGTGGAGCATGACGGCCGGGTGTTCTACCGGCTGCGCACCGGCGGCTTTTCCGGCAGCGGCCAGGCCGGGCAGTTCTGCAGCGAGGTAAAAGCAAAAGGCGGCGGTTGCACCGTCGCGGCGTTCTAAGTCGCGGGTCCCATCCCGCGCTGCTTTGGAGATAAAAAGGTTTTTTGCTTCTTTTTATTCACAAAAAGAAGGCTTTCCTTCGCTACTGCGTCACCCCCCGATACTGCCGCAGCCGAATCCCGTGCCGATCGTAGAACCGCCAGACCGAGCTGAGCGCCACGTTGATGCCGCGGCCGCCCAGCAGGCGCCGCACGGCGGCCAGGGTGATGCCTGGCTGCGCGCGCACCAGTTCTAGCAGAAATTCGGTTTCGCCCTGCAGCGGCGAGCGTGGGTGGAACTGCGCCGGGGTGGCGGCAAAGCTGCCGCTGCTGCGCCAGCGCTGGGTCCAATTGATCGCGCTGCTGACCGATACGCCCAGTCGTCGTGCCGCCTCGCGTGCCGAGACGCCGGCGGCGACGGCCTCGATGACCTGGGCCCGAACATCCTCGGCGATGGCGTGCGGCATGGGGCAATCCTGGCGGTTGCGGTTCGGGGTACCGTGGTACCCGCTACATCTGGCTACATTAGCCGAGGTACCGCCCGCAACAATAGCATTATTCCTGAGATAAGCAATAAAATCAAAACGAACCGGCGGAAAGCTCGATCGCTGACCCGGTGATACAGCCGGGCGCCGATCAGCGAGGGCACCAGCATCGCCGGCACCGCGACCAGGAACATCCGTCCGGTGGGCGCGGTCAGCAGGCCGCTGAAGAAATAGGCGGTGAGGGTCAGCGTGTGCATGGTGGTGTGGAAGGTCTGGAACACCGCCCGCTGGGTGTGCTTGTCCCAGCCGCGCAGCGCGCACCACAGCGTCGGCGCCGGGCCGGAGATGCCGCCCAGCCCGCCCATCACGCCGCCGAGCCAGCCGGCGGCGGCATCGGCCAGCCGGCCGCCGGCGGTGATCCGCGGCAGGTTGGTGGCGAACAGCATGGTCGGGCACCACAGCAGCAGCAGCAGGCCGAGTCCGGCCTTGAAGCCGTCCTGCGGGACATGCGGCAGCAGCCAGGCGCCGAGCGGCACGCCGAGCACGCCGCCGGCGACGAACGGCAGCGCGCGGCGCAGGTTGAAGCCCCGCCGCGCGGCACCGATGGTCAGCAACTGGCCGAGCAGCGAGCAGCCGACCACCAGCGGTGCCGCCACCGAGGGCGGCACCACCCAGGCCCAGAACACCAGCGCCACCAGCCCGAAGGCGAAACCGGAGATGCCCTGGACGAAGCCGGCGACCACGGCGCCGGCGGCAACCAGCGTTATGGTGAGCAGCTACTTGACCGAGGAGAAGGCGGTCGGCGCCAGGAACGCGTTGCTGACGTTGGCGTTGATCAGGCCGTCCTTTTCGGATTCGGCGCGTGCCTTGTGCCAGTCGGGGTCGTTCTGGAACGCCGTCCACTTGGTCTCGCGCTCGGCCATCGATTCCCAGGCCAGCATGTAGGTGAGGTCGTTGGCGGACTCGCCGACCACGGTGGTCCAGAACCCGGCCTGGCGGATGCCGTGCTTCTCCCAGATTTTCAGCGTGTGGTTGGCAAAGCGGCTGAGCAGCGCCGGCATCCTGCCGGGGATGGTGCGGTAGATGCGCAATTCGTAGATCATCGGTCTGGCTCCTGTGCCGGGCTATGCAGCCGCCCGCATGCCGCTATCGTGGCGCGGTTGGGCGGCGGCGAACAGTCACCGATGATCCGGGGGGAAGCAGCGCATGCATGTGGTGGTGATCGGGGCCGGGATCGTCGGTGCCGCGACGGCGGTGGAGTTGCTGCGCGATGGCCACCAGGTGAGCATCGTGGAGCCCGGCGACCCAGGCGGCGAGCAGGCGGCCAGCTACGGCAACGGCTGCTGGCTGAGCCCGAGTTCGGTGGTGCCGATGTCGGCCCCCGGGCTGTGGAAGAAGGTGCCGGGCTGGCTGGCCGACCCGCTGGGGCCGCTGGCGCTGCGCTGGTCGTATCTGCCCAAGGCACTGCCCTGGCTTTGGCGGTTCCTGGCGGCCGGCTCCACCCCGGCCAAGGTGCACCGCATCGCCGCCGCGCTGCGCCCGCTGGTGGCGGACTGCCCGGCGCAGCATCGCAAGCTGGCCGAGGAGGCGGGAGTCGGCGAGCTGATCCATCGCACCGGGCTGCTCAACATCTTCCCCAGCCGGGCCGATTACGAGGCGGAGAAATTCTCCTGGGACGTGCGCGCGGCGCAGGGGGTGAAATGGATCGAACTCGACGAGAACGAGTTGCGCCAGCGCGAGCCGGCGCTGGACCGGCGCTACACATTCGGCCTGTTCATGGAGGAAGGCGGCCATTGCTCGGACCCCGGCGCCTATGTCGCCGCATTGGTGAGCCATTGCCAGGCGCAGGGGGCGAAGCTGGTGCGCGGCAAGGCGCTGGGCTTCGACATAGCGGCTGGCCGGCTGCGCGCGGTGCGCACCGAGGCCGGCGATATCGCCTGCGACCGGGCGGTGATCGCCGCCGGCGCCTGGTCGCGCGATCTGGCGCACATGGTCGGCGACCGGGTGCAACTGGAAACCGAGCGCGGCTATCACGCGATGATCGAGGCGCCGGAAGCCGCACCGCGCACCCCGATCATGCCGAGCGACGGCAAGATGGCCAACACGCTGACCGCGCACGGGCTGCGGGTGGCCGGCCAGGTGGAGATCGCCGGACTGTATGCGGCACCGAACTGGAAGCGGGCCGAGATCCTTCGCGACTACGCGCTGCGCACCTACCCAGGCCTGCCGCGCGACCTGCCGGCCAGTCGGGTGAAGGTGTGGATGGGCCACCGGCCCTCGACCCCGGACGGGCTGCCGTGCATGGGGGCGGCGACCGGCTGTGCGGACGTGGTGCATGCTTTCGGGCACGGCCATATCGGGCTGGCGGCGGGGGCCGCGTCGGGCCGGCTGGTGGCGGATATCGTCAGCGGCAAGCCGCCGGCGATCGATCCGGCGCCGTATAATCCGGCGCGGTTCAACTGACCGCCGCGGTTGCCGTTGACCGCTGCTTCGGCGCGGGATTAGCGTTACGCTTGAAACACGTTCGGAGTGGACCCGATGACGCGCGGATTCGGCATGGTGGCAGCCTCGCTGCTGGTGATGGTGACCGGCGCCCGGGCCGCCGAGCCGCCGGCGCTGGCGAAGGTCGGCCACATCCTGGTGGTGTTCGAGGAAAACCGCAGCTTCGACAACATGTTCGGGCTGTTCCCCGGCGCTGACGGGCTGGCCAACGCGGTGTATCGGCCGAAACAGGTGGACCGCGAGGGGCGGGTCTATCCCACCCTGCCGCAGCCGATCGACAGCCACCTCAAGCCGCCGGGGCCGGACCCCAGGTTCCCCGCCGATCTGCCGAACGCGCCGTTCCTGATGAAGCCGTACCTGTCTCTGGAGGCGAAAAGCGGCGACCTGATCCATGAATTCTACCGCGAGCAGATGCAGATCAATGGCGGGCGGATGGACCGTTACGTCGCCTATACCACCGCGGCCGGGCTGGTGATGGGGTATTTCGACACCAGCGAGACCCACGCCTGGGCGCTGGCGCGGGAATACACGCTCGGTGACCGGATGTTTCACGGCGCGTTCGGCGGCTCGTTCCTGAACCACACCTGGTTGGTCTGCTCCTGCGCGCTGCGCTGGCCGCAAGCGCCGGCCGAGCTGGTGTCGTCGGTGGATGCAAATGGCAAGATGATCAAGGACGGGCAGGTGACCCCGGATGGCTACGCGGTGAACACCTCGCGCTCGGTGTATCTACACAAGCCGGGCGATACCGACCCGGCGTTGCTGGTGCCGCCGCAGACCCTGCCGCATATCGGCGACCGGCTGGACGCGGTGGGAGTGAGCTGGAAGTGGTATTCCGGCGGCTACGACAACGCGATGGCCGGCAAGCCGGACCCGCTGTTCCAGTATCATCACCAGCCGATGGCCTATTTCAAGGACCTCGCCCCGGGCACCCCGGCGCAGAAGGCGCATCTGCAGGACGCCGCCGACCTGATGCGCGATATCGACGCCGGGACGCTGCCGCAGGTGGCGTTCTACAAGCCGCTCGGCCAACTGAACGAGCATCCCGGCTACGCCAATATCTCGGACGGCGATGCGCATCTGGCCGATCTGGTGGCGCGGTTGAAAAAGAGCCCGCAATGGCAGGACACGCTGGTGATCGTCACCTATGACGAGAATGGCGGCCAGTACGACCATGTGGCGCCACCGATCCGCGACCATTGGGGGCCCGGCACCCGCATCCCGCTGATTGCCATCGGCGAGATGGTGAAGCGGGGGTTCATCGACCATACCAGCTATGATTTCGGCTCGATCCTGCGGACCATCGAACTGCGGTTCGGCGCCGAGCCGGTGAACCAGGTGGACGGTGCGGCGACGCCGATGACCAATTTATTGCAGTAGCCGGGCCTGGAGCTCGGCGAGGGCGGCGGCTTCGCTGCGGCCGGCGGTGTCGATGACGATGCGCGGGCGATCCCAGGGCGCATAGTCCCGCGTCAGCACGGCGCGCCAATCCGGGGCGGCGAGGCCGGGGATATCGGTCGCGCGGGTTTCGATCCGGTGGCGATGTTCGCGCGGGTCGGAGCAGAGCACCTCGACCTCGGCGATGCGCGCGCCGGCCGCCGCGGCGGTGGCGCGCCAGCCGGCGCGGCTTTCTGAAACCGGGTTGACGCTGTCGGCGACCACGTTCAGGCCGTGGCGCAGATTGGCCTCGGCCAGCGCGTTGCCG
Organism: Rhodospirillales bacterium; assembly: GCA_041691815.1. GTDB lineage: Bacteria > Pseudomonadota > Alphaproteobacteria > Acetobacterales > Acetobacteraceae > 70-18. The sequence goes on along the minus strand of JBEPTZ010000002.1, from coordinate 70,366 downwards.
ACCATGTAGCCGGCCGGGCCGACCTCGCCCGCCAGCATGCCGGACTCCCGCAGCGCCTGCTCGATGCTGTCGATGCGCAGGTAGACCGCGCCGGTTGCGGCGGCCAATGCGCGGGCCAGCGTGGTCTTGCCGGCGCCGGGCAGGCCGGCGAAGGCGATCAGCAGGGCCATGCTACAGCCCGAGGCAGGTGGCGCGGTCGGCTGGCGGGCCGAAATCGCGCGGCCGCAGCCCGGCGTGCAGCCAGCTGACCAGCGAGTAGATGTCGAACACCGGCAGCCCCAGCACTTCGCGCAATGCGTGGGCGTAGGGCGGCATGTTGGTGCATTCCAGCACGATGGCGCCGACCTCCGGGTGGGCGGCGACCAGGGCGCGACCCGCGTCCAGAATGTCCTGGGCGGCCAGCGCCACGTCCATGTCGATGGCCTCGGCCTTGATCAGCACCCGGAAGAACTCGTGCCCGCCCTCGGTGCCGACGCAGGGGATGTCGAGCGGCACGCCGGCGGCGGCGAGGTGGCGCGGGGTCAGCGATCCGCGCGAGACGGTGATCACGCCGACCCGCTTGCCGGGCGGCAGGGTGGTCTGCACCCACGGCACCTGGATCAGCGACGAGGTGGCGACCGGCACCCGCACGTGGGCGGCCAGTTCGGCCTGGAACAGTGCGAGGAAGCCGCAATTGGTGGTGATCGCCTCGGCGCCCTGGGCTACCAGATCGGCGGCGGCGGCGAGGAAATCCGGCAGCAGGCCGGCCGCCCCTTGCAGCACCACGCGCTCGGGGCTGGCGCCTTTCACCACCCGATAGAGCACCGGGAACGGCCAGGTACCGGCGTTGCCCATGTCGCCGGGGATGCGCGGGAAGGCTGCTTCCAGCATCAGGATGCCGAGCGGTGCGCCGTAGACGGCCTTGCCGCCGCGAGCCATGTAAGGCGAGTTGGTCATGCTGGGATCCCTGACATGAGGCGTGGGCATTGCCGCAGGCGGCGATTCAGGCGATGCTGCCACTCCAATCAGCAAAGGGAAATGCGCCGCCCCGGGTGCGCGGTATTCCCGACGGAATGAAGGTAGGCCGCGCGCAAGGGCGGCTTTTTTGGTTTCATGACCCAGCTTCCCTCCCGGCGGGCGGTCCTCGCCGGGGATTTGCGCGCGACGCTGCGGCTGGCGCTGCCGCTGGTGGCCGCCCAGTTGACCGCGATGGGCAGCAGCCTGATCGACGTGGTGATGGCCGGCCATATGAGCGCGCACACGCTGGCCGCGGTGGCGGTGGGGGCGAATATCTGGACCCTGCCGCTGATGGCGATCGTCGGCGTGATGATGGCGATGCCGCCCTCGGTGGCGCAACTCGATGGCGCGCGGCGCCGCGACGAGGTCGGCGCGCTGTTCCGCCAGGCGGTGTGGATGGGCCTGGTGCTCGGCGTGGTGCTGCAACAGGCGATGTACTGGGGCGGCCCGGCGCTGGCCTCGGTGCTGCGGGTGGACGCCGAATTGCTGGCCGACATCACCCGCTTCGTGCAGGCGATCAGCTGGGGCCTGCCGGCGCTGGCGCTGTTCCTGGCCTGCCGCGGGGTGACCGACGGGCTGGGGATGCCGCGGGTTTCGCTGGTGATCGGGCTCTGCGGGCTTACGGTGCAGTTGCCGCTGGTCTGGGCGTTCATGTACGGCCGGCTGGGCGCGCCGGAGTTGGGCGCCGAGGGCTCGGGGATCGCCACCGCGATCGCGTTGTGGCTGCAGGCCGGGGCGTATCTGACCTATCTGCGCTGCTCGCCGCGGTTTGCCGGGCTGGGCTGGGTCGGCGGCCGGCGGCGGCCGCATGCCCCGGCGCTGCTGGGCCTGGCGCGACTGGGCGGCCCGATCGCGGTGGCGGTACTGATGGAGGCCGGCATGTTCAGCGCCGCCGGGCTGCTGGTCGGCCGGCTGGGCGAGGTGGTGGTGGCGGCGCACCAGGTAGCGGCCAACGTCGCCTCGCTGACCTTCATGATGCCGCTCGGCATTGCCATGGCGATCACCATCCGGGTGGGCAACGCGGTGGGGCGCGGCGACGCGGCGGCGGTGCGGCGGGCCGGGCTGGTCGGCATCGGCATGGCCGGCTGCGCCCAGGGCATCTCCTGCATCGCCATGCTGACGGTGCCGCATTTCATCATCGGGCTGTACACTTCCGACCCCAGGGTGCTGGCGGTGGGCGTCAGCCTGCTGGCGCTGGCGGCGATATTTCAGCTTTCCGACGGCATCCAGGTGGCCTCGGCCGGGGCGCTGCGTGGGCTGAAGGACACTAGGCTGCCGATGTTCATCACCCTGTTCGCCTATTGGGGCGCCGGTGTGCCGGTGGGCTGGTATCTGGCGTTTCCGCTCGGGATGGGCGCGCGCGGCATGTGGGTCGGGCTGATCGTCGGCCTGTCCTGTGCCGCGGTGCTGCTGTTCAGCCGGTTCTATCTGCTGTCCCGCCGGCACGCGGTGCGCGCCGCCAGGGCGGTGGCGGCGTCGGGGTGACGCCGCCGGCTTGGCATCAACTCATCGATTCGCGCATCGCCTTCAGGCCCAGCGTCCAGCGCAGCAGCTCGTCCTGCAGCGTCACCGCCGACTTGTCGATCAACTCGTTGGAGCGGAACGCGCCATCGTCGGCCAGCAGGCTGCCGACCATCGGCAGCGCCACGCCCTCCATCATCGGCATCATCTTCAACGTGGTGACCAGCATCTTGGTCATCTGCACCGCGCGCAGGCCGGCGGAAACGCCGCCATAGCTGACGAAGCCGCAGGGCTTGTAGTTCCACTCCCGGTAAACGTAGTTCAGCGCGTTCACCAGCGCCGGCGTCGGGCTGTAGTTGTATTCGGGGGTCACGAAGACATAGGCATCGGCCGCCGCGACGCTCTCGCTCCAGGCCTTGGTGTGGGCGTGCTGGTATTGCTGCCGCGCCGGATGCACCGGCTCGTCATAGATCGGCAGTTTGAAATCGGCGAGGTCGACGAGATGGGCGTCGAACTTGCCCTGGCTGGCGATGAACTGGTGGAACCAGCGAGCGACCGACGGGCCGACCCGGCCGGGCCGGGTGGAAGCGATGATGATGTGCAGCCTGGGGGGCATCGGGTTTCCTCTCGCGTATTGCAATGAGCGGTTCGCTTCACGATCCGAAGCGGCCAGGCGGTATGCACCCTGCCGACGCGCCGCGCCAGCAGGGTGAAGGAGGGGAAGCCCGCGGCTACTCCGCCGCCGCCCGCCGCGACGCCTCCTTGGCCACCGCCGCGCTGAAGGCGGCGAGCATCTGCTCGATATCGGCGTCGGTATGGGCGGTGGACATATAGGTCTTGCCCTCGCTCTTCAGGATGCCCTCGTTGCGCATGGTGGCGTTGATGCGGGCCTGCATCGCGGTGTCCGAGCGCAGCGTGCCGCGATAATCATGGATGTCGCCGGCGGCGAACACCACGTCGAACATCACCGGGCAGCCGACCACCTGGGCCGGCAGGCCGGCCTGCCGCAGCGTCGCCGAGAAGCCCTCCATCAGCCGCTTGCCGGCGGCGTAGACGCCGTCATAGGCGCCGGGGCGCTTGAGGATTGCAAGGCTGGCCAGCCCAGCGGCGGCGGCCACCGGGTTGCCGGAGAGGGTGCCGATCTGGGTGAGGAACTTGTCCGCCCCCACCGCCGCCTTGTCGAAATGCTTCATGATCTCGGCGCGCCCGGCGATCGCCGCCAAAGGGAAGCCGCCGCCGATGATCTTGCCCAGCGAGCAGATATCCGGCGTCACCCCATACAGCGCCTGCGCCCCGCCATAGGCGAAGCGGAAGCCGGTCACCACCTCGTCGAAGATCAGCGGGATGCCAAGTTCGGCGGTCACCCGGCGCAGCGTCTGCAGGAAGCCGGGGGCCGGCGGCAGCAGTCGCTGGAACGGCTCGACGATCACCCCGCCCAGGTCCTCGGCATGTTCGCGGATCAGCGCCTCGGCCAGGGCGGCGTCGTTGAACGGTGCCACCAGCATCTCGCCCTGGGCGCTGCGCGGGATGCCGGGGGAATCCGGCACTGCCTGCGGGAAGTTGCCCGGCCGCGCCGGTGCGAGCGACATCAGCCCCCAGTCGCTCATGCCGTGATAGCCGCCCTCGAATTTCAATATCTTGTCGCGGCCGCGATAGGCGCGGGCCAGCCGCATCGCATACATATCGGCCTCGGTGCCCGACGAGACGAAGCGCACCTGCTCGGCGCAGGCCATCGCCTCGACGATCTCGGCCGCCAGCCTGATGCCCTGCTCGTTGTTGGCGAAGAAGGTGGTGCCGCGGCCGAGTTGCTCGCGCACCGCCTCCATCACCTCGGGGTGGTTGTGGCCGAGGAACATCGGCCCGGAGCCGAGCAGGAAATCGACGTATTCATTGCCCGAGACGTCCCACACCCGGCCGGCCTCGCCGCGGGCGATCACGATGTCGCTGCCGACATTGCCGAAGCCGCCGGCCGGCAATACGCGCTTTGCCAGCTCCACCAGTTCCGTCTCGGCGGCGCTGCGTTGCAGGTCGCTCATCTGTCCATCCTCCGATGCGCAGCGCGTGATGACCGCGGGTGGAATCACCCCAGGTCTGAATCACGCGATGATACCGGCCAACATCACCACCGCTGGCCGGTTATCGCAAGGCCGGCCAACGGTTGTTGCGATGGTGCGCACGGTCCGAGCCTTGACGCTGCTCCCCCCACAGCGGATGGTTCGCCCCGACCGACCGACCCCCATCGACCTGGCCAGGGAGCCGATATGACGACAACCGTGATCCGCAACGCCGATTTCGTGGTCGCCTGGGACCAGGCCGCAGGCGAGCATGTCTACCTGACCGGCGCGGACATCGCCTTCACCGACGGCGTCATCCAACATGTCGGCCCCGGCTATGCCGGTCCGGCGGACGTGGAGGAGAGCGGGCGCGGCTTCATGGTGATGCCCGGCCTGGTCAACATCCACTCCCACCCCTCCAGCGAGCCGATGAACAAGGGGTTGACCGATGAGGTCGGCTCGCCCGGCTTCTACAACTCTTCGCTGTATGAATACCTGCCGATCTTCCGCCCCGAACCCGGCGTGGTCGATGACTGCGTGCGCGTCGCACTTTCCGAACTGCTGCTGTCCGGCGTCACCACGGTGGCCGACCTGTCGATGGCGCATCCCGGCTGGCTCGACCTCTTGGCCGACAGCGGCATGCGGGTTTGCGTGGCGCCGATGTTCCGCTCCGCCCGCTGGTACACCAGGAACGGCCATGTGGTGGAATACGAATGGAGCCCGGAGGCCGGCGAGAAGGCGATGGCCGAGGCGCTGTCGATCGTCGAACGCGCCGAGCAGCACCCGTCCGGCCGGCTGTTCGGCATGGTGGTGCCGGCGCAGATCGACACCTGCACCGAGGGCCTGCTGCGCGAGAGCCACCAGGAATCCAGGGCGCGCGGCCTGTCCTGGCAGATCCACGCCGCGCAGTCGGTCAGCGAGTTCCACGAGATCACCCGCCGCCACGGCTTCACCCCGATCGGCTGGCTCGACCATCTCGGGCTGCTGGATGAACGCTCGATCATCGGCCACGGCATCTTCCTCGACGACCACCCCTCCACCCCCTGGCACACCAAGAACGACCTGGCGCTGCTGGCCGATACTGGCACCACCGTGGCCCACTGCCCGACGGTGTTCGCCCGCCGCGGCATCACCCTGAAGGATGTCGGCCGCTACCGCCGCGCCGGTGTCAACATGGGCGTCGGCACCGACACCTTCCCGCACAACATGATCGACGAGATGCGGCTGGCGATCTATCTGGCCCGCACCCAGGCCGACAACCCGCGCACGCTGAACGCCGCCGAGTTGTTCACCGCGGCGACCATCGGCGGCGCCAGGGCACTCGGCCGCGACGATATCGGCCGGCTGGCGCCGCGCTGCCGCGCCGACCTGGTGCTGGTCGACACCACCATCCCGCGCATGAAGCCGGGCCGCGACCCGCTGCGCAGCCTGATCTACTCGGCCGGCGACCGCGCCGTGCATACCGTGTTCGTCGACGGCCAGAAGGTGGTAGAAGCCGGCCGGGTGCTGACCATGGACTACGCCGCCGCCGCCGAGGCGCTGCACGAGGCGCAGACCCGGGTGATGGCCAAGGTGCCGGAACTCGACTGGGACCACCGCCATGTCGACCAGATTTCTCCGCCATCCCTCAGGACCGCATGACCGACCAGCCGCTTCTCAGCATCGAGAACCTCCGCACCGTCTTCCACACCAGGGCCGGCGAGATCGCCGCGGTGGACGGCGTGTCGCTGTCCGTCGCGCGAGGCAAGACGCTCGGCATCGTCGGCGAAAGCGGCTGCGGCAAGTCGATCCTGTCGCTGTCCACCATGCGGCTGGTGCCCTCGCCCGGCCGCATCACCCAGGGCCGCATCATGTTCGACGGCACCGACCTGCTCGGGCTCGCCCCGGATGCCATGCGCGCGATGCGCGGCCGCCGCATCGCGATGATCTTCCAGGAGCCGATGACCAGCCTCAACCCGGTCTACACCGTCGGCCACCAGATCATGGAGGCGATGCGCGTGCACGACCACGCCGCCAGCCAGTCAGCCTTGCGCGACCGCGCCATCGCCGCCCTCGACCGGGTGCGCATCCCCGCCCCCACCACCAGGCTCGACGAATACCCGCACCAGATGTCCGGCGGCATGCGCCAGCGGGTGATGATCGCCATGGCGCTAGCCTGCGAGCCCGACCTGCTGATCGCCGACGAACCCACCACCGCGCTGGACGTCACCGTGCAGGCGCAGATCCTCGACCTGCTGCGCGACCTGCAGGCGCAATCCGGCATGGCCATCGTGCTGATCACCCACGACCTCGGCGTGGTCGCCGAAATGGCCGACGAGGTGGCGGTGATGTATGCCGGCCGGGTGGTGGAGCGCACCAGCGGCACCGCAATCTTCGACGACCCGCAGCACCCCTACACGCTCGGCCTGCTCGGCAGCATCCCCAAGCTGGAGGAAACCCACGACCGCCTGCTGGCCATCGAGGGCGCGGTGCCGCCACCGTTCGCGCTGCCCTCCGGCTGCCGCTTCCACCCGCGTTGCGTGTTCGTCGCCGCCGAATGCAAGCGCGACGACCCGGCCTTGCGGCAGATCGGCGCCGAGCCGCATCTGGTCGCCTGCCTGCGCGCGCCGGTCGAGGAACTGCCGGTGGAGGAACTGGTGGCATGAGCGATGAGGTGCCGCTGCTCGAAGTCGAGGGCATCGCCAAGCACTACCCGGTCAGCCGCGGCCTGGTGATGGCGCATAATGTCGGCACCGTGCGCGCGGTGGACGGCATCTCGTTCAAGCTGTTCCGCGGCGAAACCCTGGCGCTGGTCGGCGAATCCGGCTGCGGCAAATCCACTACTGCCCGGCTGGTGCTGCGGCTGATCGACCTCAGCGCCGGCAGCGTGCATTTCGAAGGCACCGACATCACCACCCTCGGCGGCGCCAGGCTGCGGGCGCTGCGCCGGCGGATGCAGATCGTCTTCCAGGACCCGTTCGCCTCGCTCAACCCGCGTATGACGGTCGGCGGCATCCTGGAGGAACCGCTGATCGTGCACGGCGTCGGCAATGCCATGGAGCGGCGCGCCCGGGTCAACCGGCTGCTCGATCTGGTCGGCCTCGCCGCCTACCACGCCGGACGCTATCCCCATGAATTCTCCGGCGGCCAGCGCCAGCGCATCGGCATCGCCCGGGCGCTGGCGGTGGAACCGGCGCTGGTGGTGTGCGACGAGCCGGTCTCGGCGCTGGACGTGTCGATCCAGGCCCAGGTTGTCAACCTGATGAAAGACCTGCAGGCCGAACTCGGCCTGTCCTACCTGTTCATCGCCCATGATCTCGCGGTGGTGAAGCACATGGCCGACCGCATCGCGGTGATGTATCTCGGCCGCATCGTCGAGATCACCACCAAGGACGCGCTGTTCGCCCGCCCGCTGCACCCCTACACCCGCACCCTGCTGTCGGCGATCCCGCGCCCGGACCCGCATCGCCGCACCGCCCACCAGGTGGCCAGCGGCGACGTGCCGAGCCCGATGGACATCCCGCCCGGCTGCCGCTTCCACACCCGCTGCCCGTTCGCCACCGATATCTGCCGCACCGACGACCCGGTGCTGCGCTCGCCCGCCATCCCTGGCCTCGACCCCGGCCACCTCACCGCCTGCCACCACGCCGAGACCCTGCCGGACGCCGCCGCCGAGGACGGCGTGAGCGCCACCGCCCCGGCGGCAGCGCGCAGGCTCGCACTCTACGCCGGGCGGCGAAACGCGGCCAACGGCGGCGGTATCCCAGCCGGCCATTGACCTCTGCCCGCCCGGCCGCGACAACGGTCGGCAAACAGCAGCAGACAATGGGCCAGATAATATGAGCGGAATTGACGAAAAGCTGCATGCGGCACTGGCCGAGGTCAGTCGCCGCAATGCCGGCGAGACCGAGTTTCTCCAGGCCGTACACGAGGTGCTGGAGAGCCTGGGCCGGGTGATCGCCAAGCACCCGCATTTTCTCGACCTGGCACTGATCGAGCGGCTGTGCGAGCCGGAGCGGCAGATCATCTTCCGGGTGCCGTGGATCGACGACGCCGGCCAGGTGCAGATCAATCGCGGCTTCCGCGTGCAGTTCAACTCGGCACTCGGCCCGTACAAGGGCGGCATGCGCTTCCACCCCTCGGTCAATCTCAGCATCATCAAGTTTCTCGGCTTCGAGCAGACCTTCAAGAACGCGCTCACCGGCATGCCGATCGGCGGCGGCAAGGGCGGCTCGGATTTCGACCCCAAGGGCCGCTCCGACGGCGAGGTGATGCGCTTCTGCCAGTCGCTGATGACCGAACTGCACCGCCATATCGGCGAATACAGCGACGTGCCGGCCGGCGATATCGGCGTTGGCGGCCGCGAGATCGGTTTCATGTTCGGCCAGTACAAGCGCCTGTCCAACCGCTACGAAGCCGGCGTGCTCACCGGCAAGCCGCTGCCGCTCGGTGGCTCGCGCGCCCGCACCGAGGCGACCGGCTACGGCAACACCTATTTCGTCGAGGCGATGCTGAAAACCCGCGGGACCGATTTTGCCGGCAAGAAGGTGGTGGTCTCCGGCTCCGGCAATGTCGCGATCTACACCATCGAGAAGGCGCAGGCGTTCGGCGCCACCGTCATCGCCTGCTCCGATTCGAGCGGCTATGTGGTCGACGAGGCCGGCATCGACCTCGCCCTGCTCAAGGAGGTCAAGGATGTGCGGCGCGAGCGGATCGCGCAATACGCCGCCCTGCGTGGCAGCGGCGCGCATTTCATCGCGACCGGCGCCGGCAGCATCTGGACCGTGCCCTGCGATGTGGCGATGCCATCGGCGACCCAGAACGAGTTGACCGGCAAGGATGCCCGGGCGCTGGTGAACAACGGCGTGCTGGCGGTCGGCGAAGGCGCCAACATGCCCTCGACGCCCGAGGCGGTCAGGGTGTTCCGCGACGCCGGCGTGCTGTTCGCCCCCGGCAAGGCGGCCAATGCCGGCGGCGTCGCCACCTCGGCGCTGGAAATGCAGCAGAACGCCAGTCGCGACAGCTGGACCTTCCAGCAGACCGAAGCCAAGCTGGCCGTGATCATGCGCGACATCCACGACGTCTGCCACCGCACCGCCGAGGAATACGGCGCCCCCGGCGACTACGTGCTCGGCGCCAATATCGCCGGCTTCATCCGGGTGGCCGACGCGATGCGGATGCTCGGCGTCACCTGAGCGCCGGCGGCGGCGCTTGCTTGGCGACCCCGCCCCGGCGCGCTATGGATGGGCGGCAACCCAGAGCAGGATGACCGCTGAACAAAGCGGCCATCCTGCTCTGGAGCTTTGTTTTGTCGCGTGATTCAGGCCTTCGTGTGATTCCACCTGCGGTCATCACGCTCTAGGGAGGACCGCCGCATGGATTTCACCCTCGTCTCGCCGCGCTGCATGGTGATCGGCGGCGGCTCCGTCGCCCGGGTGGCCGAGGTGCTGGCCCGCTTCGGCCTGCAGCGTCCGCTGCTGGTCACCGACCCGTTCATGGTCTCCTCCGGCATGGCCCAGCGCGTGCTGCAGCCGCTGGCCAAGGCCGGCATCACCGCCGCGGTGTTCAGCGACACGGTGCCGGACCCCACCGACACCGTGGTGGCGGTCGGCGTGAAAGCCCTGCGCGCCGGCAATTATGATTGCCTGATCGGGCTGGGCGGCGGCTCGCCGATGGACACCGCCAAGGCGATGGCGATCCTGGCCGCCGGCGATAAGCCGATGAGCGCCTACAAGGTGCCGCACGCCGCCGACAGTGGCGCGCTGCCGGTGATCGCCATCCCGACCACCGCCGGCACCGGCAGCGAGGTCACCCGCTTCACGGTGATCACCGATGTGGCGCGCGACGAGAAGATGCTGATCGCCGGCCTCGGCGCGCTGCCGCTGGCCGCCATCATCGATTACGAACTGACCTTCAGCGTGCCGAAGCGCACCACCGCCGATACCGGCGTCGACGCGCTGAGCCACGCGCTGGAGGCCTTCGTCTCCAAGCACGCCAACCCGTTCAGCGACGCCCAGGCGCTGTCGGCGATGCAGTTGATCGGCGCCAACCTGCTGACCGCCTATAACGAGCCGAACAACAAGGCGGCGCGCGAGGCGATGATGCTCGGCGCGATGCAGGCCGGCCTGGCGTTTTCCAACGCCTCGGTGGCGCTGGTGCATGGCATGTCTCGTCCGATCGGCGCGCATTTCCATGTGCCGCACGGGCTGTCTAACGCGATGCTGCTGCCGGCGGTCACCCGCTTCGGCCTCGGCCACGCGCTGGCCCGCTACGCCACCGCCGGGCGCACCGTCGGCTTCGCCAAGCCCGGCGACAGCGACGAGACCGCCGCCAACAAGCTGGCCGACGGGCTGGCCGGCTGGAACGCCCAGCTCGCGGTGCCGACCCCGCCGGTCTACGGCATCGATCCGGCCAGCTGGGAGGCGAAGCTCGATCTCATGGCCGACCAGGCGCTGGCCTCCGGCAGCCCGGCCAACAACCCGCGCGTGCCAGACAAGGCCGAGATCATCGCGCTGTATCGCGCGGTGTGGTCGGCCAACGCCTGAGCTGCCTTACTGCCAGTGCGCCGGCTCCCAGGCCCATTCGCGGCCCCGGCGCACCCAATGCCCGCGCACCCACTGGCCGCCGGCGCGCACGACATAGTGCCCCGGCTCCCAGACATACGCCCGGCCGTTCCACAGGTAATGTCCGGGTTGCCAGACCGCCGCGGTGCGTGGCGCCGGCGGCACCACCTCCATGCGCGGCGCCGGCACCGGCGGATACGGGTTCACCGGCTCCACCACGCAGCCGGCAACCGACAGCGACAGCCCTGCCAGCAAGGCAGTGCGGGTCAGCATGCGGGTAGTCGGACGACAGGTCATGCAAGCCTCCACCGTTACATTCGGAAATCTAGGGCGGGCGCCGGCGCTCTGCCAACCGCAGTCCTGTCACTTCCGCGTGTGGAACCGGCCTACATCCAGTGCGCCGGCACCCAATGGCAGGGGCCCGGCACCCGGTCGCGCGTCCAGTTGCCCTCGAACCACTGGTTGCTCGACACGCTGCTGCGCAGAATCCATTGGCCCTCCCGCCACCGATAGCCGGTACCATTCCACTCCCAATGGCCGGGCTGCCAGATCTGCTGATGTTCGCTGACCGGCGGCTTCGGCCGCACTTCGTTCTGCGGCGGCGGCGGCACCGGGCAGGCGCCGGTGTTCTCGTCCACGGTGCTGCAGCCGGACAGCGCGAGGCCGGCAACCAGCGAGGCCGCCAGCAGGGGCAACGGAAGGCGCATGGTGAGTCTCCCAATATGATCAGCATGATCTAGGCTATCCTGGCGCCGACCCCAAGCCCCTCGGCCCGATCAGCCGCGATCATGCCGCCGGCACCGCGCTGCCACGGGCGTCTTGCGCCAGCACCGTCTCGCAGGCCGCCAGCACATCGGCCACCCCGATCACCCGCATGCAGGCGACGCCATGCGGGCATTGCTCCGGCAGGTCCAGATGGCAGGGCGCGCAGGCGGCAGCGCCGGCCACCACCACCACATTCGCCCCGGCCACCCGCCACACCTCCCGCGTCGGCGCGCCGGATTGCACGCTGACCGTCGGCACCCCCAGCCCGGCGGCCAGATGGCTCAGCCCGGAATCCATCCCGACCACCAGCCGCGCCCCGTCCAGGATCGCCGGCACCGCCGGCAGCGCCGCCTTGCCGGTGAGATCGGTCACCATCTCCGCCGGCAACCCCTCGGCGATGGTGGCCGCCAACGCCTGGTCGCCCGGCCCGCCCAGGATCACCATCCGCAGCCCGTGCCGCGCCACCAGCGCCCGCGCCAGTTCGGCCATGCGCGCGATATCCCACACCCGCAGCGGCGCTCCGGCGCCGGGCGCCAGCACCGCATAGGGTCCCTCCGGCAACACCTCACCAGGAGCCAGCAGCACCTTGGCCGGCCGCGCCGCCGGCCGCACCGCATCCAGCGTGGCGGCAACCAGCATCACCAGCCTGGTGCGGGCATGCAGCGGCCGCTCGCCGCGCGCCGTCGCCACATGCTCGACATCCGGCAAGGCAATCTCCAGCGCCACCCCGTCGGCGGCATAACCCGCCCGCACCGTGGCATCCACCGCCGCCAGCAGCCGGCGGGTATCGGCATCGTGGCGCAGGTCGATCGCCAACCCGAACTGCCCGAGTCCCTTGGAGATGACCGCGAATTCCGCCGCCATCGCCGCCCGCCCGGCCTCGCTGCCGTTGTGCCGCGCCGCCAGGTAATCGAACTCCACCACCCGATCGACCAGCCCGCTTGCCCGCGCCAGCGCGGCGTTCCAGCCGCCGCAGACCAGGGTTATCTCGGCATCCGGCAGTGCCGCACGCATCTGCGCCAGCGCCGGCAGTGCCACCACCAGATCACCGATATGATCCAGTTTCAGCACCAGCACCCGCCCGCCGGCCGGCAACCGTGCCACCGGCTCGCCGCCCAGCACCAGAACATGCGCCTGCGGATCGATCCGCCGCAACGCCGGTTGTGCGACCAGCCGCCGCATCAGCGGCACGTAGAGCCTGCGCGCCCATTGCTCCCGCCACGAGCCGCGCGGCAGCAGCCAGCGCTTGCAGCGCAGCAGCGCGGCGGCAATAGCGCGGAGGGAGTCCTGGTCGCTCATCTGCTCCTGCGGGCTGGTGTGGCGGCACGCCCGCGATACGCGACCCGCCCCGCCCCGTCCAGCGCCGGGCGGCAACAACACGTCACACAGGGTGCGCAATATCTTGCAACCGGCGGTGGCGCTGCTACCCTTGCCCATCGCGTCGAGGACCCTCGCCCGCACATGCCGCATCCGCGCCTCTACACGCCGCCGCCCAAGGGTCATGGGCCGCCGCCGCCCGAGCCGCAAGGCGTCGGCGAGGCGACGGTTGACGCGTTCGGGCTGACCACCGATCAGGCCCGCTGGCTGCGCGCCCGGTTGCCTGGCGCGCTGCTGCTGCCCGGCGATCCCGGCTATCCGCGCGAGCGCTTCGTGTTCAACAAGCGCTATCGCCCGCACCCGCTGGCGATCGCCAATGTCCGCGACGCCGATCAGTTGCGCGCCTGCCTGCAATTCGCCCGCGCCGAGGCGGTGCCGTTCCGCCTGCGCAGCGGCGGCCACAACTTCGCCGGCTATTCCGCCGGCCCCGGCTTGGTGATCGACCTCACCCTGCTCGACACCATCACCCTCGACCCCGCCGCCGGCGAGGTGACGGTCGGCGGCGGCTGCCCGCAAGGCAAGCTGGCGGCGTTGCTGCAGGCCTCCGGCTGGCATCTGCCGCTCGGCACCTGGCCCAGCGTCGCCATCGGCGGCTTCATGCAGGGCGGCGGCTACGGCCTCACCTCGCGCAGCCTCGGCCTCAACCTGGATCACGCGCTGGAGGTCCAGGTGATGCTGGCCGACGGCCGCATCGTCACCGCCAGCGCCACCGAGAACAGCGATCTCTGGTGGGCGGTGCGCGGCGGCACCGGCAACATGTTCGGCGCCGTCCTCAGCATCCGCTACAAGCTGCTGCGCGCCACCGGCCCGGCTGAGGCCGAACTCGCCTGGTCGCTGGCCACGCCGGCCGACCGTGCTCAGGCCGCCGCCGTGCTGCTGGCGATCCAGGCCGGCTTCATGCGCGGTGCCGCCAACCCCGACACCAACATCACCTGCATGGCGCTCTACGGCCTGTCCGCGACCAAACCCGGCATGACCGGCCCCTGGCTCGTGGTCGACATCGACCATCTCGGCACCGCGGCGGCGATGAATGCCGCCATCGCCCCATTGCAGGCGCTGCCCGGCCGCATCGGCAATTTCGACTACGACGCGCTGAACCGCGGCACCACCATCCCGCCGCTGCAGCGCGTCTCCCGCTACGTCAGCCGCGACCTCACCGAGGGCGAGTTCCGCGCCATCCTCGACCACTACGCCACCGCACCGAACCCGCTGGACACGCTCTACCTGCAGGCGATGGGTGGCGCGATGAACGCCATCCCGCGCGCCAGCAGCGCCTTCATCCACCGCAACGCCGCCTTCCTCGCCTATCTCGACGTGTTCTGGCAGAGCGAGGCGGAACAGACCGCCGGCCTGGCCTGGCAGCAGGGCTGGTGTGCCGCGATGGCGCCGTTCTGGAACGGCCATTGCTACCAGAACTTCGCCGATCCGACGCTGGCCGACTACCGCGCCGCCTATTGGGGCGAGGCCTTCCCGGCGCTGCTCGCGGTCAAGCAGAAATACGACCCGCACACCCTGTTCCGCTTCCCGCAGATGCTGCGCGCCCGTGCCGAGGACCCCAACGAACCGCCGGTCTGGCCGCCGGCGGTCATCGAAGCGCTGGCCGAGCCGATCAGCGGTCGCCATGGCTGACCCGCCACCCGGCTGCCCGCATTGCGCCGCGGTGTCGCCGCCCGGCGCCCGCTTCTGCGACAATTGCGGCCGCCCGCTGGAGCGAAGCTGCCCCGGCTGTGGCACCAGCAACCGCCCCGGCGCCCGCTTCTGCAACCACTGCGGCGCCAACCTCGCCGACCCCCAGCCGGTGGCCGCCCCGGCTCCTCCTGCCCCGGCATCGCCTGCCCCGGCGCCGCCTGAAGGCGCCTTGATCCAGGAAGGCCCCACTCCCCCCGAACCGGCCACGCACGAGCCGGGCACCCTGCACGAAGGCGAGCGCAAGCACGCCACCGTGCTGTTCGCCGATGTCCGCGGCTCCACCGCGCTGATCGAGGCGCTGGACGCCGAGCAGGCGATCGCCGCCCTCGACCCGGCGGTGCAGGCCATGGTCCGCGCCGTCGAGCGCTTCGGCGGCGTCGTCAACCGGCGCATGGGCGATGGCGTGATGGCGCTGTTCGGCGCCCCGGTCGCCGCCGAGGACCACGCCCTGCGCGCCTGCCTCGCCGCCCGCGCGATGGTCGACGGCGTCGCCCTGCTGCAAGACCCCGACATCGCCATCCGGGTCGGGCTGTCGAGCGGTGACGTGGTGATCCGCTCCACCGGCAACGACGCCAACGACTACGATGCGATGGGCGTCACCGTGCATCTGGCCGCCCGCATGGAGCAGATCGCCGAGCCCGGCACCGTGCTGCTCACCGCCGCCACCTCCCGGCTCGCCCAGGGCATGCTGCAACTGCTGCCGCTCGGCCCGATCGCGGTCAAGGGCATCTCCCGCCCGGTGCCGGCGTTCCGCCTGCTCGGCGCCAGCGAACAGCCGAGCTGGGAAATCCGCTCGGCCGCCAGCAGCCTGTCGCCGTTCATCGGCCGCGAGGCCGAACTCACCCAACTGGGCCTGGCACTGCGCCGTGCCCGGCTGCGGCGCGGCCAGGCGGTCTGGGTCAGCGCCGATGCCGGCGTCGGCAAATCCCGCCTGATGCACGAATTCCTGCGCATGCTGCCGCCAGGCGATCCGGATCGCGGCGCCGAGGATGGCTGGTCGGTGCTGCGCGTCTCGGCCACGCCGCAGGCCACCGGGGTTGCCTATCACCTCACCGTGCAACTGCTGCGCGCACTGGCCGGCGCCGCCCCCGGCGAGCCCACCGCCGAGGTCGCCCGCAAGCTGCTGGCGACCCTCGCCCAGCCGCCCGACGCGGTCATCGACACGGTGCCGCTGCTCGCCCTGCTCGACCAGCCGGTGGAGGCGCGCGAGCCGGCCGGCTGGGCCAGCCAGGACCAGGCCGCCCGCCGCCGCCGCCTGCTCGCGGCCTTGCGCCAGGTGGTGCTGCGCGCCGCCGCCGCCCGGCCGCTGATCCTGCTGGTCGATGATTTCCACTGGGTCGACCAGCCGAGCATCGCGGTCCTCGACGAGATCGTCGCCGCGATGGGCGCCGCCCGCCTGCTGGTGCTGCTGACCACCAGGCCCGAGCGCCGGCCCACCTGGCGCAGCGATGCCGCCGGCGGCGACGTGGTGGCGGTGCAGTTGCAGCCGCTGGCCCCCGGCAACGCCGACGCGCTGCTGCAGGGCCTGCTCGGCGCGGCCGATGCGCTGGCGCCGCTGCGCGCCCGCATCGTCGCCCAGGCCGACGGCACGCCGCTGTTCCTCGAGGAGATCGCCCGCTCGCTGCAGGAAAGCGGGGTGATCGCCGGCTACGATGCCGACACGCCGGCACTTGCCGCCGCCCGGCTCACCGAGCTGGCCATCCCGGCCTCGGTGCAGGCGATCCTGGCCGCCCGCATGGACCGCCTGCCGCCGGTGCGCCGCCGCCTGCTGCAGATCGCCTCGGTGATCGGCAAGGACGTGCCATCGGCGCTGCTCGCCGCCATCGCCGACCTGCCGTCAGCCCAGCTCGGCGCCGAGCTCGCCGAACTGCGCGCCGCCGGCTTCCTCTACGAGGTCGCACTGCCCACCGGCATCGAGCACACCTTCAAGCACGCGCTCACCCATGTCGTCGCCTATGACAGCCTGCTGCGCCGCCACCGGCGCGACCTGCATGCCCGCGTCCACGCTGCCATGCTGAGTCTGTACGGCGACCGCGAGGAGGAACTCACCGAGCAGCTCGCCGGCCACGCGTTGCGCGGCGAGGTCTGGAGCGATGCCGTCCGCCATGCACTGGCCGCCGGCGACCGCGCCAATCACCGCTCCGGCTGGCAGGAGGCGGTGGCCTTCCTGGAGCATGCCGTTGCCGCGCTGGACCATCTGCCGCGCGACCAGCAGACCATCGCCCGCGGCATCGAGGCCCGGCTCAAGCTGCGCGTGGTGCTGGCGCCGCTGGCCGATGTGCCGCGCATGATGCGCTATCTCGACGAGGCCGGCGCGCTGGCCCAGCAGGCCGGCGACCAGGTGATGCTGGCGCGGGTGAACATCAGCCGCGGCGCCATGCTGGCGCATATGGGCGACATCGGCGGCGCGCTGTCGGTCGGCCGCATGGCGCTCGACACCATGCTGGCGGTGCACGACAGCGTCGGGGTGGTCGGCGCCGCCTTCGCGCTCAGCCAGGCGATGTGGTACGCGGGCGAGTTCGCCGCCGGCGCCGAGGTGCTGATCGCCAACCTGCCGCATGTCCGCAACGAGCGCCGGCTGCAAGGCACCATGATCACCACCGGCACCGCCTCGGCGATCTATCTGTGCAGCCTGTCCTCGATCCATGTCCGCACCGGCAACCTCGCCGCCGCCACCGAGGCCTCGAGTGAGGCCCGGGCGATCGCCGAGGCCACCCGTCGCCCGTTCGATCTGCTGGCGGTCGCCATCTACGAAGGCCCGCTCTACCTCGAACTCGGCAACGTCGAGGCGGCGATCGAGGTGCTGGAAGCGGCGATGGACATCGCCCGCACCAGCGACATCCTGGTGCATATCCCGTTCATCGCCCGCAGCCTCGGCCGCGCCTATACCAGGGCCGGCCGGCTCGATGAGGCGGAGGCGCTGCTGGACAGCGCATCGGACTACGCCACCCGCCACGGCCTGCACGGCATGCGCCTGCTGTGTGGCCCGCCGCTGGCGCTGCTGCGGGTGCAGCGCGACGATCCAAGGGCGCTGGCCACCTGCCAGGCCACGCTGGAGGCGGCGCGCGCCAACGGCATGCGCCCGGTGGAGGCGCAGGCGCAGGGCGCGCTCGGCATCTACCATGCCCGGCGGGCCGGCGCGGCACAGCCGGGTGCCGCGGCCGAGGCGGAGAGCTGGCTGCGCCGCGCCATCGCGCTGGCCGACGAACTCGGCATGCGCCCCACCGCGGTGGCGGTCCGCGCCGCGCTCGGCGACCTGCTGCGGCCCGAAGGCCGTCTGGAGGAAGCCGCGGCGCTGGATGCCGAGGTTGCCGCCCTGCGGGTGGCGATGGGGCATGACGGCAGCGTCTCCTATCCGGTGCCGCCGTTCCGCACCGCACCGCGCGGCGCGCTTGGCTCGGCCGGGCATCTGCCCTGATATTTGCGGTGGCGGCGCGCTGCCGGTTGCGCTATGCAATCCAACCGATTCCGTTACGGATGCGGTGACGCATCGCGCATCGCCGCGCGGGCGGCAGCACAATTTGGGGAGGCCAGAATGGCACGATTCGTGGTTGATCTCGGCAATGTAAAGTTGAGCGACGAGGAACATAACGGCATCGCCAGCGCGATCCACGCGGCGGTGATCGGCCATCTGGCCAGCAGCACCAATCCCGGCCTGCATGCCGCCACCAAGACGCTGAACCATGCCGGCATGGGCTTCGCGGCGCCCAACCCGGTCGCCACCAGGGCCGGCAAAGCCGCTGTCGCCCAGACCGCTGTTGCCAAGGTTGCCGCAACCAGGGCCGTCAAGGCGGTCGCCGCCAAGCCGGCCGCCACCAGCCGGGCGGCGCGCAAGTCGGGCTGACCGGCGCGGCATGAACCGCACGCCGCCGCTCTGCCCCAGCGCCACGCTCGATGGCGGGGTGCCGACTGGCGCCGCGGGCGGCGATGGGCTGCGCATCATCGGGCTGGTCGCTGCCGACGGCACGGTGAGCAACCTGCGCACCGCGTTGCCGGTGGACGCGGCGATGCGCGCCGCGTTGCACAGCCACGCGCGGCCGGAGCAGCGTTTCCGCTTCGCCGCCCCCTGCGCCGAGCAAGGCTGCGGCAACTGGCAGGCAGGCGATACCGGCGGGCATTGCGCGCTGGTCGGCCGCATCCGCAGTCATGTCGCCGCCAGCGGCGCCGCCCCCGCGGCACCCCCCGGTCTGCAACCCTGCGCCATCCGCGCCAGTTGCCGCTGGTGGCAGCAGGATGGCCCGGCCGCCTGCGCCGTCTGCACCCTGGTCACCTACAACGCTGCTGATAACGCCCCTGGGGCCTGACCCGGCCCACCCTTGGCGGAACCACGCAACCGATGCAGCATGGCCGGCAAAGGCCGGTGCAATGCCGGCCGATCACCGAGAGGAACCTCCATGGCGCATCGCGGCCTGAAATTCGGCGTCTTCCTGGCGCCGTTCCATCGCCTTGGCGACAACCCCAGCCTGGCCATTCGCCGCGATATCGAGATGCTCGAATGGCTCGACTATCTCGGCTACGACGAAGCCTGGATCGGCGAACATCATTCCGCCGGCTGGGAGGTGATCGCCTCGCCGGAACTGATCATCGCCGCCGCCGCCGAGCGCACCAAGCATATCAAGCTTGGCTCCGGCGTCACCAGCCTGCCGTATCACCACCCGCTGCTGGTCGCCCAGCGCTTCGTCCAGCTCGACCACATGACCCGCGGCCGCGCCATGCTCGGCTGCGGCCCCGGCGCGCTGGTGTCGGACGCCTACATGATGGGCATCGAGGCCTCCACCCAGCGCCACCGCATGGAGCAGTCGCTCGACGCCATTATGGCGCTGCTGGCCTGCCAGGAGCCGGTGACGGTGAAGACCGACTGGTTCGAACTGCGCGACGCCCGCCTGCACCTGGCCCCGTACAGCGACCCGCATTTCGACATCTCGCTGGCCAGCACGATGACCCCGGCCGCCCCCGCCCTGGCCGGCAAGCACGGCCTCGGCATGCTGTCGCTCGGCGCCGGCCTGCCCGGCGGCCCGGACGCGCTGGCCGGTCAATGGAAGATCGCCGAGGACTCGGCGGCCAGACACGGCAAGACCATGGACCGCAAGAAGTGGCGCCTCGTCGTCAACGTCCACGTCGCCGAGGATGACGAACTGGCGCTTCGCCAGGTCCAGCACGGCGAGCGCAGCGAGACCATCAGCTACTTCGAGGACGCCCTCGGCCGCCCGCCCGGCCGCTCGGAAGACCCGCTGCGCGAAGGCGTCAAATCCGGCTCCACCCTGGTCGGCGGCCCCGACCTGGTCGCCGCCGGCATCGAGCGGCTGATCAAGCTCTCCGATGGCGGCTTCGGCGGCCTGCTGTTCCGCGCCCATGACTGGGCCGACCGCGAGCAGACCTGGCGCAGCTACGAGCTGTTCGCCCGCTACGTGATGCCGCGCTTCCAGGGTGCGCTCGACACCGTGACCAACAGCCACGAATGGGCCAAGGCCAACCGCAAGACGGTGTTCAGCCCCAATGTCGATGCACTGAAGAAGGCCTACACCGACGCCGGCCGCGAAATCCCCAAGGAGTTCCACGTCCGCGCCAGCGGCGCTCGCGACGTCGACCTGTCCAAGCCGTGACGCAGCTAGCCTGGAGCATGTTATGCACTTTAGCGAAGGCCAGAAAGGAAGAGTCTTCTTTTTGTGAACAAAAAGAAGCAAAAAAACTTTTCATCCGCGCTGCGCGGCTTCATGCGCGGGCACCCTTGTGCGAGCGCGGGCGAAGCCCCGGATGAGAGTTTTTTGGTTCTTTTTTGCAAAAAAGAACGTTCTTTTCTTCCTTCCACTTCGGTCCAGCGTCAATGAAAATCCCGCGACCTCGGCAGCAGCCGGGCGTCGCGCGGATGATGGCCGTGCGCGGCCGGCGCCGGCGCGACATCATCGGCGAACAACCGGCTCAACACGTCTGAGCGATCCTGCACCCGGCTCGCCATCAGATGCACCACGCCGTCCTGGCTGCGCTGCACCCGCCCGTCCACCTGCATCAGCCGTGCCGCCATCACCTCGCGCCGGAAGCTTTCGAACAGGCTGGCCCACAGCACCACGTTGGTGATCCCGGTCTCGTCCTCCAGGGTGATGAAGATCGCGTTGCCCTTGCCCGGCCGCTGCCGTACCAGCACCAGCCCGGCGGTGGCTGCCCGCGCCCCGTCGCGGCCGGCAGCCAGCCCGGCGGCGCTGCACAGCCCCTCGGCGGCAAACACCGGCCGCAGCACCCCCATCGGATGCCCCTTCAGCGACAGCCGCATGGTCTGATAATCGGTGGCAACCTGCTCGCCGAGCGGCATCGGCGGCAGCGCCGCGTCAACCTCCACGCCCAGTTCCGGCGCCTGCGCAGCGGCAAACAACGGCAGCGGCGCCGCGTCCGGCAGCCGCCGCACCGCCCACATCGCCGCCCGCCGATCCAGCCGCAACGAGTGATAGGCATCGGCATCGGCCAGCGCCCGCAGCGTCGGCCCGCGCAACCCGGCCCGCAGCGCCATCGCTTCGATATCCGGATAGCCGTTGCCACGCAGGGCGGCGATACGCTGGCCATCGGCGGCATGCAGCCCGTCGATCTGCCGCAGCCCCAGCCGCAGCGCCGCCCCGCCCTGCTCCAGCGTATTATCCCACCCACTATGGTTGATATCGGCGGCATGCACCGCCACCCCGTGCTCCGCCGCATCGCGCACGATCTGCGCCGGCGCATAGAACCCCATCGGCTGCGCGTTCAGCAGCGCGCAGGCGAACACCGCCGGATAATGGCATTTGATCCACGACGAAATATACACCAGCTTGGCGAACGACGCCGCGTGGCTCTCGGGAAAACCATAACTGCCGAACCCCCTGATCTGATCGAAGCAGCGCGCCGCGAACGCCCGCTGATACCCCCGCGCCACCATCCGCTCCACCATCAGCGCCTCGAACTCGCTGATCGTGCCCAGGTTGCGAAACGTCGCCATCGCCCGCCGCAGCCGGTTGGCCTCCTCGGCGGAAAACGCGGCCGCCACCATCGCCAGCTTCATCGCCTGTTCCTGGAACAGCGGCACCCCCAGCGTCTTGCCCAGCACCGCGTGCAACTCATGCGGATCATGCGGCGCCGCCGGGCTGGGAAACACCACCGCCTCCTGCCCCGCCCGCCGGCGCAGATACGGATGCACCATGTCGCCCTCGATCGGCCCCGGCCGCACGATCGCCACCTGGATCACCAGGTCATAAAACACCCGTGGCTTCAGCCGCGGCAGCATGTTCATCTGCGCCCGGCTCTCCACCTGGAACACCCCCAGCGAATCCCCCCGGCACAGCATGTCGTAGACCGCCGGATCGTCGCGCGGCACATCGGCCAGCCCGATATCGATCCCCGCATGCTCGCGCAGCAGATCGAACGCCTTGCGGATGCAGGTCAGCATGCCGAGCGCCAGCACATCGACCTTCATCAGCCCCAGCGTATCGATATCGTCCTTGTCCCATTCGATAAAAGTCCGCCCGGCCATTGCCGCGTTGCCGATCGGCACGATCTCGTCCAGCCGCCCGCGCGCCATCACGAAGCCGCCGACATGCTGCGACAGATGGCGCGGAAACCCCAGCAGCCGCGAGGCCAGCCCCAGCGTGCGAACAACCAGCGAATTGCCAGGGTCCAGCCCCGCCTGCGCCACATGCTCTTCCGGAATCTCGCTGCCCCAACTGCCGGATTGCAGCGACGCCAGCCGCGCGGTGATATCCTCCGGCAGCCCCAGCACCTTGCCGACATCGCGCAACGCACTGCGCGGCCGATAGCGGATCACCGTGGCGACAATCCCGGCGCGATGCCGGCCATATTTCTCATAAATATACTGCATCACCTCCTCGCGCCGCTCATGCTCGAAATCGACGTCGATATCCGGCGGCTCCTGCCGCTCGACGGAGATGAACCGGGCGAACAGCAGATGATGTTCGGCCGGATCGACGCAGGTGATCCCCAGCACGAAACACACCGCCGAATTCGCCGCCGAGCCGCGCCCCTGGCAAAGAATCCCGCGCCCACGGGCAAACTCGACAATATCGTGAATGGTCAGAAAATACGGCGCATAGCCCAGCGTGCCGATCAGCCCCAACTCCTCGCGCAACTGCGCCGCCACCCGCGCCGGCACCCCGGCCGGATAGCGATCGGCCGCAGCCCGCGCCACCAGATCCTCCAGCCAGCCCTGCGGCGTCCACCCCGCCGGCACCGGCTCGTCAGGATACTGGTATTTCAACTGATCCAGACTGAACCCCACCCGCTCCAGCAGGCGCTGCGTCTCGGCCACTGCCTCCGGCGCATCGCGAAACAGCCGCGCCATCTCGGCGGCCGGCTTCAGATGCCGCTCGGCATTGGCCTCCAGCCGCCGCCCGGCGCGCGCCAGCTTCACGCCCTCGCGGATGCAGGTCAGCACATCCTGCAGATCGCGCTGCACCGCCCGGTCATACAGCACGTCATTGGTCGCCAGCAGCTTCACCCCGGCCGCCGCCGCCATCCCACCCAGCCGGTCCAGCCGCCGCCGGTCATCGCCATGCCGCGGCATGGTGGCGGCCAGCCACACCGCCCCCGGCGCCGCGCCGGCCAGCTCCCCCAGCACCGCCGCGCTACAGCCCTCCGGCATCGCCACCAGCAGCAACCCGCCAGCGTCGCCCAGCAGATCCGCCCGCACAAGATGACAGCCGCCCTTCGCCGCACGCCGATTGCCCAGGGTCAGCAGCCGGCACAGCCGCCCCCAGCCGTCGCGACTGGCCGGATAGGCAACGATATCCGGCGTGCCATCGGCAAACCCCAGCCGCGCCCCCACCGCCAGCCGGAAACCGGCCGCCCGCCCGGCCAGCGCTCCCTTGCGCAGCGCCAGCAACTCGGCATGCGCGCGCACCACCCCGGCCACGGTGTTACGATCTGCCAGCCCGATGCCGGCCAGCCCCAGCCGCAAGGCGGTCCGCACCAGGTCTTCCGGATGCGAGGCGCCGCGCAGAAACGAGAAATTGCTCGCCGCCACCAGTTCGGCATACCCGCTCACGCGAACAACCCATGCAGAAACCAGCCCGGCGCCGCATCGCCCTCGCCATGCAGCCCGTCGCGGAACACCCAGAACCGCCGCCCCTCGCTGTCCTCCAGGCGATAATAATCCCGCGTCGCCGCACCGCCCGCCCGCCACCATTCCGGAGCGATCCGTTCCGGCCCCTCGGCGCGCGCCACCTCATGCAGCGCCCGCCGCCAGCGGAACCGCAGCGGCGTGCCGTCCGGCACCTCGGCCAGGGTCTCGATCGGCTCCGGCGGATCGAACAGCCGCAGCGGCCGGGCAGGCGGCCCCGGCGGCGCGATCCACTCCCGCGCGGCCAACGCAGACGGCAGCTGCGCCGACACCACCCGCGCCGCCCGCTCGGGAACATGGCTGTCCCGCGCGGCAAATCGCAGCACCCGGTCGCGGCCAAGCCGGGCGACCAGCCGGTCGATCAACGCCCCGACCTCCTCCGCCTCGCCGCTGCCGCCATCCAACTCCGGCTGCACCGCCGCCAGCGCCTCGACATGCACCGCCGCCAGCCGCACCAGTTCGATCCCGAACCCGGCATCGATCGGCTCGTTGAGTGCTGCGATCCGCAGCGCGAACAGCCGCAAGATCGCCCCGGCATCGCGCGACGCCCGGCCGGTCTCGACCAGAACCCGCCGCACCTCCCCATCACTGCGAAACAGGCTGGCCTCGAACCCCCGTCCGCCGGCCCCACGCCGCGCCAGCAGCACGCTGAGCGCCGCGATCAACTCGGCCAGCACCGCCTCCACCGCCTGGGCCTGCACCAGCGGCTCGACCAGATGCCGCTCCACCATGCAGGCATCCGGCAGCCGATGCGGCACGATGCGGATATCTTCCCGCCCCAGGATGCGCGCCAGCCGCAGCGCCGGCCCGGTGCCGAACCGCGCGGCGAGCGCCCCGGCCGGCCGCCCGGCCAGATCGCCGATCGTCCGCAACCCGGCCCGCAACAGCGCCCGGGTAACGGCCGCCTCCGCCTCCAGCGCCGCCACCGGCAGCACCATGACATCCTCTGCCGATCCGAACCGCGCCAGCGCCCGCTCTGTTGGTCCGAAGCGCGCCAGCGCGCGGGCGGCATCCGGCGTTCCGGCGATGCTGTCGCAGACCGACAGCCCGAGCCGCCCGAGCCGCACCCGCAGCGCCGCCAGCAACCCGGCCTCGCCAGCAAACAGATGCCCGCAGCCGGTGATATCCAGCATCAGCCCGTCCGGCGGCGCCAGCGCCACCAGCGGCGTGAAGCGCTCGCACAACCCGGCCAGCCAGGCCAAAAACCCGGCATCCGCCCCCGGATCGGCGGCCAGCACCGCCAGCGGCGAGATGCGCGCCTGCACCTCGGCCAGGCTCTGCCCCGCCGCCGCCCCCAGCGCCGCCGCCCGCCGATCGACGGCAAACAGCCGCCGCCCGCCACGCGCCCGCTCGACCAGCACAACCGGCGCCTCAGCCAACCCGCCGCCAGCTTCCCCCTTCCCCCAGGCCAGCCGCTCGGCCGGCAGGAACGGAAACCACAGCGCGAGGTAGCGGCGCGCCATCGTGCGCCCGGAAGCAGTGCTGGTCATGATCCCATTCCAGATCCCAGGTGGCGCCGGCCGCCCCGCCGCGATGCCGCAGCAACCTGGCGGCAAACGCCGGCGGCCCCGGTGCGTCGGCCGCTGGCGGCCGCGACGGCAATGCGGCCGGCAATGGCCGCGACGGCAGTGCCGCGACCAGCCAGCGCGAGGCGGCGACGCTGGCGGTCGGGGTGGCGGCCACCCGCAGCATCAGCACCGGCACGCCGGATTCCGCTGCCGCCAGCGAAAGCCGCCGGCCGGCGGTATGGTCGATCTGCGGCGCCTCGCCCCAGGGCTCCACCAGCACCGCGCCCAGCCCGCCGCAGCGCGCCGCCTCGCCGGCCGCGCGCAGCACGCCCTGCACGTCGGCGGCCCGCACCAGCACCACCAAAGCCGGGTTCAGCCCCAGCGCCGCCAGCCCCGGCGGATGCAACCGCCCGGTCGGACCATCGAGAAAATCCTGCCGCACCCACAGAATACGTCGCTGCTGTGTCGCGCGCAGCGATTGGGCCGCCCGCAGCGCCAGCAGCGCGGCAAACCCGGTCGCCGCCGCCACGTCGGCCTGGCCGGCGGCAAACACCTCATGCAGCGCGCCGCGCAGCAGCCCGCCGCCCAGCCAGCCATCCAGCTCTTCCAGCCCAAAGGTGATCGCCCCCCGCCGCAGCGGCGCCGCCGGGCGCGCCAGGGCGGCAAGCCGCTGGCGAAACGGCAGCGCCTTGGCCGGAAGCGGGGCCCTGGTCGGAAGCAGGGCGGCAGCGAGGGATGGCGGGAGAGGCATGCGGCATGGCCTGCGATATGTATGTTCCTTATTTGTTCTAATAAACCGCGAGACCTCCGCCACGTCAAGTGGAGACTCGTGAACAAACCGGCATCCGTGCTCCCGCGCCCGGCCGCCGGCTTGAATCCGAGGCTAGTCTACATTAAGTGACTTTTCTCTGGCCCTGGCCGCGGCGAAAGCCCATTCTGGCCAACAGGCAGCAAACGCGGCGGCATTTCCCGCCCGAGCGACCCAGCGGATGGAATGCGACATGGATCAGGTAACCGTCACTCCCCGGCCTCCGTCCATCGAACCGCAGCGCGACGCGGAGCGCCCGGACAGCGACTTCCTCGAGGCGTTGCTGGCCGCGCTCACCGACATGGCGGTGCGCAGCCCGCGCCGGCAGGCCGACCTGGCGGTGGCGCTGCGGCGTTCCGGCATCGAGGCGCCGGCGCCGACCATGCGTCAGGCGCTGGCCGCGCTGGAGGCGGATGGTTGCATCGAGCATCTGGTGCCGCTGGCCGATGGCGGTTTGCTGATGCAGGTCACCGCGCACGGCATCGAGCGCCTGTCGCAAACTTCCCGCCGCCACGTATTGGACTTCACCGGCAAATAGACAAAAAGTTTTTTTGCTTCTTTTTGTTCACAAAAAGAAGACCTTACTTCTTCAGCAACGCCAAAGCCGCCCCCAGCGCCGCCTCCACCCCGAGCGTCCGCATCTCCGCCCCGCTCGCCACCACCGCCGCCGCACACCGCCCGGCCGGCGCATACTCGGCGGCAGGCGTCGGCCCGAACAGCCCCAAAGTCGGCGCCCCGGCCGCCGCCGCCAGGTGCATCAACCCGGAATCATTGCCGACGAACAGCGCCGCCCGCTCCATGCAGGCCGCCGCCTCGGACAGCGACAACTGGCCGGAGAGGTCCACCGCTCCCGGCAGTGCCGCCAGCACCGGGGCTGCCATCGCCCGTTCCACCGCCCCCGGCCCGGCCAGCACCGCCACAACAGCGCCGGCCAGCGGCCCGGCCAGCAGCGCCTGGGTGAGCGCGACGAAGCGTTCCGCCGGCCACACCTTGCCGGCCCAGTTGGCGGTCGGCCCCAGCACCAGCAACGGCGCGCCCCCGTCCGGCAGCAGCGCCCGCGCCCGCGCCCGGTCGGCGTCGCCGATCCACACCACCGGCAGCGGCGGCGGCGTCAGCCCGAGCATCGCCGCCAGTTGCACGGTCTTGTGGCCGCGCCGCTTGCGCATGATCGCCCGGCGGCGGGTCGGCACCAGATACGCCAGCGCCGAGGCGCGGATATCCACCACCAGGTCCCAGCAATGCGGCGCCACCATCGCCCACAGAAGCAGCCAATGCATGCCAAACCGCCGCTTGTCGAACACGATCAGCCGGTCGAGCCGCGGCATATGGGCGAACAGCCCGGCCGCCACCGGCCCGCAGGCGACGGTGAACCGCGCCTCCGGATAGCTGCGGAGCAGGTGGTCCAGCAATCCGGTAGACAGAACGGCGTCGCCGATCCGGCTGGAGGTGACGAACAGGATGCGCATGCGCCGCTGCGATAGCACGGAGCGGCGATTTGCCGCGATACCCCGCTTGGCCCGGCGCGCGGCGCCCTGTACAGCGTGGGCGCATGTGTGGAATCGCCGGCCTGATGATGCGCGACGGCACCGCCCCCGATCCGGCGGTGCTCGACCGGCTGCGCGACGCCATCGCCCATCGCGGCCCGGACGGGCACGGAAGGCTGGTGCGCGACAATGTGGCGCTGGTGCATAACCGGCTGGCGATCATCGACCTGGTGACCGGCGACCAGCCGCTGTTCGCGCCTTCGGGTGCCGCGCTGGTGTGCAACGGCGAGATTTACAACAACCCGGAGTTGCGCCAGGCGATGCCGCACACGCCGTTCCGCACCGGCTCGGACTGCGAGCCGGCGCTGTGGCTGTACGAGCAGCAGGGCGACGGTTTCGCCGACCGGCTGCGCGGCATGTATGCGCTGGCAATCCACGACCCGGCGCGCGGACGATTGGTACTGGCCCGCGACCCGTTCGGCATCAAACCATTATATTTCATAACAACCCCTACCCTGGTCGCCTTCGCCTCGGAGCCGCAGGCGCTGCTGGCGGCCGGATTCGGCTCCCGCACCCCCGATCCGACCGCCCGCGCCGAGTTGCTGGCGCTCAAATTCACCACCGGTTCGGCGACGATTTTTCCCGGAATCAACCGTGTTTTACCGGGCGAAACGCTGGTTTTCGGGCCGTCCGGACCGCCCTCCAGCCGCCGTCGCAGGGCGTTGCCGGAGGGCGGCCCGATCCCGATCACCACCGAGAAGGCGATCAAGCGGCTCGACGAGGTGCTGCTGGACAGCGTCACCGTGCATCTGCGCGCCGACGTGCCGTATGGCCTGTTCCTGTCCGGCGGCATCGATTCGGCCGCCGTGCTGGCGCTGATGACCCGCGCCACCGGCCAACGAATCCAGGCACTTACCTGCGGCTGGGAGGGTGCGGCGGGGATCGACGAGACCGCCGAGGCGCAGCGCCTGGCCACCGCGATGGGCGCCGATTGCCACCGGCTGGAAATGGGCCCCGGCGAGTTCTGGCGCCTCGCCCCGCGCATCGCCGCCAGCATCGACGACCCGACCGCCGACGCCGCCATCCTGCCGACCTGGATGCTCGGCAAAGCCGCAGCCGGCAACTTGAAAGTTACCTTGTGCGGCGAGGGCGCCGACGAATTGTTCGGCGGCTACAGCCGCTACCGCAAGCGCCGCGCGCCGTGGCGCTGGCTGACCCGCAAGCCGCGCAGCAAGGGCGTGCTGGGCGATTTCGGCGACTGGCGCCGCGGCATCGCCGCCGCCGAGGCCGCCGAATCCCCCGGCCGCTCGCCGGTGCAGGCGGCACAAGCCGTTGATATCGCTGAATGGTTGCCCAACGACCTGCTGACCAAGCTGGATCGCTGCCTGATGGCGCATGGCGTCGAGGGCCGCACCCCATTCCTCGACCCGCTGGTCGCCGATTTCGCCTTCCGGCTGCCGGATGCCAGCAAGGTGGGGCCACGATTCGGCAAGAAGCTGCTGCGTGGCTGGCTGGCGCAGGCGTTCCCCGAAGCCGGCGCCTATGCCCGCAAGAAGGGCTTCAAACCCCCGGTCGGCGCCTGGATGCAGGCCCGCGCGGAGCTGCTGGGCAAGCTGGTGGCGGCCCAGCCGGGAATTGCTGAGATTCTTGACAAGGCATTGATCAAAAAAGCGTTTTCTGAGGCCGACGGCAACTCGCAGCGCGCCTGGAGCCTGCTGTATTACGCGCTGTGGCACAGCCATCACGTGATGCGGCTGCCGGAAGATGGCGATATCGGCGAGACGCTGAGCCTGGCGGCACGCGGGTGAGGCAACGCCTGTTCGCGCTGCTGGCGCTGATGGCGATCCGGGCGACCGGGAGTTTTCAGTTGCAGGCAGTGGCCTCGGCGGCGCCGGCGCTGCTGGTGGCGCTGGGGTTGAGCTACGCCGAACTCGGCATGCTGATGGGCGCGTTCATGGTCAGCGGGATATTCGTCGCCGTGCCGGCCGGGCTGCTGGCGCGGCGGATCGGCGACCGGCCGGTGCTGTATGGCGGGCTGGCGCTGATGGCGGTCGGCGGAGCGCTGGCCGGAATTGCCAATGGTTTCATGCTGGTGCTGCTGGCGCGGGTGATCTCCGGGGTCGGCGGGGTGGCGGTGCTGATGCTGGTGATCAAGATGGTCACCGACCGCTTCAGCGGCGCCATGCTGTCGACCGCGACCAGCATGGTGATCGTCTCCTGGCCGGCCGGCATGGCGGCCAGCCTGGTGGTGATGGGACCGCTGGCGGCCAGCGGGGCGGATGGCTGGCGCTGGGCGTTCGCACTCTCCGGCCTGCCGGCGCTGCTGGCGCTGGCGCTGGTGCCGATGACCGGGCAGCCGCATGAGGCGGCGCATGCGATGACCTCGGCGGCGGCGGCGCGGGCGGCGCCGGGCTGGCAGATGATCGCTTCCTCGTCGCTGTGCTGGTCGCTGCTGAATGCCGGCATCGCGGTGATGGCGGGGTTTTTGCCGGATTACCTGATCTCCACCGGCATGGCGGATGCGCCGGCGGCGAATTTCGCCAGCCTGGCCTCCTGGGCGTTCGCGGCGGCGACGCCGTTCGGCGGGCTGGTGGCGGATCGCTGGATCGGCCGGCCGGCAGCGGTGATCGGCGGCGCGGTGATAACCGGGCTGCTGTTCGCCGCCGTGGTGGCCAGCGGCGGCAACGGCGTGGTGGTGATCCTGCTCGGCGCGTCTTTTGCACTATCCCCGGGCGCGCTGACGGCGCAGGTGGGGGAGGCGACGCCGCCGGCGTTCCGGGCCAGCGTGTTCGGCTGGTACTCGGGCGGCTCCTATCTGGGGCTGGCGATCGCGCCGTGGATGGCCGGTGCGTTGCGTGACGCGACCGGCAGTGCGGCGCCGTTGTTGTTCGGCGGTGTGCTGATGCTGGCGATGTGGCCGGCCTATCTATGGTTCAGGCGCAGCGTGGCGCGATGAGGCGACAGGAGTGAGGTTCGATGGATAATTGCAACCCGCCGGCGCGGGGATCGGAGAAGCGCATCGCCCTGGTGTTGCAGGGCGGCGGTGCGCTGGGGTCGTACCAGGCCGGAGTATATGAGGCGCTGGCCGAGGCGGGCTATCTGCCGGACTGGGTGGCCGGCATCTCGATCGGCGCGGTCAATGCGGCATTGATCGCCGGCAATGCGCCCGAGGCGCGGGTGCCGGCGCTGCGCGCGTTCTGGGAGGAGGTGAGTGCCCCCACCGCGCTGTGGCCCGACCTGCCGCTGCCGGGCTGGGGGGCGGCGCTGCGGCAGGGGGCGGCGCTGTCGGCGATGGCGTTCGGGCAGCCGGGATTCTTTCGGCCGGCGGCGCCGGGGCTGCGCAATACCAGCTACTACGATACCTCGTGCCTGCGCGCGACGCTGGAGCGGCTGTGCGATTTCGAGCGGATCAACGCCGGCGTCACCCGGCTGTCGGTGGGGGCGGTGAATGTGCGGACCGGCAATTTCGCCTATTTTGACACCGCGCATCAGCTTGTCGGGCCGGAGCATATCATGGCCAGCGGCGCGCTGCCGCCGGGGTTTCCGCCGATCGAGATCGACGGCGAGCAGTACTGGGATGGCGGCCTGGTGTCCAACACGCCGCTGCAATATGTGCTGGATGACCGGCCACGGCGGGAGACGCTGGCGTTCCAGGTGGACCTGTTCAGCGCCCGCGGCCGGCCGCCGAACGACCTCGGCGAGGTGGAGGAGCGGCGCAAGGACATCCAGTATTCCAGCCGCACCCGCATGGGCATCGAGAGTTTCCGCCACGCCCATGCGATGCACCAGCAGATCGCCGAGTTGCTGGAGCGGCTGCCGGAGACGCTGCGCGACGACCCGGCGGTACGCTACCTGCGCCGCCAGGCCTGCCGGGCCGAGATGGATGTGGTGAACCTGATCTACCGGCCGGCGGTGCCGCAGGGCGCCAACAAGGATTTCGAGTTCTCCCGCGCCACCATGCAGGGGCGCTGGGAGCAGGGGCGGGAGGATGCCAGGGTTTCGGCGGCGGCGGCGCCCTGGCAGGCGCCGTGGGACGGCTGCGAGGGGATCAGGAGCTTCGACGTGTTGCGCGCGCACCGTGCCAGGGCTTGATATCGGACTGGCGAATTTTTGGGATAATTCGCTAAAATTCCCAATGTCAGGAATTTTTACATACGAAAGAAACGTCGTTCCGCGGTGGAATAGCACGATATCAATCGATTGCGGAAGTTCGGGCCTCGTCCGGGTGTCGGAAAATCTTACAACCACAACCGGAGATAGCGTGTAACTGGCTCGTCGCGCGTTGATTTCATGGCAATCACGCATCTGGCACGATAGTTGCGTCTCATTTTTCGGACGTGACGCGATTTAAGCGTTGCAACTTGGAAAAGAGGCGTGAATGTTTGAAACCATGGCCCTTCGGGCGATCAGGCTGGCAGTGGTCGGCGCGCTGATGTCGACCGGGCTGGCGATGATGACGCCGGCCGCGGCGGTTCCGGTCAACCTGCTGCAGAATGGCAGCTTCGAACTCGGGCCGGACGGGCTGAGCGGCTGGACGATCACCGGCACGGAAAGCCAGGGCTATCCGCCGGTGGCGATCCATTATGGCTCGCCCGGCACCGGCTATCCGACCGGCGCCTATGGCGAGGCGGTGCAGGCCAACACCGGCATGAGCAATTCGCCGGATGCGGCGGGCCTGCGGGGGGCGTATTTCGTCAGCGACTTCTCCCAGGGGCAGAGCCTGACGCAGACGCTGAGCCTGGCGCCGGGATTGTACCAGGTGGGATTCAGCCTGTACCTGCCGCAGAACGGCTTCGACAACGCCGGGGACGCGCATTTCCTCGCCAATCTGGCGGGGGTGCCGCTGCTGGATGTTGCCGCCTCGGCGCTGATGCCGGTGACCTGGACCAACTATGCCGCCGCGGTGATGATCAGCGGGACCGGCGACCAGACGGTGGATTTCACCTTCACCACCGACATGTATCCGTCGAAGGATGTGGTGATCGACCAGGTGTATGTGATCAGCGGCAATCCGCCGCTGAACGACGTTCCGCCGCAGGTGATGACGGTGCCGGAGCCGGCCTCGCTGGTGCTGCTCGGCAGTTCGCTGCTGGGGCTGGCGCTGGTGGCGCGGCGCCGCCGGGGCCGCCAGGGCTGACCTGCCGGCGAGCAGACCGGCGCGAGCAGACCGGCGTCGGGCAGACCGGCGTCGGTATGATGCGGCATCCCGGGGGGCGCGGATCGCGGCCCCCGGGATGAATGCTGCCCGGCGCGCTGGTGGCGCATGATGGCGCCCGGCGCCGCAACAATATTGTAAATCTGCAAGAATTCGGCGAGCGATGCCGGCGACGCATGGCTGGTGGAAGCGGTTCGGCCATGTTATAAGCCGGGCCAATTGCAGGATGCGCGACTGGTTGCTGCGCCGCGAGCGAAGCGGCGGCATTGCGGAAAAGCCGTGGCAGAACTGCAAAGTCAGGGAGGGTATTGCCGAGGTGGCGCGCGATCGGCGCACCGTTGCGGCGGCGCCTCCTGAAACAACGGAAGGGAGGCTGATGACTATATTTGGCAGTTTGACACGTTTCGCAACGGCGGCGGTGCTGGCCGGCGGGGTTGCGACCGGGGGGCTGGTCGTCAGTCTGGCCGCCGGCGGCACCGCGATGGCGGCCGACCCGGTGCATGGCGGCACGCTGAGGGTCTATCAGCGCGACAATCCGCCGAGCGCCTCGATTCATGAGGAGGCGACCTATTCGGTGATCGTGCCGTTCATGGCGGTCTACAACAACCTGGTGATCTACGATCAGCACAATCCGCAGAACAGCCTGTCGGATATCCAGCCGGAACTGGCCAGCAGCTGGAAGTGGAGCAGCGACTACCGCAAGCTGACCTTCATGCTGCGTGATGGCGTGAAGTGGCATGACGGCAAGCCGTTCACTGCCGAGGACGTGAAGTGCACCTTCGACCTGCTGCAGGGCAAGGGCCAGGACAAGTTCCGCAAGAATCCGCGCAAGGACTGGTACTGGAACCTGAAGGATGTGGTGGTCGATAATCCGCATCAGGTGACGCTGGAACTGGGCAATCCGCAGCCGGCGATGTTGGCGCTGCTCGCCTCGGGCTATTCGCCGATGTATCCGTGCCACGTCTCGGCCAAGGACATGCGGGTGCATCCGATCGGCACCGGGCCGTTCAAGTTCGTCTCGTACGACCGCAACAAGTCGATCAAGCTGGTGGCCAACAAGGAGTACTGGAAGAAGGGGCTGCCGTATCTGGACGCCATCGAGCTGCCGATCATCACCAATCGCTCGACCGCGTTGCTGACCTTCATCGCCGGCAAGCTGGACATGACCTTCCCCACCGAAGTGTCGTGGCAGAACCTGAAGGATATCAAGGCGCAGGCGCCGAAGGCGGTGTGCCAGGCCGAGCCGACCAACGTGAACACCAACCTCATCGTCAACCGTGACGTGGCGCCGTTCAACGACCCCGACATCCGCATGGCGATGGCGCTGGCGATCGACCGCAAGGCGTTCAACGACATTCTCGGCGAAGGCCACTACGTGATCGGCGGCACCATGGAGGCCCCGCCGCAAGGCGTCTGGGGCATGCCGAAGGAGATGCTCGAGACGCTGCCGGGCTATTCGCCGGATGTCGCGAAGAGCCGCGACGCGGCGCGCGCGCTGATGGCCAAGCACGGCTATGGGCCGGACAAGCATCTGGCGGTCAAGGTTTCCACTCGCAACATCGTGCAGTATCGCGATGCCGCGGTGATCCTGATCGACCATCTGAAGACGATCTGGATGGACGGCACGCTCGACGAGGTGGAATCCGGCGCCTGGTTCGCCAAGGTGGCGCGCAAGGACTACTCGGTCGGCCTGAACCTCACCGGCAACTCGGTGGATGACCCCGATCAGGCATTCTTCGAGAACTATTCCTGCACCTCGGAGCGCAACTATACCGGCTATTGCAACCCGACGCTGGAGAAGATGTTCGTCGCCCAGTCGCAGGAACTGGACATGGACAAGCGCAAGAAGATGGTGTGGGACATCGACGCCAAGCTGCAGGAGGATGTGGCGCGACCGATCCTGTTCCAGAGTGTCGAGAACAGCTGCTGGCAGCCGTACGTGCATAACTTCGCGCCGCAGTCGAACAGCTCGTATAACGGCTTCCGCTTCGACGATCTGTGGATGAGCAAGCACTGATCGTGACGCGTCTGGCTTGAGGTGACGGCGGTGGGTGCTGCCCACCGCCGTCTGCCATCCGGCCCCGGCAGCTTTCCGGTCGTCGCACAACCGGCCGTCGCACAAGGAGCCACCTTTTGGCCGCCTACCTGATCCGCCGCTTCCTGCTGATGCTGCTGACCCTGTTCGGCATCTCGGTGATCATCTTCGGGCTGCTGCGCATTGTGCCGGGCAATGTCGTGGACATCCTGTTTGATTCGGCGGGGATGATCGATCCGGCCGCCAAGCTGCAGATCGAGAAGGATCTCGGCCTCGACAAGCCGGTGCCGGTGCAATACCTGCAGTGGATCGACGGGCTGGCGCATGGCGATCTCGGCTATTCCTATATCGACGAGAAGCCGGTGCTGCAGCAGATCGCGCCGCGGATTCCGATCACCGCCGAACTGGGGTTCCTGGCGCTGGTGTTCTCGGTGCTGTTCGGGGTGCCGCTCGGCGTGGTCAGCGCGGTGCGGCAGGACGAGCCGATCGACTACATCTGCCGGGTGGTCAGTCTCAGCGGGCTGTCGATGCCGTCATTCTGGATCGGGCTGCTGATTTTGATGGGCGCGGTGGCCTGGTTCGGCGACCTGCCGACCTATACCGACATGCCGTCGGGGTTCTTCGCGCGGGCCTGGCTGCTGCTGCTGCCGGCGATGGCGGTGGGCTTCCGCAGTTCGTCGCTGGTGATGCGGCTGACCCGCTCCTCGATGCTGGAGGTGATGCGGCAGGATTATATCCGCACCGCGCGGGCCAAGGGCGCCTCGGTGCAGAGCGTCAACTACAATCATGCGCTGCGCAACGCGATGCTGCCGGTGATCACAGTGATCGGCATCGAGGCGGCGTTCCTGATCGGCGGGCTGATCGTCACCGAGACGGTATTCAATATCCCCGGCATGGCGCGCTTCCTGGTGGAGTCGATCCGGGTGCGCGACTATCCGGTGGTGCAGAACCTGGTGATGGTGATCGCCGTGGTGGTGGTGGTGATCAATTTCATCGTCGACATGCTGTATGCGGTGATCGATCCGCGCATCAAGATCGCGGACTGAGCCGATGTCCGAGAGTTCCGAGTTCGAAGCCGAACTGACCCGCGCCGGCGCGCGCACCGATACGCTGTGGCGCAAGCTGGTGTTCTTCACCCGGCAGTATCCGCTGGGCGCGATCGGTGCGGTGATCATGATCGTGTTCGTCGGCGCGGCGCTCTTTGCCGATGTCATTACCCAATGGTCGCCGCTGGACACCAACCCGGCGCTGTCGCTCGGCGCGCCGAGCGCCAGCCACTGGTTCGGCTCGGATTTCATGGGGCGCGACCTGTATACCCGCATCGTCTATGGCGCGCGGATCTCGCTGGCGGTCGGGATTGGCTCGACCGCGCTGGGCTGCTTCTTCGGCGTGGTACTCGGGCTGGTCTCGGGCTATATCGGCGGCTGGGTGGACCTGGCGATCCAGCGGGTGGTCGACATCCTGCAGGCGCTGCCGCTGCTGGTGATGGCGCTGGTGCTGGCGGCAGCCCTCGGCCCGTCGCTGCAGAACACCATCTTCTCGATCGCGATCCCGCTGATCCCGTATGTGGCGCGGGTGATCCGCTCGAATACGCTGAGCTTGCGTGAGCAGGCGTTCGTCGAGGCGGCGCATGCGGTGGGGATGAGCGAGTGGCGGGTGGCGGTGCGGCATGTGCTGCCGAACACCATCGCGCCGCTGATCGTGCTTGGCACCGCGCAGCTGGGGGCGGCGATCCTGACCGAGGCGGCGCTGTCGTTCCTCGGGCTGGGGGTGCCGGAGCCGTATCCGTCCTGGGGGCGGATGCTGTCGGCCTCGGCTGCCGAATATGTGCGCACCGCGCCGTGGCTGGTGATTTTTCCGGGGGTGACGATCAGCGTGGTGGTGTTCGGCACCAATCTGTTGGGGGATGCGTTGCGCGATATTCTCGACCCGCGGCAGCGCGGCTGATGGCTGGCGCAGTGGATGCGGCGCCGCCGGTGCTGGAAGTCGATGGGCTGCACACGGTATTTTTTACCCGCGCCGGGCTGGTGCAGGCGGTGCGCGATGTGTCGTTCTCGGTCGGCCGCGGCGAGGTGCTGGCGGTGGTCGGCGAGTCCGGTTGTGGAAAGTCGATCACCGCGCTGTCGCTGATGCGGCTGGTGCCGACGCCGCCGGGGCGGATCGCGGCTGGCCGCGTGATGCTGGAAGGCCGCGATCTGCTGAAGCTCAGCGAGAAAGAGATGCGCCAGGTGCGCGGCAACGATATCTCGATGATCTTCCAGGAACCGATGACCAGCCTCAACCCGCTGCTGACCATCGGCAACCAGATCGGCGAGGCGATCCGGCTGCATCAGGACCTGTCGCGCTCGGCGGTTCGCGAGAAATCGGTGGAGATGCTGCGGCTCGTGAAGATTCCGGAGCCGGCGCAGCGCGCGCGCGAGTTTCCGCACCAGCTTTCCGGCGGCATGCGGCAGCGGGCGATGATCGCCATGGCGGTGGCCTGCAACCCGAAGATGCTGATCGCTGACGAGCCGACCACCGCACTGGACGTGACCATCCAGGCGCAGATTCTCGACCTGCTGCTGCGGCTGCAACAGGACATGGGCACCGCGATCATGCTGATCACCCACGATCTCGGCGTGGTCGCCGAGACCGCGCATCGGGTGGTGGTGATGTATGCCGGGCGGAAGATCGAGGAGGCGTCGGTCGGCGAGCTGTTCGCGCTGCCGCTGCATCCTTATACCCACGGGCTGCTGGCCTCGGTGCCGCGGCTGGCCAGCCTGGCGGTCGATGGCGCGGTGGCGGCGGAGCGTTTGCAGGAAATCCCCGGCATCGTGCCGCCGCTGACCAACCTGCCGGTGGGCTGCGCGTTTGCGCCGCGCTGCGCGTTTGCCGATGCGCAATGCCGCGCCGCCTATCCGGATTATGAGGAGCGGCGGCCCGGCCATTTCGTCGCCTGCTGGCATGCCGAGGAACTCTATGGGGGCGGGGCATGAGCGGAACCGCCCCGCCGGTCATTGAGGTGCCCGTCATTGAAGTGAGGGGGCTGAAGAAGCATTTTCCGATCCGCAAGGGGCTGCTGCGCCGGGCGGTGGGCTTCGTGTATGCGGTGGACGGTGTCAGCTTCTCGATCGCCGAGGGCGAGACGTTGGGGCTGGTGGGCGAGAGCGGCTGCGGCAAGTCCACCGTGGCGCGCACGGTGATGCGGCTGGTGGAGCCGACCGGCGGCAGCATTCGCATCGACGGCACCGACATCACCGGGATCTCGCGCAAGGCGCTGCGGCCGCATCGGCGGCAGATGCAGATGGTGTTCCAGGACCCGTTCTCCTCGCTCAACCCGCGCATGACCGCCGGCGCCATCGTGCGTGAGCCGTTGCTGGTGCACCGGGTGGCCACCGGCCAGGCGGCGGAGGAACGGACCGCCGAGCTGTTCGAGCAGGTCGGGCTGCGGCCCGGCCAGATGGGCAACTACCCGCACCAGTTCAGCGGCGGCCAGCGCCAGCGGATCAGCATCGCCCGGGCGCTGGCGCTGAATCCGCGGCTGATCGTCGGCGACGAACCGGTGTCGGCGCTGGACGTGTCGATCCAGGCGCAGGTGATCAACCTGCTGATGGATCTGCAGCGCGAGAAGCGGCTGTCGTATCTGTTCATCGCCCATGACCTGGCGGTGGTGGAGCATATCGCCCACCGGGTGGCGGTGATGTATCTCGGCAAGATCGTCGAATACGCCGACAAGGCGACGCTGTATCGCACGCCGCTGCATCCGTATACCGAGGCGCTGCTGTCCGCCGTGCCGGTGCCGGACCCGACGGTGAAGCGCACCAAGCGGCTGCTGGAGGGCGATGTGCCCAGCCCGGTGAACCCGCCGCCGGGCTGCACGTTCCACACCCGCTGCCCGTATGTGTTCGCGCGCTGCCGGGTGGAGGTGCCTGCGTTGGTCGATGTCGGCGGTGGGCACATGGTGTCCTGCCACCTGCATCCGGGGGCATGACGTTGGGCGTCGCATGGCGATGCCTGGGGTGGCACGCCGTGGCGAGCGGCGTATAAGCGCGCCGATGCCGCCTAGCGCGGCCAGAGCTGGAGGATGATGCGTGAACGAAACTGATATTGCCCGTGTGCAGGCCTATCTGCGCGCCACCCTCGGCAATGACCGCCTGCGCATCGCCGTGCCGAAGAAGAAGGGCGCCACGGTCGAGGTGTTCGTCGGCGAGGATTTCCTCGGCACGCTGCATCGCGATGACGACGAGGGCGAGGTGTCGTTCTCGCTGCATATCTCGATCCTGGACGAGGACCTGCCGGCGGTCGCGACGCCGCGTCGCCGTTGAACCGAGGCCGCCGCCGCGGCATGCGCGACTCGGCCCGATCTGCGCGATTCGGTCGCTGACCGGGTGATTCGCGACCGGGGCAGGCTGGTCGCGGCGATCGCCGGCAGGAGCGTGATGGCCGCTGGCGAAAACACATCACGGCCTGAATCACGCGACCGGACAAAGGGCTGGAGCGCCGCTGCCGGCCTGGCGGATCGGCGCCGTCATCGGCCGGCGCGGCGGAAGCCGGACCGCGGATCGAGGCGGCCATGCTGCGGCGCGTCCGGCATCATCGCGGCGAATTCCCGCCCAGGCTAGGCGCGGAGTTTGCCGATCGGCGGTTCCGAGCCAGAATATCGTGGCGCACTGGCCTTGTCGTGGGAGGCGCGCGCATTTCACGCATGGCGACGCGCGATATCGGCGCAGCCATCCCACCCGGCCGGCGCCGGGCGGAACACGCTGGCCTGAGCCGGCGGGAAACGCCGATGGCATGTGGCTTGCTAGAGCGGATTGCCACGCCAGCTGGACGCCAACGTGCGGCCGGGGACCAGACAACCTGACCCCCAAGGGGTCATATGGAAGGACGTCTTGTAATGCGCCTGCATCACGCGATCCTGCTGACGGCGGCCGCCGTCGGGCTGAGCTGCGCGGCACCGCTGAGCCAGGCGCAGGCCGCCGAACTGCGCGTCGGCTTCACCCTCGACCCGCTGACCATGGACCCGGCCAACCACCGCTCGCGCGAGACCGAAAGCGTGCTGCGGGTGATGTATGACGGCCTGGTGGCGCATGACGCCAACATGAAGCTGGTGCCGCAGCTCGCCGCATCCTGGAGCTGGCCGAACCCCACCACGCTGGAAATGAAGCTGCGCCACGGCGTGAAATTCCACTCCGGCGCCACCATGACCGCCGACGACGTGGTGTTCACCTTCACCCGCCTGCTCACCAAAGATGCCATCGGCGGCAAGACCAGCCCGCGCAACGGCCTGCTCGGCCCGGTTACCGCGGTGGAGAAGGTCGACGCCGATACCGTGCGCTTCATCCTCTCCTCGCCCTGGCCGGTGCTGCCGGCGATGCTGACCTTCCAGGAGGTGGTCAACCAGGCATTCACCGAGAAGCAGGGTGCCGAGGGCATGGCCACCCACGAGGACGGCACCGGCCCCTATGTGCTCGACCAGTGGCGCCGCGGCGACTCCCTTGTGCTGCACCGCTTCCCCGGCTACTGGGGCGGCGCCCCCGGCATCGCGCCGCTGGCCAAATCCTGCACCGATCGGGTGATCATCAAGATCATCCCCGAGAACGCCTCGCGCGTCGCCGCCCTGCTGGCCGGCGATGTGGACATCATCAACGAACTCCCGGCGCACGACATCCGCAACGTCGAGGCCAACCCGAACACCAGGGTGATGGCGGTCAACGGCACCCGCACCTTCTTCGTCGCGCTGAACAACAACAAGCCGCCGTTCAACGATGTTCGCATCCGCCAGGCCGCCAACCACGCGCTGAACCGCCAACTGATCATCGACAAGCTGCTGGCCGGCCGCGCCGTGGCGCTGAACGGCGTGATGAGCCCGGCGGCGTTCGGCTTCAACCCGAACCTGCCCACCTACAAGTATGACGTGAAGGCGGCCAAGGCGCTGCTCGCCGCCGCCGGCCACCCGAACGGCATCGACGTAACGCTGGACACCGACGGCCCGCAGAAGGACATCGCCGAGGCGATCGGCTCGCTGCTCACCCAGGCCGGCATCCGCACCAAGGTGGTGGTCGGCGACGGCTCGCAGGTGCGGGCGAAATGGGCCAATAACGGCAAGCGCGAAGGCGATATGTGGATCACCTCGTGGGGCAACGGCTCGCTCGACCCGACCGACATCTTCGAGCCGACCTTGATGACCGGCGGGCGCGGCAACTCCGCCGGCTACGCCAACCCCGCGGTGGACAAGCTGCTGGCCGAAGGCGGCAGCGAGACCGACAACGCCAAACGCGCCGCGCTCTACGAGAAGGCGCAGGTGATCATCAACAAGGACGCGCCGTGGATCTTCCTGTGGCTGCCGCAGGACCTCTACGGCGTCTCGGCGCGGCTCACCGGCTGGGCGCCGTCCGCCGCCGGCTGGCTCAACCTGCGTGATGCCTGCGTCAAGTAGGCCGGTGCGGGGGAAGGATCAGGCATGAGCCCCACCCTGCTGCTGCAGCGCCTGCTGCACCTGATCCCGGTGCTGTTCGGGGTCACCGTCATCGTCTTCCTGATGATGTCGCTGACCCCGGGCGACCCGGCCGAGATCATGCTGGCCAATCAGAACGCCACCCCCGAACAGGTGGCCACGCTGCGCCACGACATGGGGCTGGACCGCCCGCTGCCGGTGCGCTTCGTAAGCTTCGTCGGCCACGCGCTGGTCGGCGATTTCGGCCAGTCGCTGTTCCAGCGCCGCCCGGTCGCCGACGTCATCGCAGAGCGGCTGCCGGCCACCATCGAACTCTCCGCCGCCGCCATGCTGTTCGCGCTGCTGCTGTCGATCCCGCTCGGCGTCATCGCCGCCGTGCATCGCGGCGGCATCCTCGATCGGCTGGCCACCGTCGGCTCGCTGTTCGGCGTCTCATTGCCCGGTTTCTGGTTCGGCATCCTGCTGCTGATCGTGTTCGCGGTGGATTTCCGCCTGCTGCCGGTGTCCGGCGCCATCGACTTCGCCCACCAGCCGCCCACCGTCAGCGGCTTCCTGATCATCGACAGCCTGCTCGCCGGCCGGCTGGACAGCCTCGGCAACGCGCTGGCCCACCTGCTGCTGCCGGCCATCACCCTCGGCCTGCCGATGGCCGCCATCCTGATGCGCGTCACCCGCGCCTCGATGCTCGACGTGCTGCGCCAGGACTACATCGTGTTCGCCGAAGCCAAGGGCCTCAGCCGCACCCGCATCCTCGCCCTGCACGCATTGAAAAACGCGCTGCTGCCCACCGTCACCGTCGCCGCCATGGAAATCGGCTCGCTGCTCGGCGGCAACATGGTGATCGAAACCGTGTTCGGCTGGCCCGGCCTCGGCCGCCTGGTGGTGGAAAGC
Organism: Rhodospirillales bacterium; assembly: GCA_041691815.1. Lineage (GTDB taxonomy): Bacteria > Pseudomonadota > Alphaproteobacteria > Acetobacterales > Acetobacteraceae > 70-18. The sequence goes on along the minus strand of JBEPTZ010000002.1, from coordinate 28,071 downwards.
ATCTTCGTGCGCAACTACCCGCTGGTACAAGCCGCCGTGCTGCTCTACGCCGTCACCTACGTGGTGATGAACTTCCTCGCCGACCTGCTCTACACTGTGCTCAACCCGCGGGTGCGGATGTGAGCGGGCAAGCAAGCAGCGTGGCGCTGCCCCGCACGCCGCCAGGGGCCGAGCCCCTGGACCTCGTAACTTCGTATTGCCTGTGGGCAGAGGGGGCAAGCGCCCCTCTGCCCACAGGCAATAAGAGTCGGGGGTTCCAAGGGCTTTGCCCTTGGCGGGGTATGGGGCGGAGCCCCAGCCTGCATGCGTGACCTGCTCCCCGGCTTTTTGGCCAAACTGTCAGCCGCGACCACGCTCGCCTTCGTCCTGATGGCGATCTTCGCCCCCTGGGTGGCGCCGCACGATCCGGCTGCCACCGACCTGTTCCGTCGTTTGCAGCCGCCAGGCTGGATGGCCGGCGGCGAGTGGTCGTATGTGCTGGGCTGTGACGGGCTGGGGCGGGATATTCTCAGCCGGATCATCTACGGCGCGCGGGTTTCGATCTTCATCGGTGTGGTGGTGGTGCTGATCGCCACTGTCATCGGCATCATGGCCGGGCTGTCGGCCGGCTACCTGCGCGGCTGGGTCGATCAGGTGATTTCCGGGCTGATCGATATCCTGCTCGGCTTCCCCTACCTGATCTTCGCGGTCGGCCTGATGGCGATGATGGGGCCGGGGGTGCTGAACATGGTGATGGCGCTGGCCTACAAGGAATGGGTGGTCCCGGCCCGCGTGGTGCGCGGCGAGACTCTGGCGGCGCGCGAGACCGAGTATGTCGAGGCGGCGCGGGCAATTGGTGCGTCGAGTGCCGGCATCATGTTCGGCGAGGTGCTGCCCAACATCCTCTCACCGGTGATCGTGGTGGCGACGGTGCGCATTGCCCAGGTGATCATCCTGGAGGCCAGCCTGTCGTTCCTCGGCCTCGGCGTGCAGCCGCCCACCGCCTCGTGGGGCTCGATGGTCGCCGATGGCCGCGGCTTCATCCTCGATGCCTGGTGGGTGAGCACCTTCCCGGGTCTGGCGATCCTGTTGCTGGTGCTGGCCATCAACGTCGCCAGCCAGGCGGTGCGCGACGCTCTGGACCCGCGCTTCGATGACTGAACCGCTGCTGACGATGACCGATCTGCGGGTGGCGTTCGCGACCAAAAGCGGCCTGGTGCGCGCGGTGGATGGCGTCAGCCTGGAGGTCGGCGCCGGCGAGTGCCTCGGCATCGTCGGCGAATCCGGCTCCGGCAAGAGCGTCACGTTTGCCGCGGTGATGGGGCTGGTCCGCCATCCCGGCCGCATCGAGGGCGGGCATATCAGCTTCCAGGGCCGCGAACTGGTCGGCCTCGACGCCGCCTCCTATCGCCGTCTGCGCGGCCGCGAGATCGCCATGACCTTGCAGGACGCGCAGACCTCGCTGAACCCGGCGCTCACTGTCGGCACCCAGATCATCGAGGTGCTGCTGGCGCATGGCGACGACCTGCCCGCCGGCCGCGCCCGCCGCGCCGCCGCCCGCGGCCGTGCCGTGGAGATGATGACGCTGGTCGGTATTCCCGCTGCCGAGAGCCGGCTGGGCGACTACCCGCATCAGTTCAGCGGCGGCATGCGGCAGCGGATGATGATCGCCATCGCGCTCTCGTGCCGGCCGAAGCTGCTGATCGCCGACGAGCCGACCACCGCACTCGACGTCACCATCCAGGCCCAGGTGCTGGAGCTGATCGCCGGCATCCGCGCCCGGCTCGGCATGAGCGTGGTGCTGATCACCCACGATCTCGGCGTGGTGGCGGAATACTGCGACCGAGTGGCGGTGCTGTATGCCGGCCAGATCGTCGAATCCGGGCCGACCGCCGAGGTGATCGCCAACCCGCGCCACCCGTACACCGCCGGCCTGCTGCGCTCGGTGCCGAGCCTGTCCGATCTCGACCGCCCGATCCATCCCATCGAGGGCCAGGTGCCGGATTTGATCGACCTGCCGCCCGGCTGCCGCTTCCTGCCACGTTGCCCGTTGGCGCACGCCAGCTGCCACAACACGGTGCCGATGCATAAGCTGCCCGATGGCCGCGCCGCCCGCTGCGTGCTGGTGGTGGAGGAGGGCGCATGACGCCGCTGCTGGAGGTCGAGGGCCTAGTGAAGCACTACCCGGTCGGCGGCGGCCTGGTCGCCCGCCTGCTGCGTCAGCCGCGCCGCGCGGTGCAGGCGCTGAACGGCGTCAGCATCAGCATCGCTGCCGGCGAGACGCTGGGGCTGATCGGCGAGAGCGGCTGCGGCAAATCCACCCTCGGCCGCGCCATCCTGCGCTTGCACGAGCCGGATCGCGGCCGGGTCCGCTTCGGCGGCGCCGACATCACCGCGCTGGACGCCGGGGCGCTGAAGGCGATGCGCCGGCGGATGCAGATCATCTTCCAGAACCCCTACGCTTCGCTGAACCCGCGCAAGACGGTGGCGCAGATCCTCGCCCTGCCGCTGCGGCTGCACGGCCTGGCCGAGGGCGGCGAGTTGCGCGAGCGGGTGCGTGCCATGCTGGAGCATGTCGGGCTGCGCGCCGCCCATGCCGAGCGCTACCCGCACCAGTTCTCCGGCGGCCAGCGCCAGCGCATCGGCATCGCCCGGGCGCTGATCCTCAATCCGGAGTTCGTGGTCTGCGACGAGCCAGTTTCAGCGCTCGACGTGTCGATCCAGGCGCAGATCATCGACCTGCTGGCCCGGCTGAAGCGCGAACTCGGCCTCACCTACCTGTTCATCAGCCACGATATCGCGGTGATCGGCTATGTCAGCGACCGGGTGGCGGTGATGTATCTCGGCGAGATCGTCGAATCCGGCCCGGCCCGCGCCGTGCTCGCCCACCCGCACCACCCCTACACCAGGGCGCTGATCTCCGCCGTCCCCCGCCACGATCAGGCCGGCGCGGGCGAGCGCGTGCATCTCACCGGCGACCTGCCGTCGCCGATGGCCCCGCCATCCGGCTGCCGCTTTCATACCCGCTGCCCGTTCGCCACCGATCGCTGCCGCGTCGAAATCCCGCTTCCCCGTCAACTCGGTGAGGACCGCATGGTCGCCTGCCACTATTTCCCGCCGCAATGAACACCGGCACCCCGCTCGCCCTGCACGGCGACCCGTACCACCGCGGCCGCGCCCAGGCGGCACTCTGCCCGGACAGCATCGCCGCCGTCCGCGCCCAACTCACCGCCCGGCTGGCCGGCGCCGCGCCGCTGCTGGCCCAGCCGCACGTCGTCCGCTTCCTCGCCGCGCAATGGGATTTCGCCCGCCGCGACGACGCCCCCGGCATGGCCGAGCTGGACGGCGTCGCCGACGGCTACGGCCTGGCCCCGCGCGACCTGTTCGCCTTCCTGCATGCCGGCCAACTCACCGGCCTGCCGGATGACGGCTGCACCGCCTGGGCGCATGTCGACCCCGAGCACGGCGCCATCCTGGTGAAAAACCGCGACCTGCGCGGCCCCGCGCTGCCGTTGCAGCGGGTGTTCCTCCACCGCGACCCGGCCTGGGGCGGCCGCAGCGTGCTGTGCGTCGGCAGCCTCGGCGCCCCCGGCGCCTATTCCAGCGGCATCAATTCGGACGGCTTCGCGTTGGTCGACACCCAGGTGGTCACCCACGACCAGGGCATCGGCCTGCTGCGCTATTTCCTGATGACCCGCCTGCTCGCCACCTGCGCCAGCCTGGAGGCCGCGATCGCCACGCTGCACGCCACCGCGCATGCCGGCGGCGGCACCCTGGTGCTGGCCGATGCCAGCGGCGCCATCGCGGCGGTCGAGATCGGCCATTCCCGCGTCGCCGTGCAGCGCGCCAGCACCGGCTGGCTGGCCCGCACCAACCATTTCCTCGCCCCCGACCTGGCGAAGTCGCTGCTCACCACGCCGGCCGGCCCAGACCTCTCGCACGCCCGCCTCGCCCGCCTCACCGCCTGGCTTGCCGGCGCCACGCCCACGCCGCAGGGCGCCGCCGATTTCATGGCCAGCCACGACAGCGAGGCCGGTCCCGGCCCCTGCCGCCACGGCCAGGAGGGCGGTTCCACCACCGTCTCCTGCGCGATCTTCACCTGCCGCCCCGGCGGGCTCGATTTCGCACACGGAAACCCCTGCGAAGGCCGCTGGACCCGTTATGCTCCGCCGCAGCATCACGGAGGCGGGGCGACGGATGGCGTACGAGACCGGGCTGGTCGGTGAACATCCGTCGATCGTCGAAACCCGCCGCCTGATCAGCCGCGTGGCGCGCAGCCCGGCGCGCACCGTGCTGCTGTACGGCGAAACCGGCACCGGCAAGGGCCTGGTGGCGCGCATGCTGCACCAGCAATCGGCGCGCGCGCAGCGTCCGTTCATCGACGTGAACTGCGCCGCGATCCCGGAAAATCTGCTCGAATCGGAGCTTTTTGGTCACGAAAGAGGGGCTTTTACCGGCGCTACGAGCAAAAAAATCGGCCTGATCGAGGCTGCCGACAAGGGGTCGATCTTTCTCGACGAAATCCGCGAGATGTCGCCGGTGCTGCAGGCCAAGCTGCTGACCCTGCTGGACACGCTGACCTTCCGCCGGGTCGGCGATATCCGGCCGATCCATGTCGATGTGCGGTTCATCGCCTCGACCAACCAGATTCTGCTGAGCGAGGTGAAGGCGGGAAAATTCCGCGAGGACCTGTACTACCGGCTGCAGGTGGTCGCCATCAACATCCCGGCGCTGCGCGAGCGCGGCGACGATGTGTTCATTCTGGCCGAGCACTTCATGCGCAAGTTCAGCGCCCGCTACGAGCGGGTGATTTCCGGGTTTGACCCGGAGGTGCGCGATATCTTCCGCCGCTATCCCTGGCCGGGAAACGTGCGCGAGTTGGAGAACCTGATCGAGCGGATTTTCATCCTCGAGGACGACCCGCGCATCATGGCCCGCCACCTGCCCGCCCGCATCCTGCGCGACGCCACCGGCACCCCGCCCGAGCCGCTGCCGCCGGGGGTTCAGGACTTCGACCGCGCCACCCAGGCCTTCCAGCAACAGTTGATCCGCCAGGCGCTCGACCAGGCCGGTGGCAGCCTCGGCGAGGCGGGGCGGCTGCTCGGCCTGTCGCGGCATGCGTTGCGCCACCAGATGCTCAAGCTCGGCCTGCGCTGATCGCACGCACGGATGCGCGGAATGCGCGCCAGGCGCCGGCCTGAAGCCTCGGCTGCCGCCCGCCTCGGCTGGCACGCCGGATGCATTCGGTTTTCCCAACACTTGAAGTGATCGAGGAACCGATGCAAAGCGCCCGGATCATCTGCCCGAATGGCCATCTCGGCTTTGCGCCGCTGAAGCCCGAGAGTTTCGCGCTCGGCGTCGCCGCTGGCCCCGATTTCATCGCGGCTGACTCCGGCAGCGACGATATCGGCCCCGGCCCGCTCGGCTCGGACACCAGCACCAGCCCGCTGGCCTGGCAGACCCATGATCTGGAAGCGATGCTGCTGGCCGCCCGCGCGCGCGGGGTGCCGATGATCATTGGCTCGGCCGGCGACACCGGCACCAACAGCCGCGTCGACCTCTATGTCGGCATCATCCGCGAGCTGGCGCGCAAGCACGGCCTGGCGAAGTTCAAGCTCGGTTGGTTCTATTCCGAGGTCGACCGCGAGATGCTGCGCGGCAAGATCCGTGGCGGCGATCCGATCGAGGGCCTCGATGGCCGCGCCCCGCTCACCGAATCCGAACTGGACGCCACCAGCCGCATCGTCGCCATGGCCGGGGTGCATCCGTTCATGGCGCTGTTGGAGCAGGGGGCCGACGTGATCATCGGCGGCCGCAGCAGTGACAGCGCGATTTTTGCCGCAGCAGCCCTGCATCGCGGCCATTCCGAGGGGCTGTCGTATTATCTCGGCAAGGTGCTGGAATGTGCCTCGTTCTGCGCCGAGCCATATGGCGGCAAGGAGACCGTGCTCGGCGAGATCGTCGATGGCGGCGTGCACGTGACCGCCATGCACCCGAACCAGCGTTGCACCGTCGCCTCGGTGGCCGGGCACGCGATGTATGAGCGCTCCAACCCGTATTACGAATACGTCGCCGGGGGCCTGCTCGACATGAGCCAATGCCACTACGAGCAGATTTCCGAAAAGACCACGCGGGTGACCGGACCGAAATTCGTGCCGGCCGGGCGGGTGCGGGTGAAGCTGGAAGGAGCGGCCAAGATCGGTGAGCGCTATATCGGCATGGCGGCGGTGCGCGACCCGTACACCATCGCCAATATCGACGCGGTGATCGGCTGGGCCCGCCAGCAGGTGCGCGAGCGGTTCGGCGAGACCGGCTATGAACTGACCTACACCGTCTATGGCCGCGACGGGGTGATGGGCGCCATGGAGCCGGTGAAGACCCCGGCGCATGAACTCTGCATCGTGGTGCAGGGCGTGGCGCCCTCCAAGGAGATGGCCGAGGAATTGTGCATCACCGGCACGCGGCAGATGTTCTACGCAAGGTTGCCCGATGTGAAGGGCACTGCCGGCTCGGTTGCCTTCGCGCTCGATGAGGTGCTGCCGGCCTCGGCGGCCTATCGCTGGAGCGTCAACCATACCGTCGCGGTGGACGACCCGATGGAACTTTTCCCGGTCCACATGTCCGAGGCCGGCATTTAGACGCGCGAAGCAAGATGTTCTTTTTTGCAAAAAAGAACCTTTTTCATCCGCCTTGCAACAGCAGAGCGGTGGAGACTGCGGAGTCTCCAAAATGGATGAAAAGTTTTTTTGCTTCTTTTTGTTCACAAAAAGAAGAATCTTCCCTTCCTCAAAGGAAACGCGGATGCAAACCGTAAAACTCAGCGAACTGGCCAAGACCATCCGCAGCAAGAATGCCGGCGTCGACCGGATCACCTTTGACATCATTTTCCGCGACGCGCGCACCTACCAGGCGGTGCGCCGCAGCGGGGCGGTGACCCGCGAGACGGTGCTGGCGCTGTTCGGCCTGCCGGAGGCGCGGCTGACCGATTTCGTCGAGTTCGAGCCGGCGCTGGCGATCAAGTTTACCATCGCCCGCGAGCGGCCGAGCGGCAGCCCGGGCGATGCCGATGTCTTCGGCGCCCAGCAATACGCGCCGCTGCTGGGGGTCGAGGTCAGCCTGCCGGACAACGCGCCACTCGGCGGCGAAGCCTGACGGCGATCGGGGCCGGGCGTTCTATCGCGGCCGGCGCATCGCCTCGATCAACCGGTCATGCGGCAGCGCATGCACGATGCGGCCGTCGCGCCCGGTCATGGTTTCGGCGGCGACCAGGGCGTTGAGGATGGCCTCCTCGGTGGCCTCGGCGGCGGCCTGGAACAGTGCGGTCATCGCTTCCGGCGCCAGCATGCGGGCCTGGGTGATCGGGGCGCCGGCGTGGATGTGGTTGGCGGTGGAGAAGGCCAGGAAGATGTCGCCGCTGCCGTTGCTGCCGATGCCGCCGACCCAGGCCAGGCCGGTGGTGGCGCGGCGCGCCAGGCGCTGGCACTGGATCGGCAGCAGCGGCGCGTCGGTGGCCAGGATGACGATGATGCTGCCCGCTTCGCGCGGCATGGTGCGGTGTGAGGGCACGATGTCGCGGGTGATGCGGCGGCCGACCGGCACGCCGTCGACGCGGAACAGGTCGCGGTCGCCGTAATTCGCCTGCACCAGCGCGCCGACCGTGTAGGTCGCCCGATCGGCGGTGGCGAGGCGCGAGGCGGTGCCGGTGCCGCCCTTGAACTCGTGGCAGATCATGCCGGTGCCGCCGCCGGTGTTGCCCTCGGCGACCGGGCCGGACGTGGCGCTGTCGAGCGCCTGCAGCGCCAGTTCGGTGGTCACCGGAAAGCGCTCGCTCTCGGACAGCCAGCCGTCATAGGTTTCGGCGGCGACCGGCAGGTGGAAGGCCTGGGTGGCGCCATCGCGCACCGCCACGGCGCAGATCGCGTCGCGCACGGTGCCGACCGAATAGGTGTTGGTGATGCAGATCGGCGCGCCGAGCAGGCCCTGTTCGGCGATCCACGGCAGGCCGGTCATCTCGCCTTTGCCGTTGAAGCTATGGGTGCCGGCGAAACAGTAATCGTGCCAGATTTCCGGCCCGCGTGGCCAGATCGCGGTGACGCCGGTGCGCACCACATGCGGCGTATCGCGGATCAGGCTGGCGGTGCCGACCCGCACGCCGGCGACATCGGTGATGGCGTTGAGCCGGCCGGGCGGCAGCAGGCCGGGGGTGATGCCGAGGTCGCGGAGCCGGGGTCTGATCATCTTGCGTTGCCTTGTCACGAGGATGCGGGGCGGCGAGGATGCAGATGGTCTCGCCGGCTCAGGCGTTTGCATAGGGGATATCGGACATGGACGATGTGCAGGAGATTTCGCTTCCGACCGGCAAGATGATCGCCCGGATCGAGGGTGCGATCGGCTGGATGATCTTCAACAACCCGGAGCGGCGCAACGCGGTGTCGCTGGAGATGTGGGAGGCGGTGCCGGCGATCCTCGATCGCTTCGAGGCCGACCCGGCGGTGCGCGTGGTGGTGCTGACCGGCACCGGCGAGCGGGCGTTCGTCGCCGGCGCGGACATCTCGCAGTTCGAGCAACTGCGGGCCTCGGCGGCGCAGGTGGCGCATTACGACGGCATTTCCGCCGAGGCCGAGCGGCGCATCACAGCGTACCCGAAGCCGGTGATCGCGATGATCCGCGGCTATTGCATCGGCGGCGGGGTGGGCATCGCGGTGGCCTGCGACCTGCGGATTGCCGCCGAAGGTGCGAAGTTCGGCGTGCCGGCGGCGCGGCTGGGGCTGGGCTATGGCGCCGAGGGGGTGAAGCAGTTGATGGACCTGGTGGGGCCGGCGCACACCAAGGAGATCTTCTTCACCGCACGGCATTTCTCCGCCGCCGAGGCGCTCGGCATGGGGCTGGTGAACCGGGTGCTGCCGGAGGCGGAGCTTGAGACCTATGTGCGCGGCTATTGCGCCACGCTGGCCGACAACGCGCCGATGACCATGGCGGCGCTCAAAGTGACGGTCGGCGAACTGGTCAAGGAGTCGCCGCGCGTCGACCATGCGCTGTGCGAGAAGGTGGTGCAGGCGTGTTTCGACAGCGAGGATTACGTCGAGGGCCGGCGGGCATTCATGGAGAAGCGCCGGGCGGTGTTTCGCGGGCGGTAGCGGCGGCCCGGCGCGATGGCCGGGCCGCGACGCGCTACAGCACCAGCGAGCCGGCGAGCAGGGCAGACACCAGCGTCACCAGCAGCAGCACCACGAAGATGAAGAACAGAAACCGCGCGACGCCGGCGGTGGCCACCGAGATGCCCGAGAAGCCGAACAGGCCGGCCACCAGTGACACCAGGAAGAATACCAGGGCCCAATACAACATCATCAATCTCCCGATTTACGAGGCTGTAACCTGACAGTGAATTAAGGCAACAGCGTGGAAACATATTGACGAATACAGACACGCGGCGGGGGGACTTTCGCGCCGGCGCGGGCAGGCTAGACTGCGAATAACCCAACCGGAGCAAGCCCATGCAGCCCAGGATCGTCTTCGTGCCTTCGGGCGCACCCGATGGCCCGATCGCCCGCGAGATGGTGCCGCCGGGCTTCGAACTGGTGCAGGTGACCGCCGGCAGCCCGGAACTGGCCGCCGCCATGCCCGGCTGCGATTATCTGGTCGGGCTCGGCAACGCCAGCATGGACGATGCCTTCTTCAAGGCGGCGCCGCGCCTGAAGCTGATCCAGTTGCTCAGCGCCGGCTACGACAAATGCGATATCGAGGCGGCGCGGCGGGCCGGCATCCCGATCTGCAACAATGGCGGCGCCAACTCGGTCGCGGTGGCCGAACATGCGCTGATGCTGATGCTGGCGGCGGCGCGCTCGCTGACCTGGCAGCACAAGTCGGTCGCCTCCGGCCAGTGGCGCGGCAACGATTGGGATTCGCGCCACGTCTTCGAAGTCCACGGCAAGACCCTCGGCATCATCGGCCTCGGCACCATCGGCAAGAAGGTGGCGCGGCTGGCGACCGCGTTCGGCATGCATATCCAGTATTTCGACACCGTGCGGCTGAACGAGGACGCCGAAGATGCGCTGGGCGCCCGCTTCCGGCTGTTCGACGAGGTGCTGCGAACCTCCGATATCGTCAGCTTGCACGTGCCGCTGCTGGCCGAGACCCGGCACATGATCTCGACCCGCGAACTCGGCCTGATGCGCAACACCGCCTATCTGGTCAACACCTGCCGCGGCCCGGTGGTCGACGAGGCGGCGCTCTACACCGCGCTCACCACCGGGGCCATCGCCGGCGCGGGGCTCGACGTGTTCGAGCGCGAGCCGCCGCAGCCGGACAACCCGCTGTTCGCGCTGGAGAATGTGGTGCTGACCCCGCATCTCGCCGGCCCCACCTTCGAGAACCGCGCCAAGCGCTTCCGCAACGCCTTCGACAACATCCAGCGCGTGCAGCGCCATCAGGCGCCGTACTGGGTGATCCCGGAATTGCGGAACGCCACCGCATGAGTACCTGGTTCGAGATCATCCGCGACGCGCTGAAGCGCCACGATGTCCGGCTGGTCACCTACGTGCCGGACAACGTGCTGACCCCGCTGATCGGCGCCATCACCGAGGATGATTTCTTCACCTCGTTCGTCTGCACCCGCGAGGAGGAGGCGGTCGGCATCGTCGCCGGCGCCTGGATGGGCGGCACACGCGGCATCGTGCTGATGCAGACCAGCGGCTTCGCCACCCTGCCGAACGCGCTGGCCTCGCTGGCGGTGCCGTTCCAGCTTCCAGTGTTGCTGCTGGTCTCCGAGCGCGGCACGCTGGGTGAGTTCAACATCGGCCAGGCGCTGGTGGCCAAAACCATGCGCCCGGTGCTGGACAGCATCGCCATCGAGCACCACACCATCACCCGGCTCGACGAATGCGACTTCATCGTCGACCGCACCATCCGCCAGGCGGTATCCACCCAGCAGCCGGCCTGCCTGATCCTGTCGCCGCTGCTGACCGGCGGCAAGGTGTTCGTCCAATGAGCGAATTCTCCAATCATCCACTGTCCCGCGCCGACGCCAAGATAATGGCCCGCTTCGACCTCACTCAGCGTCTGGTGGCGCTGCTGAAACATGAGGAAGCGGTGATCGGCGGCATCGGCAACAGCAATTTCGACCTCTGGGGCGCCGGCCGCCGGCCGCTGAATTTCTACATGCTCGGCAGCATGGGCCTCGCGGTGCCGATCGCCCTCGGGGTGGCGATCGCCCAACCGCAACGCCGCGTCGTGGCGCTGGAAGGCGACGGCTCGATCCTGATGCAACTCGGCTCCCTGGCGACGGTCGCCAACCGCCGGCAGTCCAACCTGCTGATCGTGATCCTGGACAACGGCAGCTACCAGATCACCGGCGGCCAGACCACGGCGACCGGCCAGGGCGCCGATATCGTCGCCATCGCCCGCGGCGCCGGCCTGGCCCAGAGCGCCTGGGCCGCCGACGAGACGCACTACGAGGAGATGGTGACCCAGGCGCTCGCGGAACCCGGCCCGTGGCTGATCGCGGTGCGCACCGACATGCAGAAGCCGCAGGTCCAGACCACGCGCGACCCGGCACAAATCCGCGACCGGTTCATGCGTGGCCTCGGGGTGAAGGCGGAGTGGGGCGCGTAGGCGAGCAGTTCTTTTTTGAAAAAAAGAACCAAAAAACTTCATCCGCTTTGCAACAATGGGGGGTGGAGACTCCGGGGTCTCCACCCCCCATTGTTGCAAGGCGGATGAAAAAGCTTCTTTTTGTTCACAAAAAGAAGGCCTTGCCTAATGCGCCCCGCTCACTGCCGCCTTCGGCTTGGCCAGCAGCAGCACCAGCGGCACAGCCAGGAAGAACACCCCGGCCATCAGCAGCAGCACGTCGTTATAGGTCAGCGTCAGTGCCTCGCGCTGCACCAGTGCGGAGACTCGGGCCAGGGCGGCGGTGGGGGCGGCTACGCCGAGGTCCGGCGTCATCGCCTGGGTCAGTTGCTGCAGGAACTGGGTGGCCCCCGGCCGCGCCCAGTTCACCTGTTCCTGCAGATGCAGCACATGGGCGGCGTCGCGCTGCACGGTGATGGTGGTGATCAGCGCGAGGCCGATGGCGCCGCCGAGGTTGCGCATCAGGTTGTACAGGCCGGAGGCATTCTTCAGTTCGTGGGGGGCCATGGTGCCCAGCGCCAGGGTGTTGACCGGGAGGAACAGGAACATCATCGAGAACCCGCGCAGCCCCTGCGGCAGTAGCAGTTCCCAGTATGACGACTGGCTGGTCAGATGCGCCAACCACCACACCGAGATGCCGAAGGTGATCAGCCCGAACGCCAGCATCGCCCGCAGGTCCATCAGTTTGGAGAGCTTCCCCGCCACCGGTGCCGAGACGAACATCATCACCCCGGTGATCGCCATGATCCGCCCGATCTCCAGGCTGTCGAAATCGCGCACCCGGGCGAGGAACACCGGCACCACATAGACCGCGCCATAAAGCCCGATGCCGATCACCAGGCTGAACAGCGAGCCGAACGCGAAGTTGACGTTGGTGAAGGCGCGCAGATCAACCAGCGGATTCGGCCGGGTCAGCATCCGCCAGAAGAACAGCCCGCCGCACAGCGTGGCCACCACCGACAGTGCCAGGATCGAATTGTCGGAGAACCAGTCGTTCTTCTGGCCGTCCTCCAGCACATATTCCAGGCTGCCGAGGAAGCCGGCCATCAACATCAGGCCGAACAGGTCGAAGCTGTGGCGCAGGCTGTGGTCCGGCCGGTCGATATGCACCAGGCGGAACACGCTGCCGGCCACCAGCAGCCCCACCGGCACGTTGATCAGGAACAGCCAGTGCCAGGACAGCGCCTGGGTCAGCCAGCCGCCCAAGGTCGGGCCGATGGTCGGCGCCATGGTCGCGGTCAGCCCGATCAGCACCGAAATCTGCGCCTGCCGGCTGCGCGGGAACATGGTGAACGAGGCGGAGAACACGGTGGGGATCATCGCGCCGCCGAGGAAGCCCTGCATCGCCCGGCAGACGATCATCGTGTTGAGGTCGCTCGACATCGCGCAGAAGAACGAGAACAGCGTGAAGCCGAGCGCGCTGATGGTGAACAGCACCCGGGTGGAGAGCAGCCGCGACAGCCAGCCCGAGAGCGGGATCATCACGATCTCGGCGATCAGGTAGCTGGTCTGCACCCAGGCCACCTCATCCGGGCTGGCCGACAGCCCGGCCTGGATTTCGCCGATCGAGGCGGCGACGATCTGGATATCGAGGATCGCCATGAACATGCCCAGCACCATGGACATGAACCCAAGCCAGTCGCGCCAGGTCAGCGCATTGGGGTCGGTGATCGGCCGATCCGCGAGGTTTGCGGCCATGACACGCCTACTTGGAGATGTGCAGCGTGGCGGCGGCGGTGCCCATCATGCCCAGCCGCTCGGCGTCCGGCCCACGGGTATCCACCTCGGCGGTCACCGACAGGCCGGCGCGCAGCCAGGGGTTGCGGGCCGCGTCAGCGGCATCGATGGCGATCTTCACCGGCACCCGCTGCACCACCTTGGTGAAGTTGCCGGTGGCGTTCTGCGGCGGCAGCAGCGAGAACAGCGCCCCGGTGGCCGGCGCGATGCTGGCGACATGGCCGTCCACCTCGGCGCCGGTGTCGATATCGGCGATCAGCCGCACCTTCAGCCCGGGCTTGATCAGCCGCAGCTGGGTTTCCTTGAAATTGGCGGTCACGTACAGCTTGCCGGCCACCGGCGCCACCGCGATCAGGTTCTGCCCCGGTACCACATGCTGGCCAAGCTGCGCCGCGCGGTTGCCGACCACGCCGTCGAACGGCGCGCGGATCACCGCGTAGGTGAGGCTGTTGGCCGCCAGTTGCGCGGTCGCCTCGGCAGATTCCAGCCTGGCCTGCGCCTGCACCGCCTGCGCCTCGGCCACCTGCAGCGAGTCCTGCGCCGAGGCCTTCTGCGCCTGCGCCGCGGCCAGTGCTGCCTCGGCCTTGCGGGCATTGGCCACCGACAGATCATTGGCCTGCCGCGAGGTCCAGCCGGCCCCAGCCAGCGAGGCCGATCGCCTGGCATCGGCGCTGGCCCGCACCTGCTCGGCCTCGGCCTGGTCGATCGCCGCCTCGGTCTGCGCGATCATCGAGCGCGCCTGGGTCACCTGCCGATTGGCCATCAGCAGCCCGGCCTGCGCCTCGCCGACCCCCGCCTTGGCCTGCGCCAGCCTGGCGGTGAGGTCAGCCGGGTCCAGCTCGATCAGCGCCTCGCCGGCGGCCACGCGTTGGTTGTCGCCAACCAGGATCTTCGCCACGTTGCCTTCGACGCGCGGGCTGAGCACGGCGATGTCGCCCTGGACATAGGCGTTGTCGGTGCTCTCGATCCAGCGCCCCTCGAGCACCCACCAGTTGGCGGCGAAGCCGATTGCAATCACCGCCAGGATCGCCAGCGGCAGCCGCAGCTTGCGCAGCCGGCGTTTGGCGGCAGCGGGCTGCGCGGCAGGCGGCGGAGTCTCGCCCTGCGACTGCTCCAACGGCGGCTGCGGGACGGATTGCTGCGGCATATTGGTGTCGGGCATCGGTTTCTCGGCAATGGCGTTCATGGCGGCTGGCTCCATCCGGTCGCTGCGGGCCGGGTGCGGAACGGCTAAACCGAACGGTTCAGTCTGATTCCCGCAACATGGGCGTCATGGTGCAGTGCGTCAAGAATAAACTGAACCGTCCAGTTCAATTCCATCCTTGACGCGATGGGGTCGCCCGGCCCACATGACGGCCATGACACTGACCCTTGACACGCAGTCGCCCGCTATCGAATCCTCGCCCAAGCGCCGGCAGATGATCGAGGCCTCGGCCGCGCTGTTCATGGCGCATGGTTACGAAAAAGTAAGCATGGACGCGGTGGCCCGCGCCGCTGGCGTCTCCAAGGCGACGCTGTACGCGCATTTCACCTCCAAGGACGTGCTGTTCGCCTCCATCGTCGGCGAGGCCTGCCAGCGCAACACCGCGCTGGAGAGCAGCTTCCCCGCCGAGGTCGGCGATATCCGCGCGGCACTCACCACCATCGGCACCCGCGTCCTCACCTTCCTGCTGCAACCGCACACCCAGGCGATCTACCGCGTCGCGGTGGCCGAAAGCGCCCGCTTCCCGGAGCTGGGCCGCGCCTTCATGGCCAACGGCCCGCAGCGTTTCCTCGACCGGTTCAGCTTCTGGCTGGCCGAGCAGACCTCCGCCGGCCACCTCGCGGTCGCCGACCCGCTGCTCGCCGCCGAGCAGTTCGGCGCGCTGCTGCGGCTGAGCCTGTTCATGCGCGCCACCCTCGGCCTGGCCGACGACCACAGCGAGGCCGATATCAAAGCCACCGTGGCCGCCGCCGTCGCCACCTTCATGAAGGCGTTCGGCCCCCCGAAGTAACCGCTATTTCGGGCTGATCACCGTCCGGCTCTCCGCCTCCACCGCTGCCATCCGCAACTGCACCTCGTGGTATTCGCCGCGCATCCAGGGCTCGAACTGGTCGGCGTAATGCGGGCTGCCGGGCACCCCGGAATTGCCGATATTCTGCACCGCGAGGAACGACTCCGGCGCCGCGAAATCCACCACGATGCGGTATTCGGCGCCGGAAAACACACCATGCGGCGGCAACTCGCCGCCGGTGTTGCGCACCGTGTGCGAGCCGCCATCCACCGAGGCCGGGCCGATATCCAGCGCCGCCGAATTGCTCGGCGTCGAGGCCGGGTGCTTCCAGTGCGCCACATGCACCCGCCCCCAGGTCCAGCCGGACGGTGCGTCCCCCAGCCGCTCGCGCAGCGCCGCCACCGCCGGCGTGCAGGTGGCCGCCAGCCGGGCCGCGGTGCCGTCGGGGAAATACGCCAGATCGGGCTGCTCCAGCAGGCTCATCGCCAGCCCGGTCTGCTGCTGCGCCAGGCTCAGCAGCCGTTCCGGCAGATGCAGCCCCAGCACCGCCCGCTGCCAATGGAACATCAGCGTCTCGAACATCGTCGCCGCCGTGCTGTCCTGGGTGTAGTCGCCGCTCCAGCCGCCCAGCAGCCCGGCGACCAACTGCGCGTCCGCCGCCGTGCTGCCCTCCAGCGCCCGCAGCACCGCCGGCACCATGCGGGTGGCGCGGGCGCTGCGGATATCGTTCTGCAGCATAATTGTCTCTTTTCGGCCCGATTTCGGGTGCGCCGCGAACACCTCGTCGATCCGCACCCCGCGATGCCCCTGCGAATAGGCGCCATACAGCGGCGGGGTGAATTCCGGCCCGACGATCCGCTGGTTGGCGCTGGCCACATAGCCGCGCGCCGGATTGTATTCATGCGGCAGCCGCTCGTAGGGAATATGCCCGACCCAGCGGTCATCCGGGTTGTCGGCATCGCGATACCCGGCCACCACCCGCCCGCGCACCGGCACCCGGCCGGCCATCTGGTAGCCGGCATTGCCGTCGCGGTCGGCATACACGTAGTTGAACACCGCCACCGACCAGTCTGCTAGCGCGGCGCGAAACCCCTTCCAGTCCTGCGCCCGGGCCAGCGCGATGCTGGCGCGCAGATCGTCGAGATGCTCGGCGCCCACCCAGCGCAACGACAGCGGCGGATCGCCGCCCTCGGTCACCGCCGGCACCAGCCCGTTCACGATCGGCCCGCGCGTGGTCTCGCGCACCACCAGCGCATGCGCCGCCGCCCCGCGCACCGGGATGCTGAGCGCCCGCTGCTCGAACTGCCGCCACTGGTCGCCGTCGCGATAGCGGCCGGGGTCGGACGGGTCCACCACCTCGCGATACAGGTCGCGGCAGGAGGCCGCATTGTTGGTCAGGCTCCAGGCGATCGCCCGGTTGCTGCCCCACCACAGGCCGGGCACGCCGGGATGCCCGGCGCCGGCGGCATCGTCCTCCGGCCCGTGCACCGCATACTCGTACCAGGATCCCGGCACCCAGAACGGCTGGTGCGGGTCGCCGGCCAGCACCGCATGGCCGCTGCCGGTGCGCGCCGCGGTCACCGCCCAGTTGTTGCTGCCGGTGGCGTCGTCGGTGCCGGTATGGAACCCACCGCGCCCGCCCGGCACCACCACATGCTCGGGCGCCTCGGGGGTCAGATACATCTCCCGCAGCGCCTCGCTCGGCATGAAGCGCGCCGCCTCGGCCGCCGAAAGCCGGTCGATCCGCCCGTTCAGCGACCACCACAGCGCGCGCGCGGTCGCCACCACGTCCTGCACGGTGAACGGCCGCGGCGCGTAGTTCAGCAGGGTGAATTCCACCGGCAGCACCGCGCCGAACGCCTCGATCTGCCGGTTGATGCCGGCCACGAAGGCGGCGACCAGCCGATAGGTCTTGCCGTCGATGCGGGTTGCCTCGGCGGCACTGATGCGGTCGATGCCGACGGTCAGATGGGCGATGTCGCTGGCCAGATACGCAGTGCCCAGCACCTCGGCCTGCCGCCCCAGCGCGCGGCGGCGGAGCCGGTCCATCTGCCACAACCGATCCTCGGCCATCGCCACCCCGAGGCCGAAATACAGATCCTCGCTGTCGCCGGCCTGGATATGCGGCACGCCGGCGCGGTCGCGCACGATCTCCACCCGGCCGCGCACCGCGGCGGCGAAATGCCGGTCCTGCGGCCGCGCATGGCGGGCCAGGAAGGCGTCGCGGGCGGCGGCGAACTCGGCCTCGCTGGCGCCGGCGGCGGCGCAGACGGCATCCATCGCATCCGGTTTGCGCAAGGCGGCGAGCAGGCTGGCATCATCGATCGGCATCGGTCGGCTCCTGGATTTCCCCTCAGCGGTTCATCATTGGCCAAGCAGCGGCGCGGCGCCACTCCCCCCCTGCAACCGGCCGGCCGGTTCGGTTGCGGCGGCGCGGCACAATTGTTATGTCTGGCGCAGGCCATGTAGAGCGGCCCCCGGAAGGGGTGCCCGTGTCTCGCGGCGTGTCGTTTCGGCAAGATTTCAATAATCCGGAGGATCTATACAATGAAGCGAATTCTTCTGGCCGCGGCCGGGTTGTGCCTGCTGGCCGCCCCGATGGTGGTGACGCCGATCCTGGCGACCCCGGCGCAGGCGCAGGCGCAAACCGAAATCAAGTTCCCGTTCAAGGTCAATATCGACACCCTGCGCGGCAAGATGACCCAGACCTTCGCCGACGAACTCGCCAAGGCCACCAACAACAAATACAAGGTGACCATCTATCCGGGCGGGCAGTTGTACGACGGCGCCAAGGCGGCCAAGGCGGTGCTGCTCGGCAACGTGCAGATGACCAACGAGCCGAACAGCGGCTTCACCGGCTACACCGACAAGGCCGACCTGCTGGAACTGCCGTTCGGCTTCGACAACCCCGAGGCGCTGCACGCCTATCTCGACGGCAACAAGTCCGACCTGATCCGCAAGGACCTGGAGAAGGCCGGCTTCCATGTGCTGGCGTTCTTCGACGAAGGCCCGTTCGTGATCGCCACCAGGTCGGTGCTGATCAAGCAGCCGGCCGACTTCAAGGGCCTGGTGATCCGCACCTCCGGCCATCCGGTGGTGGTCGATGGGCTGAAGGGCATGGGCGCCTCCACCGTCACGCTGCCGCTGAACGAGGTCTATTCCGGCCTGCAACAAGGCACCATCACCGGCGTCTACACCACGTTCGACGCCTTCGTGAACGAGAAGATGTGGGAAGTGGCGCCCAAGGTGCTCGTGTTCCCCAGCTACGGCGCGTATTTCTGGGTCGCCAACAAGAAGTGGTGGGACGCCCAGCCGGCCGCCGACCAGAAGATCATGAGCGATCTCGCGGTCAAGCTGGCCAAGCAATACGACACCGACGTGTGGGCCAACCTGCCGGACTATGAGGCGGCGGTGAAGAAGGGCGGCGGCGAGGTCAACGACGTGGCCAGGAACCCGGCCGAGGTGAAGGCCTTCCAGGCGGCGATGAAGCCAACGATCGCCAAGATGCGCGCCAAGTTCGGCGACGCCGCGGTCAATGCCATCACCGGTGACTGACAGCACCGGCGATTGACCGGAACTGAAGACTGGCCGGAACTGAAGACTGAGCATAGCGCGGGAGCGGGCGGCATGACCGAAGCGACATCCCATACCGGGAACCAGCCAGGCCGGCCGCCCGAGTCCGTCCACCGAGGCGTGGCGCAGCGGATCGCCTCGGTGTTCGTCGGCCTGGTGGGGGTGATCCTGCTGATTTCGCTGGTGATCACCATCTACACCATCGTCGCCCGCAACACCGGCTATTCCACTGGCGACTGGGTGCTGAAGCTGCCGGAATCGATGCTCGCCTGGATGACTTTCCTCGGCATGGGGGCGCTGGTCGCCGAGGGCGGCCATGTCGCGGCCGACATGTTCATCACCCTGGCCTCGCGCAACATCCAGCGCGTGGCGCATGTCACCTGGACGCTGATCACCGCCGCGGTGCTGGCGCTGATCCTGGTCGGGTCGGCGTCGATCGTGCTGCAGACCTACCAGATCGGCGAGACCAACACCGAGGTGTTCGGCATGCAGGAATGGATCATCCTGCTGCCGCTGCCGGTCGGCCTCGGCATCGCCATCCTGCATCTGCTGGCCGAGGCGGTCGCCGGCTGGCGGCGCGGCGGCGGTCTCGCGCCTTGAGGCGCGGCAGCGGTCTCGCGCCTTGACCCTCGTTCCTCCGCGTGTGGCGTAAAGGCCCCCCATGATCGTCGTTCCGTTCCTGATCCTGCTGGCGCTGCTGCTGATCGGCATGCCGGTGGGCTTCGCGCTGATCACCTCCTCGGTCGCCACGCTGTATATTCTCGGGCTGGCGCCGCTCACCCTGATCCCCGACGTGATGCTGGACAGCGTGCAGAATTTCACGCTGCTGGCGATCCCGTTCTTCCTGTTCGCCGCCGAATTGCTGTCGGCCGGCGGGCTGATCGACAAGATTTTCGACGTGGCGATGGCCCTGGTCGGCCGGGTGCGCGGCGGCATGGGGGCGGCCTGCGTGGTGGCCACCGGCATCTTCGCCGGCGTGCAGGGCTCGTCGGCCGCCGATGCCGCGGCGATCGGGCGGATCGGCACCGATGGCATGCGCCGGCAGCATTTCCGCGACGGCTTCTCCGGCGCGCTGATCGCCGCTTCCGGCGCCACCGCGATCCTCATCCCGCCGTCGATCGCCATGCTGATCTATGCCTCGATGGTCAATGTCTCCACCGGACGGATGTTCTTCGCCGGCATCGTGCCGGGGATCATCAACGTGTTGGCGTTCCTGGTGTTCGTGATCTGGCGGGCGCCGCAGGCCGGCTGGCGGCCGGACCCGCATTTCGTCTCGCTGACCGTGCGGCAGAAGCTGAAGACCGTCCGCAGCGCGTTCTGGGTGATGATGCTGCCGGTGTTCGTGATGTACGGCTTCTACACCGGGCAGCTGACCGCAACCGAGATCGCCACCGCCTGCGTGGTCTATGCACTCGGGCTGGCGCTGTTCGTCTACCGCACCATCGGCTTCCGCGATGTCTGGCCGATCCTGATGCAGACCTCGCGCACCACGGTGAACATCTTCACCATCATCGCCGGCGCGGTGCTGCTGTCCAAGGTGCTGACCTTCCTCAATGCGCCGCAGATGATCTTCGGCATGATCGACGCCTGGCAGCTCAATGGCTGGCAGTTCCTGCTGGTGATAAGCGGCATCATGTTCATCCTCGGGATGTTCATGGAGGCGGTGGCGCTCAACGTGATGACCACGCCGATCCTGGCGCCGATCGCCATGAAGCTGGGCATCGACCCGGTGCATTACGGCATCGTGCTGATCTTCAACATCGAGATCGCGCTGATCACGCCGCCGGTCGGGCTCAACCTGTTCGTCATGGCCGGCGCCACCGGCATTCCGCTGAAGAGCCTGATGCGCGAGGTGGCGCCGTTCGTGCTGATCCTGCTGGCGTTGCTGATCCTGGTGATCTTCACGCCGCAACTGTCGCTGTGGCTGCCGAACCTGATGCTGCCGACCTGATCGATCGCGGCCTGCGACACCGATGACCAGCCCCGACGACCTGGCCGCGCGGCGGCTGGCGATCCTGAGCGTGCTCGGCTCGTCGGCCAGCTTCACGGTGTCCGCAGCCCTGGTGAAGGCGGTGGCGGCGGATTTTCCCACTGTCGAGGTGGTGCTGTTTCGCAGCGCGGTATGCGCCGGCGTGCTGCTGCCGCTGCTGCTGCGCCGGGGCGGGTTCGGCGCGCTGCGGGTGCGGCGGGTGTGGCCGCATCTGATCCGCACGCTGTTCGGCTTTGTCGCGATGTGGACCTCGTTCTACGGCCTCGGCCATCTGCCGCTGGCCACCAACACCGCACTCGGCTTCGTGATGCCGCTGATGCTGACGCTGCTGTCGATCCCGCTGCTCGGCGAGCGGGTCGGCTGGCGGCGGATGTCCGCGGTGCTGGCCGGGCTGCTCGGCGTCCTGGTGATGGTGCGGCCGTGGAACACCGGCGGCGGGCTGCCGCTGCAGCCGACGCTATGGGTGCTGGGCGGCGTGCTGTGCTGGGCGCTGGCGATGATCACCATCCGCCGGATGGGGGCGGACGGCGAGAGCAATGCCACCATCGTGCTGTGGTTTTCATTGGGCGGCAGCGCGCTGGCCGGGGTTGCCACGGCGCCGGTGTGGGTCACCCCGGGCGGCTGGGACTTGCTGGCGATGATTGGCGTCGGGCTGGTCTCGGCGGTGGCGCAACTGCTGATGACCCAGGCCTATCGCACCGGCGAGTCCTCGCTGATTGCGCCGTTCGAATACACCGCGATCGTCTACACCACGGCGATGGGCATGGTGATCTGGGGCGAATACCCGGACGCCTGGACCTGGGCCGGCATCCTGATCATCGTCGCCGCCGGGCTGTATGTCTGGCGGCGAGAGGTGGTTCTGGCGCGCCGGGCGGGGTAAAAAACCCACCGTAGCGGGTGAAAAGATGCGCATATCCGGTCAAAACCGCGACCCACAGCACATGCTCGCGGGCATTTCGGCGCCCTGAGCGATGGGGCCGATTGGCCAATTGTTATGAAATATAACTTCTCGCCCATCCGATCATGCGATCACGCCATCACCGCCTCGATCTCGGCGAGCAGTGCCGCCAGTTCGCGTGCCGCCAGCGAATTCGGCGCCGTCTCGCTGACCCCGAGCCCCTGTGCGAAGGCGGTGGCGAAGCCGGTGCGGTTGCCGAGGGTGGCGGCGAGGGCGGGGAGCGACTGGCGATCGATCTCGGCCTGCACCGCGGCGCGCAGCCGGCCGGCGGCGGGTGCGCGGTTCAGCAGGATGCGGAAGGCGCGCTTTTCCGTTGCTGCGAGTTTCAGGGTGCCTTCGGCGGCCCACAGGTCGGGCGGGCTGGGTTGCATCGGCACCAGCACCAGGCTGGCCGAGCGCACTGCCAGCCGGGCGTCGGTGTCGATGCTGGGTGGGCTGTCGATGATCAGCACCTGGTGGCTGCGCTGCAGGCGGTCCAGTTCGCCGGCCAGCCGCCAGCCGGCGATGCTGGCGAGGTGGATCGGGGTGGCGGGGGTCTTGCGCGCCATGCGCAGCGCGTGCCAGCGCGACAGGCTGGCCTGCGGGTCGATATCGACCACCGCGACGCGCCGCCCGTCTGCCGCGATGGCGGCCGCGAGGTTGGCTGCCAGCGTGGTCTTGCCGGCGCCGCCCTTCTGCTGCGCCACCGTGATAATCGTCGCCATAGCTATCGACTCCGCAGGTTGATGTTGAGCGTAGGCGGTTGGTTCAGACTCCAACGAACGAAAAGTTTTTTTGCTTCTTTTTGTTCACAAAAAGAAGACCTTGCCTTCCTTCTCCGGCCCCGCTGCCTGTGCCAAGGCGTCGGCGACCTCGGCCAGCCGGTCGGTCAGCAGGCTGGTCGCCACCCTGATATGCAAGGTGGGCCGGATGGTGCAGGCGCTGCCGGCGATCACCGCGATGTTATGTGCCGCCAGCGTCACCAGCGCGAACTGTTCGGAGCGCACCGGCAGCCAGAGCGCCAGGCCGTCCTGGTCGGGCAGGTGGATGCCGCGTGCCGCCAGTTCGGCCAGCAGGGCGCGGCGGCGGGCGGCGTAGCTGGCGCGGGCGGTGGCGAGCACCAGGTCGGTGGCCGGGTCGGTGAGCAGGGCGGCGGCGGCGGCTTGCAGGATGCGGCTGGTCCAGCCGACGCCGAAGCCGCGGAAGGCCTGGATGCGCTCGACCATTTCCGGTGGCGCGGAGAGCACCGCGAGGCGGAGATCCGGCCCGAGCGATTTGGAGAATGAGCGGATATGCACCACCCGGCCGGGCATGGTGGCGCCGAGGCTGGCCGGCGGGGCGGCGGACAGGTCGCCGATGCCGTCATCCTCGATCACCAGGGTGTCGTGGTCGCGCAGCAGCGTTGCCAGCGCCGCCATGCGGGCGGGACTGACGATATGGCCGGTGACGGCGTGGGTGCGCGGCTGGAACAGGAAGGCGGCGGGGCGGCGGGCGAGGGCGGCGGCCAGTTGGTCGAGCAGCGGCCCCTCGGCGTCGCAGGCCACCGGCAGCGGGGTGGCGCCGGCGGCTTCCAGCAGGTCGAGCAGGCGCATTGCCGTGGGTTCTTCCACCGCGACCAGCGCGCCGGGCATCAGCAGCGCCTGCAGGGTGACGTGGACGGCGTCGTAGCCGCCATTGGTGGCCAGCCAGCCGGTGGCGGGGTACGCCCAGCGTGGCGCCACCGCGTCGCGCAGGGTGGGCAGGATCGGCACCCGGACATAGGTGTGCAGGCCGGAAGCGGTGGTCGCCGCCTGCAGTGCGGCGGAGAGTTGCGGCAGCAGCGCCGGGTCGGGCGAGGCCAGGGCGAGGTCGATTGCTCCCGGGCCGAAATAGCCGCCGCGGCCGTAGCGGGCGGGGCGCGGGGCGATCGGGTCGCCGCTGACCCGCATGCCGGTGCGGCCGCGCCCGGTGATGGCGTTGAAGCGGCGCAGTTCGCTCCAGGCCGCCGAGATGGTGGCCGGGCTGACGCCCAACTGGTCGGCGAGGCGGCGCACCGGCGGCAGGCGGGTGCCGGCCGGGATGGCGCCGGCGCGGATCAGGGCGCCCATTTCCAGTGCGATGCCGCGGGTGCTGCGGGCGCGCAACTGGGCGGCGAGCCAGGGTGGGTCGATATCCATTTTTGTTCAGGTACGTAATACCATTTGATCGTGCAATTCTGAACATTTATACGTGACGATGCAACCCGGAGAAGCCGAACATGGCTCTGACAGTGCGGCTGGCATTGCGCGACTGGGACTGGCTGACGCCGATCCTGCTCGGCGACATCAAGCCAAGCGGCTTTTCGCTGGCCATCGAGCGGGTTGGCACGCTGATCAGTGATCTGGCCAGCGATCCCGGTTTCGATGGCGCCGAGATGAGCTTCAGCCGCTATGCCCAGCGGGTGCTGCGCGGCGAGGCGCCGGTGGTGGCGCTGCCGCATTTCCTGATGCGCGGCTTCCGGCATCGCTGCATCATTGCCGCCAAGGCCGGCAATATCGACAGCCTGGAGGGCCTGGCCGGCCGCGCGATCGGGCTGGCCGGCTGGCAGGATTCCGGCAACACCTGGACCCGGGCGCTGCTGCGCCGCAAGGGCGTCGGGGTGCCGGATGCGCGCTGGTGGGTCAGCCGGCTCTCCGCCGCGCACCCGATCACCGACCGCATCGCCGGGTTCGGCCGGCCGGGTTTGATTGAGACGGTGCCCGGCGACCGGCCGATTCTGGACATGCTGGAAGCGGGCGAACTGGACGCGGTGTTCACCCCGTTCATGCCGCCCGGCTTCTTCGCGCCGGAGAGCCGGCTGCGGCCGCTGCTGCCGGATTACCGCGCCGCGGAGGTGCAATATTTCCGCGAGGTCGGCTACGTGCCCGGCATCCATCTGCTCGGCCTGAAGCAGGCTGTGGTGGCCGAACACCCGACCCTGCCGGCGGCGCTCAGCGAACTGCTCGACGAATCCGCGCGGGTGTGGCTGGATAAACGCGAGAAATATGCCGACACCACGCCGTGGATCATCGACGAACTGGCGCGCTGCGCCCGCGACCTGCCGTCCGGCTGGGACCGCAACGGCTTGGCGGCGAATTCCGCGATGATCGAGGCGTTCGCCACCGAACTGCATGAGCAGGGCATCGCCCCGCGCCGGCTCTCCGTCCAGGAACTGTTCCCGACCGCCACGCTGCCATAGCCCTCGCCGCCGTTAACGCCCAACCAAGTGGAGGCCGCCATGAAGCCGCTTCGTCTTTCCGCCCTGTTCGGCCTGGCCACCTTGCTGGCCGCCTTCGCGCCGGTGCCGGTGTTCGCCCAGGTGCCGGACATGAAAATTCCGGTGCAGAAGATGGACCCGAAGCTGCACGCCATGCTGCCGGCCGACATCCAGGCCGCCGGCCAGCTCACCTCGGTCAATAACGGCTCGTTCCCGCCCTACGAGATCGCCATCGATACCCACACGCTGGACGGCGCCAGCGCCGATCTCGGCACCGCGCTGGGGCAGTTGCTCGGCGTCAAGATTCTCCACCAATCGGTGAGCGGCTTCTCCGCCGAACTGGCCGGCATCCAGGCCGGGCGGTTCCAGATGTCGATCGGCCCGGCCGGCGATTTCCCGAGCCGCGAGAAAACCCACGACTTCATCGATTTCGTGCAGGAATACGTGGTGTTCGCGGTGCACAAAGGCAATCCGCAGAACATCAACGCGCTGGCCGATACCTGCGGCAAGCGCATCGCGGTGATGGCCGGCGGCTCGGCGGAGCGGGTGATCAAGACCCAGGCGGAACTCTGCGGCAAGGAAGGCAAGCCGGCGTTGCAGGTGCAGTCGTTCAGCGACCAGCCGAGCTCGATCCTCGCCGTGCGCTCCAACCGTTCGGACGCGTTTTTCTCGTCGCAGGCGCCGCTGACCTATTTCGTGCAGCAGTCCAAGGGGCAACTGGAGTTGGCCGGCGTGGGCCGCGCGAACGGCTTCGAAAATCTCTACCAGGGCAGCATCGTCGCCAAGGGCTCGCCGCTCGGCGGCGCCGTGCTGGCCGGCTACCAGGAATTGTTCGCCAACGGCACCTATGCCGCGATCATGAAGAAATGGGGGCTTGAGGCGAACATGCTGAAGGAGCCTGGCCTTAATCTTGGTGGCAAGGCGGCGAAGTGAGCGAAACCACCGAGCTGGCGCTGCGCGACGTTTCGCATGCGCGCCGGCAGGTGGACTGGCCGCACCTGGCGCTGTGGGTGATCGTGGTCGGCTTCGGGCTGAAGCTGGCCTGGGCGGCGGCGCAGAACCCGGCCTTCGAATGGAAGGTGGTCGGGCACTGGTTCTTCGACCCGACCATCCTGCGCGGGCTGTCGGTGACGCTCGGGCTGACCGTGGTGTCGATGGCGATCGGTGTTGTGGTCGGCGTGCTGCTGGCGGTGGCGCGGATGTCGTCCAGCCGGCTGTTTCGCGGCATCGCCTGGGGCTATATCTGGTTCTTTCGCGGCACGCCGCTGCTGGTGCAGCTGATCTTCTGGTACAACATGTCGACGCTGTTCTCCACGGTGTCGCTGGGCGTGCCGTTCGGGCCGGCGTTTGTCACCTGGAAGACCAACGACCTGATCACGCCGTTGACCGCGGCGTTCTGTGGCCTGGCGCTGAACGAGGCGGCGTATATGGCCGAGATCGTGCGCGGCGGGCTGCTGTCGATCGACCCCGGCCAGATGGACACCGCGCGGGCGTTCGGCATGACGCATGGCCGGGCGCTGCGCCGCATCGTCATCCCGCAGGCGATGCGGGCGATCATCCCGCCGACCGGCAACCAGCTGATCTCGATGATCAAGGCGACCTCGCTGGTCAGCGTGATCGCCATGGCCGACCTGCTGTATTCGGTGCAGGCGGTGTATAATCGCAACTTCGAGGTGATCCCGCTGCTGATGGTGGCGGTGATCTGGTACCTGCTGATCACCTCGCTGCTGAATGTCGGGCAGGGGTTCATCGAGCGCCGGTTCGCCCGCGGCGACCGCAACACCAAAGTGGCGGAGCCGGCATGAGCGACGAGAGCATGCGTGGCGCGGCGCCGCTGGTGTGCGCCCGCGATGTGCACAAGGCCTATCACGGGGTGCCGGTGCTGAAAGGCATCGATCTCGACGTGGCGGCCGGCGAGACGGTGGCGATTCTTGGGCCGTCGGGCTCCGGCAAGTCCACCTTCCTGCGCTGCGTCAACCATCTGGAGCGGATCGATCGCGGCTATATCACCGTGGCCGGCGAGCAGATCGGCTACGCGCTGCGGCATGGCAGGCTCTACGAACTCTCCGAGCGCGCGGCGGCCAGGCAGCGGCGGCGGGTGGGGATGGTGTTCCAGTCGTTCAATCTTTACCCGCATATGAACGTGCTGCAGAACCTGATCGAGGCGCCAGTCGGCGTGCATGGCGTGCCGCGCGCCGAGGCCGAGGCCTACGCGATGGAACTGCTCGGACGGGTCGGGCTGGACCACCGCGCGCGGGCCTATCCGCGCCAGCTTTCCGGCGGTCAGCAGCAACGGGTGGCGATCGCCCGGGCGCTGGCGATCCGCCCCGAGCTAATCCTGTTCGACGAGCCGACCAGTGCCTTGGACCCGGAACTGGTCGGCGAGGTGCTGGCGGTGATGAAGGAACTGGCAGGGCAGGGGCTGACGATGATCGTGGTCACCCACGAGATCGGCTTTGCCCGCGAGGCGGCGGACCGGGTGGCGTTCATGGACGGCGGGCAGATCGTCGAGTCCGGGCCGCCGGGGGAGGTGCTGGTGGCACCGCAGCAGGCGCGGACGCGGGCGTTTTTGAGCCGGTTTATTTGAGGGCGAGGCTTCTTTTTAAAAAAAGAAGCAAAAAATTTTTATCCGCCTTGCAACAGTTGAGGGGTGGAGAGTTCGGGGTCTCCACTTCCGGCGCTGGTGCAGGGCGCCCATTGCGCCGCCTTGGCCGCTCATGTAGGTAGGCGTCTCCAGCCCCATCGGTCGGAGCGTAGCGCAGTCTGGTAGCGCATCAGTCTGGGGGACTGGGGGTCGTGGGTTCGAATCCCGCCGCTCCGACCAATCCGCCAGCGGCGCGGGAGCCGCCGCACACCCCAATGGATAAAAAGTTTTTTTGCTTCTTTTTGTTCACAAAAAGAAGACCTTACTTGACCTTGACTCGCCCTACCCCGCCGGAGATTTCCATCTTCGTCCCATATGGCTCGGACAGTTCTGCCAGATGCGGCAGGATCGCCGGATCGGTGGAGAGTTTCGGGG
>JBEPTZ010000001.1:0-110396 GCA_041691815.1 Rhodospirillales bacterium | reverse complement strand
ATCCATTGCTGGGGGTGGTGACCGGGCTGGCCGCGCTGGCGCGGGTGGCGCGGGGGCTGGGGCTGGTGGAGGTCGGCGGTGGGCTGCCGGGGGGGGCCGAGGCGGCGGCCGAGCGGCTGGTGGCGCGCGGGGCCGGGGCGCTGCTCAGCTTTGGGCTGGCGGGGGGGGTGGACCCTGGCCTGGCTGCGGGGGCGGTGGTGGTGCCGGCTTGGGTGGTGGAGGGCGGGGTGCGATTCGCGGCCGATCCGGTGCTCGTCGAGCGGCTGGGCGGTGGCGACGGGACTTTGCTGGCGGGTGTTGCGGTGTTGGCGACACTGGGCGAGAAGCGGGCGGCGTTCGCGGCGAGCGGCGCACTGGCGGTGGACCTCGAAAGCGGCGCGGTGGCGCGGGTGGCGGCGCGGCACGGGTTGCCGTTCGCGGTGCTGCGCGCGGTGTGCGACCCGGCCGGGCGGGCGCTGCCGCCGGCGGCGTTGGCGGCGCTGGATTCACAGGGGGCGATCGGGGCGTGGCGGGTGCTGGCCTCGGTGCTGGCGCATCCCGGCCAGATCGCCGCATTGCTGGCGCTGGCCGGCGATGCGGCGCGGGCGCGGCGGGCGCTGCTGGCGCGTATCAAGACGATTCCCTGGTGTGACGAAACGTTATAGGCTCGGCACCGCTGACACATACCTTATGGGGGATCGGATGGCATCGAACCGGCTCGGCAGGCTTGTCCTGGCGGCGACGGCGGCGTGGGGGATGGCGTTCTCGGCGGCGCATGCCGGGGACATCACCTTCTGGACCTGGCGGCAGGAAGACAAGGTCGCCTATACCGAGTTGTTTAACGACTTCACCAAGGCCAATCCGGGTATCCATGTGAAGTTCGAGGCGTTCGACGCGCCGAACTACGCCACCATTCTGTCGACCGCGCTGGCCGCCGGACGCGGCGGCGACGTGCTGGCGACCCGCGCCTATGGCGGGCTGGAGGTGTTCGCCAAGGCCGGCTACCTGCTGGCGCTCGACAAGGTTAGCGTGCCGGAACTGGGCAATCTGCCGGAGGACGCGCTGGCCAGCGAGACGCTGCGGGCGGATGGCCGGGTCTACTCGCTGTCGTTCGCCTCGCAGACGCTTGGGGTGTTCCTGAACAAGGCGGTGTTCGCCAAGGCCGGGGTGGCGGCGCCGGCGACCTGGGACGAGTTTCTCGCCGCCTGCAAGGCGCTGAAGGCCAAGGGGCTGATCCCGATCGCCAACGGCACTGCGACGGCGTGGATGGACGAGGTGTTCGCCTCGGTGTTCACCAACCCGTTCCTGGGGCCGCAATTCGTCAGTGATGTGCTGGCCGGCAAAACCACCTTCGAGGACAAGCGCTATACCGACGCGCTGGGGAAGCTGCTGGAACTGCGCGACTATATGCCGCCGGGCTATACCGGGATCGACTACGCGACCGGCCAGCAGCTGTTCCTGACCGGTCGGGCGGCGATGTTCGTCGGCGGCAGCTTCGAGATCGCCAATTTCCGCAAGCAGAACCCGAAGCTGGAGATGGAGTTCATCGCGCCGCCGGCGCCGACCGCGGGCGCGCCGCGCTACGTGTCGAAGTTCTATGATGGCGGCTACGCGGTGAATGCCAAGTCGCCGCACCAGGCGGATGCGCTGAAACTGGTGCGCTACATGGGCACCAAGGCCTATGGCGACAAGTTCGCAGCCTTGCTGGGCAATATTTCGCCGATCAAGGGTGTGGAGATCACCGACCCGCTACTGGCCAGCGTGGCGAAGCTGAACGAAACCTCGATGCCGTACATCATGGCGGTGTATTTCCGCTACGATTCGCCGACCGGTTCGGAGCTTCTGTCAACCGGCGTGCAGAAGATGATGGGTGGCAACGAGACGCCGGTGGCGCTGGGCGAGGCGATCACCAAAGGGATCGCGCGGTACTATAAGCCGTTCCAGAAGTGAGCGTGAAACGCCGGCGGCCCCGGCGCTGGCAGCGGGGCGCGTGGATCGCCCTGCTGCTGGCGCCGGCGCTGCTGGTGATGGCGATGTTCGTTGCCATTCCGTTGCTGGCGGCGTTCCGCTATGCGTTCTATGCGTTCAACGGGCTGGCGGCGACGCATTTCATCGGGTTGGAGAATTTCCGCGCGGTGCTGCTCGAGCAACCGTTCAGCGCCTGGACGCTGCGGGCGCTGGAGCACAACGTGATCGTGTTCGTGGCGCTGATGCTGCTGCAGAACGGGCTCGCCTATCTGATCGCCTTCGCGCTGCTGAAGGCGTTGCCGGGGCACCGGGTGCATCAGGTGATCGTGTTCCTGCCGGTGGTGCTGTCGGCGGTGATCGTGGGGTTCCTGTGGAAGCTGTTCCTGCATCCGCTGTTCGGGCTGGTGAACCAGGCGCTGATGGCGGTGGGGATCGGCGCGCATCCCTGGCTGGGCGATGAGAATACCGCGCTCGGCAGCCTGATCTTCACCAATGCCTGGCACTGGATGGGGTTTCCGGCGCTGATCTTCCTGGCGGCGATGCAGCGGATTCCGCGCGAGGTGATGGAGGCGGCACGGATCGACGGGGCGACCGACCGCGCGCTGCTGCGGGCGATCATCTGGCCGCTGGTGGCGCCGGCGACGACGATCATCGTCACGCTGACCTTCATCGGCAGCTTCAACTGGTTCGAACTGCCGTACATCATGGCCGGGCTTGACGGCTCGCCCGGTGGCGCGACGGACGTGCTGGGGCTGTATTTCTACCGCACCGCGTTTGGCAACACCTCGGCGGGGCTGCAGGATTTCGGGCGTGGCAGCGCGCTGGCGGTGCTGATGTTTCTGTTTCTCGCGGTGGTGTCGGCGTTGGCGCTGCGGGTTTTGCGGCGCCGCGAGATCGAGCTTTGAACGGCGAGCGCGCCAAGAACGCGGCGATCCAGGCGCTGCTGGTGGTGAACGGCGTGGTGATGCTCTACCCGCTGTGGGTGATGCTCATTTCGGCGTTCAAGAGCAATGCCGAGATTTTCACCTCACCCTTCGCGCTGCCGGCTGGGTTGGATTTCACCAATATCGCGCGGATCTGGAATGAGACCAGCTTCGTGCGTTACCTCGGCAATTCGATGATCGTGACCGGGGCCTCGGTCGCGGTGATCCTGGTGTTCGCCACCATGGCCGCCTACGCGATCGCACGCTATCGGTTCCGGCTGAGTGCGGCGGTGTTTCTGTTTTTCCTGTCCGGGCTGATGGTGCCGCTGAAGCTGGCGATCATCCCGCTGTTCATCCAGCTCGACATGCTGGGGCTGGTGGATAATCGGGCCGGGCTGGTGCTGGTTTATACCGCGATGGGCTTGCCCTCGGCGGTGTTCATCCTCACCGGGTTTCTGCACACGCTGCCGGGAGAGTTGGAGGAGGCGGCGCGGATCGAGGGGGCGAGCGAGTTGCGCATCATGCTCTCGGTGATGTTGCCGCTGGCCCGGCCGGCGCTGGTGATTGCCGGCATCCAGAACGCGGTGCCGATCTGGAATGACTTCTTCTTTCCGCTGGTGCTGATCACTTCGGACAATCTCAAGACGCTACCGCAGGGGCTGACGGTGTTCATGGGCGAGTACAACACCGATTGGGGGGTGCTGTTCGCCGGGCTCTCGCTGTCGGCGCTGCCGATCATGCTGGTCTATATCGCGCTGTCGCGGCAGTTCATCGCCGGGTTGACGCAAGGGGCGGTCAAGTAGCCGTCGGGGTCCAGCGGCGGAAGCTGACGCGGGCGGCGCCGTGCAGGCGCTCGGCGAGCGGGGGATCGGGCCAGGGCGGCGGCTCGTCGCGGCCAGTTTCGGCCACCAGCAGCGCGCCGGCGGCCAGCCAGCCGGCAGCACCCAGCGCGGCCACCGCCGCCGGCACCAGGGCCTGGCCGTATGGCGGGTCGAGGAACACCAGGCGGCAGGGTTGGCCGGGCGGCGGGCGAGTGGCGTCGGCGGGAAGCACGGTGCAGCGGGCCTCGGCGCGGCAGGCGGCGATGTTGGCGCGCAGTGCGGCCAGCGCGTTGCGGTCGCGCTCGATGAACACCGCGGTGGCGGCGCCGCGCGACAGCGCCTCCAGGCCCAGCGCGCCGGTGCCGGCGAAGGCGTCCAGCACGCGGGCGTTGTCGATCAGGGCGCGGCCGGCCCAGGGGGCGTGCAGCAACATGTCGAACAGCGCCTGGCGCATGCGGTCGGCGGTGGGGCGGGTGGCGGCACCAGGCGGGGCGAGCAGCGGGCGGCCGCGCCAGGCGCCGGCGACTATGCGCAAGGAAGGTCTTCTTTTTGTGAACAAAAAGAAGCAAAAAAACTTTTTATCCCCTGGAGTGTACGAAGTCTCCGCCGCTCCACTGTTGCAAGGCAGATGGTTTTTTGGTTCTTTTTTTTAAAAAAGAACACTTAGCTTTTCTTCATCTGTTCTTTTAAAACCTTGCCCGGTACTTCCTCCACTCCGCCGCGTGGCAGTTTGCCGAGTTGGAACGGGCCGTAGGCGACGCGGATCAGGCGGGTGACGTGGTAGCCGAGGTGTTGCATGACCCGGCGGATTTCGCGGTTGCGGCCTTCGTGCAGGCTGATGGTCAGCCAGGAGTTGTCGCCCTTGCGGCTGTCGAGGCCGGCGTCGATGCCCTGGTAGCGGATGCCGTCGATGGTGAGGCCCTTGGCCAGGCTGGCCAGGGTTGCCGGTTCCACGGTGCCGAAAATGCGCACCCGGTAGCGGCGAATCCAGCCGTTGGAGGGGAGTTCCAGTTGGCGGGCCAGGGCGCCGTCGTTGGTGAGCAGCAGCAGGCCTTCGCTGTTGAGGTCGAGGCGGCCGATGCTGACCACGCGGGGCAGGGCGGCGGGGAGTTTCTGGAAGACGGTGGGGCGGTCTTCGGGGTCGCGATGGGTGGTCACCAGGCCTTCCGGCTTGTGGTAGCGCCAGAGGCGGGTGCGCTCGGGGGTGTCGACCGGTTTGCCGCCGATCGTGACGGTATCGCCGGGGCTGACGAAGGTGGCGGGGTGGGTGATGACCTCGTTGTTCAGGCGGACTTTGCCGGTGGTCAGCAGTTTCTCGGCGTCGCGGCGGCTGGCGACGCCGGCGCGGGCGAGCCATTTGGCGATGCGTTCGCCGCGTGGTTCGGCAGGTTCGGCGGGCTCTTCGGTCATGCGGCGGCGGCGATCATGGCGTCGAACAGGCGGCGGTCGCCCTGGTCGATGTGGTATTCCGGGTGCCATTGCACGCCGAGGCAGAAGCGCTGGCGGGGGTCCTCGATGCCTTCGATGACGCCGTCCGACGTGGTGGCGTTGACCAGTGCGTGCGGGCCGGGGGCGCGGACGGCCTGGTGGTGGGCGGAGTTCACGTGCATTTCCAGCGCGCCGACGATGCGGTGCAGCAGGGTGCCGGGCACCACCGCGACGGCGTGGCCTGGTTGGTGGCGGGGGTTGGGCTGCTCGTGGGCCAGGGCGTTCGGCACACTGTCGGGGATGTGCTGGATCAGCGTGCCGCCGAGTGCCACCGCCAGGAGCTGCTCGCCGCCGCAGATGCCCAGCACCGGCATGCCGCGGGCCAGGGCGCCCTGGACCAGGGCCAGTTCGGCCTGGGTGCGGCCGGCTTTCAGGGTGACGGTGCCATGCGTGGCGCCGTCGCCGTACAGCGCCGGGTCGACGTCGAACGCGCCGCCGGTGACCACCAGGGCGTCCAGGCGGTCGAGGTAGGCCTCGGCCAGCTCCGGGCGGTGCGGCAGCGCCATCGGCAGGCCGCCGGCGGCCGCCACGGCGTCGCAGTAGTTGGCGCGGAGCGCGTACCATGGGTATTTGGAGAAGCGCTTGTGCTCGCCGTCCCCCTGCTCGCTGTCGAGCGTGACGCCGACCACCGGGATGTTGTGCATGTTCATGCCCGGTTGCTACCCCGGCGATGGCCTGCGCCGCAAGGAGACTCGATGGACCCGATGCAGATCGCGCTCAATGAGGCCCGCGCCGCCGCCGCGCGTGCCGAGGTGCCGGTGGGCGCCGTGGTGCTGGGGCCGGATGGCGCGGTGCTGGCGCGGGCCGGCAATCGGGTGGAGGGCGACCGCGACGCCTCTGCCCACGCGGAGTTGCTGGCACTGCGGCAGGCGGCGGCGCGGCTGGGCTCGCCGCGGCTGGTGGGGTGCGACCTGTTCGTCACGCTGGAGCCGTGCCCGATGTGCGCGGCGGCGTGCAGCCATTTCCGCATCCGGCGGCTGGTGTTTGGCGCCTATGATCCGAAGGGCGGCGGGGTGGAGCATGGGGCACGGCTGTTCGCGCAGCCGAATTGCCTGCATCGGCCGGAGGTGGTTGGGGGAGTCAGGGAGACGGAGGGGGCGGAGTTGTTAAGGGAGTTTTTCAGCAAGTTAAGGTAAGGGTTTTTTTGAAAAAAAAACCAAAAAACTTTCATCCGCCTTGCGACGGCTGAGTGGCGGAGACTCCGGAGTCTCCAAAATGGGTGAAAAGTTTTTTTGCTTCTTTTTGTTCACAAAAAGAAGGCCTTACCTCCTGGCTAACCTTCGCCCTTCCATCCATTGCCACACCGCAAGCCCTGTTACTCCCACCACCAGTTCTCGTGCCCGTTTCAGCATCGACAGCGCGATCGCCGCCTCGGGTGGCTGGCCGACCATTCCGGCGGCCAGGATGAAGCCGGCTTCCTGCACGCCGAGGGCGCCCGGGATCGCGAAGCCGGCGCTGCGGGCAGCCATGCCGAGGCTGTCCACCACCAGAGCGGCCGCCAAGGTTGGGGTGTGGCCCATCGCGCCGAGCGCCAGCCAGGTTTCAACGATCCCCAGCAGCCAGGCCAGCATGTGCAGCAGGGTGGCGCGCAGCAGGGCGGGGCGGTCGGCCTGCAGGCGCTGCCATTCGGCTTGCAGGCCGTGCAGGAGGCCTTTTGGCAGGAACGGGATGCGGTCGGCGGCGGCCTCGATCAGGCTCATCAGGCCGACGCGCTGGGCCAGCACGAAGCCGGCCAGGGCGAGCACCGAGAGGGCGACGAAGCCTTCGGCCCAGGGTGCCCAGCTGCGGTCGGGGCTGATGGCCGCCAGGGCGGCGATGCCGGCCAGGGTGAAGAGGAACTGGGTTATCGCCTCCACCGTCATGTCCAGCGTGACGCCGGCGCCGCCGCGCGCGGGTGGCACGCCGTTTTGTGCCAGCAGGCGGACGCCGACCACGTTGCCGCCCATCTGCGCCACCGGCAGCATGGAGTTGACCGCCTCGCGCACCCAGCGCACCAGCACGTAGCGGCCGATGCCGGGGCCGGGCTGGCCGGTGGCGAGGCGCCAGGCGAGCGCGGAGAGGTAGGTCTGTATCGCGTGCAGGACGAGGGTCAGCGGCAGCACCCAGAGGGCGGCCAGCACCTCCTGCTCGATCGCCCGCGCGCCGAGCCAGGCGACCAGGGCGATGACCAGCGCGCCGCCGAGGCCCAGCGCCAGCAGGCCGAGATTGATGCGGGATGGCGGAGAGGGCGCGCTCATGGCCGGCGCGAGACCACGCCACCCCTGGCCTGTCAATATCCGCCCTGCGTCGGTGAGCGTTGATTCCGGGGCGCATCTGGCGGAAAATCGGAGGCTCACACGGTGGAAGCCTCATGCCCGAACTGCGCCTGCACAACAGCCTCACTCGCAGCCGCGAGGTGTTTACCCCGATCGATCCAGGGCATGTGCGGATGTATGTCTGCGGCCCCACCGTCTACGACCTGGCGCATCTGGGCAATGCGCGGCCGGTGGTGGTGTATGACGTGCTGGCGCGGCTGCTGCGGCGGCTGTATCCGCGCGTGACCTATGTGCGCAACATCACCGACGTGGATGACAAGATCAACGCCCGCGCCAGCCGCGACGGCGTCAGCATCGCCGAGGTCACCAGCCGCACCGCCGCCGATTTCCACGCCGACATGGCCGCCCTCGGGGCGCTGCCGCCGGATGTCGAGCCGCGCGCCACCCAGCATATCGCCGAAATGGTGATGATGATCGAGCGGTTGATCGCCTCCGGTCACGCCTACGAGGCCGAGGGCCATGTGTTGTTCGCGGTGCCGAGCTTTCCCGCCTACGGCAAGCTGTCGGGCCGGTCGCCGGAGGACCTGCTGGCCGGGGCGCGCATCGATGTAGCGCCGTTCAAGCGCGACCCTGGCGATTTCGTGCTGTGGAAGCCGTCGCCGCCCGATCTGCCGGGCTGGGAGTCGCCGTGGGGGCGGGGCCGGCCGGGCTGGCATATCGAGTGCTCGGCGATGTCGTGGCGGCATCTGGGGCCGGAATTCGATATTCATGGCGGCGGCAGCGACCTGATTTTTCCGCATCATGAGAACGAGATCGCGCAGTCGCTGTGCGCCTTTCCCGGCAGCCGCTTTGCCCGGGTGTGGATGCATAACGGCATGCTGAACGTCAACGGCGAGAAGATGTCCAAGAGCCTGGGCAATTTCTTCACCGTGCGCGATGTGCTGGCCAGGGCGCCGGGCGAGGCGATTCGCCTGTTGCTGCTGCGCGGGCATTACCGCGCCACGCTGGAATTCTCCGACGCGCTGCTGGAGCAGTCGCGCCACGACCTGGACCGGTTCTATCGGGCGCTGGAACGCACGCCGGCCGCTGCCGGGGCGGTGCCGGAGACGGTGCTGGCGGCGCTGTGCGACGACCTCAACACGCCGCTGGCGCTGTCGGCGATGCACGCGCTGGCTGACGCGGCGATGGCCGGGGACGCCGCCGCCTCGGCAGGCCTGCGCGCCGCCGGCGACCTGCTGGGCCTGTTGCAGGACCCGCACTGGTTCCAGGGCGACAGCGACGCGACCGGGATCGAGGCTGCGATCGCCGCCCGCATCGCCGCCCGCAAGGCGCGCGATTTCGCCCAAGCCGATGCAATCCGCGCCGACCTCGCGGCCCAGGGCATCCTGTTGGAAGACGGCCCCACCGGCACCACCTGGCGGCGAGCCTGACGATGCCGCCTCTCCAGGGAACAAAAAGTTTTTTTGCTTCTTTTTGTTCACAAAAAGAAGGCCTTCCCGCGTGACCGGCCGCGACGGCGGCGCCGACCTCCACCCCATCGGCAACACCCCGGTTGTCGTTCTGGTCCGCCCGCAACTGGCCGAGAATGTCGGCGCGGTCGCGCGCGCGATGGCCAATGGCGGCCTGTTCCATCTGCGCCTGGTGGCCCCGCGCGACGGCTGGCCGCAGGAGCGGGCCTGGCGCACCGCCTCGGGGGCAGACCGGCTGCTGGATGCCGCCACGGTGCATGACAGCGTCGCCGATGCGGTGGCCGATTTGCAGCATGTGTTCGCCACCTGCCCGCGGCCGCGCCACATCATCAAGCCGATCCTGACCGCCAGGGGGGCGGCCAATGAGGCGCGGGCGATCTGTGCGCGGCCGTTGCGCTGCGGCTTTCTGTTCGGGCCGGAGCGGGCGGGGCTGGACAATGACGACATGGCCTGTGCCGACATGCTGGTGCGGTTCCCGCTCAATCCCGGCTTCATGTCGCTGAACCTGGCGCAGGCGGTGATGGTGATGGCCTATGAGTGGTGGACCGCTGCCGATGCCACGCCCTCCCGCAGCTTCATGACCAACGAGACCGAGGTCGCGCCCAAGGCGGAGCTGGAGAACTTCCTCACCCATCTGGTCGCCGAACTCGACGATTGCGGCTTTCTGCGCAACCAGCCCAAGCGCGCCGGCATGGTGCGCAACATCCGCCATCTGTTCCAGCGCGGCGAGGTGACGAAGCAGGAGCTGCGCACCCTGCACGGCATCGTCACCGAACTCTCGCTGGGCCGCCGGCAGCGCGGGCGGGTGGAGCAGTAGGGCGCGACAACCAGTCACGCCGAGCTACATTACATCACATCAATGTGCATACCAGGCCGGTTGCGCAGTGTCGCCGAATGCGTTGGGATGGCGCTGAGTCCTGCGCTCGCCTCGCCCGTGGGGCTGCTTTGTCGGCTTGCATCAGGCCAGGCACCAGCGAAGGGCCAGTCCGATGATGTCTCACGACCTGCCGGAACGCCGCCTGCGCAGCCTCGTCGAATCCCGCTTCCAGGCGTTTGCCGATGAGGTGTTGCGCGCCAAATCCTGGGCCGAGCGCGATGCCGCCACCCAGGCCGCCCGCGAGAAGCGTCGGCACGATTTCGTCGCCGCGATCGGCATCGACCTCAAGAAATTCGATGCCGGATTGGAGAAGGACAACCGCGCGCAGGAGGCGGAACTGAAATCCTTCCTCGCCGAATTCCGCCCGAAAAGTGCTGATCGTCATTCGATGCGCGCGGCCGACCTGCGCGCCGCAGCGCTGCACGCCGAGCTATCGGCCGCATCCGGCCAGATGGTGCTGCCAAGTGTCGCCTCCTCGATATTCGCCAATGACAAGGCGAAGCTCGCCGGCATCAGCTACGACCAGCCCTGGGTCGATGGCCCGATCGACAGTGGTTGGGTGCTGCCCGATGACCCGACGCTGATCCGCATCAAGGACTCCGAGCACTACCCGAACGCGTTGTGCTGGGACAACCGCCAAACCCCGTATCCACAGTTCTCCAGCCATTTCACCTTCACCCCGGCCGATACCGGCACCTACGAAATGGTTGCGATCCTCGGGTTTCATGGCTTCTACGTGCTGCGCTGCGACGATAGCTGGTGGAACTGCCGCGACGCCGGGGTGCGGCTGACCGTGCGGATGAACGCGCACCAGTATTTCGACATCGGCTGGCAGGATGCGCCGACCCTGCTTGACGTCGAGAAGGACAATACCGAGGAGGTGACCAATTTCGACCGCACCTTTTTCCCCGACTATACCACCCAGCTGCGCGGCGGCGACCCGGTGATCGTCACCGTAAATGGCACGTTGCAGGCCTATGCCCATGGCGGCGGCGCCTATGCCGAACTCAACTTCGCTGATGGCGCAGCCAACTATATCCAGCCGCTGTTCCTCTCGGTTCAGCGCGTCTAGAGCGTGTCCGGTGATGATAGAATCACCGGACACGCTCTAGCTTCTTGTTTGATCGCGTGATTCACGTTTCCGGCGGCTCCACCTGCAACGATCACGCTCTAGAGAGCGATGCCTTCTGGCAGGCGAAGGCATCGCTCTCCAGCTCGTTGTTTTGTCGCGTGATTCAGACCTCCGGGTGATTCCGCCTGCGGTCATCGCGCTCGACCGCCCCGGGTGGGCCGGGGTATGCTGCTGCGGCCGCCGCCAGGGGGTGATCCGCATCGGCCGCCGCCATCGCTGCGCGGCGGCGGCCGGAATCGAATCAGCCAGGGGTGCACAACGGCGCGGAATGCGCCTAGATGTCACCGATGATCACGATCCTCACCATCCTGGTGGCGCTTTCCATGGCGGGAACGCTGGGTGTGCTGCTGGCCGGGCTGATCGGCGTGGCCAAGGGCTCGCCGGACGGCAAACGCTCGAACAAGCTGATGCAATGGCGGGTGATCATGCAGGGCGTGACCATCGTGCTGTTCGTGCTGCTGCTATCTCTGGTTAAGCATTAAGCGGCCAGCGGAGCGCCGGCGCCGGCATTGCGGGCGGTCGAAAAACAATTATGGTCATTTGCACGCGCCTTATGAACGCATAGCGGCGCCTGTGACATTCAATTCGGGGTGGAAATGCAAATGAACAAGATGGTGAAGATGGACCGGCGCGGCGTGCTGCTCGGTGCCCTGGCGGCGCCGTTTGTGATCGGCTCGGCGCGGGCGGCGGAAAGCCTGAAGGCGTATTCGATCTGGCCGGAGAACTATGCCCGGCCGATGCTGCAGGCGTTCGAGAAACAGACCGGCATCCATGTCAATTTCATCCGCTTCTCGTCGGGCGAGGCGCTGGCCCGGCTGATCGCCGAGAAGGGCAATCCGCAGGTCGATCTGCTGTTCGGCGGACCGGTGGAGACCTTCACCGCCGGCGAGGACCAGGGGATTTTCGCGCCCTACACGTCGCCGAGTGCGGCCGAGCTGCCGGCGCGGTTCAAGAGCACGCAGGGGATGTGGACGGCGATTGCCGATGATCCGCTGGTGTTCATGACCAACAGCCAGTTCCTCAAGGACCACAACCTGAAGCCGCCGGCCTCGTGGGACGACCTGCTCGACCCGGCCTATAAGAGCATGCTGCAGATGGCCGATGCCCGCACCTCGGGCACCGCGGTGACCCGCATCTTCTCGATCCTGCAGGTGCATAACCGCGACGAGGACGCCGCCTTCGCCTACATGAAGAAGCTGCGCAAGAACATCCAGGCGTTCACCAAGAGCGGCGGCGGCGGCACCGTGCCGACCGGGCTGGGCCAGGCGGCCGGCGGCATCTTCTTCATCGTCGATGCGCTGTTCACCCGGCAGAAGGGCTACGACATCCAGATTTCCTTCCCCAAGGAGGGCATCGGCTCGGCGGCGGAATGCATCGGCCTGGTCAAGGGCGGCAAGAATGTCGAGGCGTCGAAGAAGCTGATCGACTGGGCGACCAGCCCGGCGATGCAGTCGCTGCTGGCGCCGGCCAAGATCAACTTCCTGCCGGCCAACCCGAAGGTGCAGGCGGACCCGGCGCTGGCCGATATCCTCAAGGCCGCGCATATCATCCCGATCGACGACAAATGGGCCGGGGCGAACCGCAAGCGGATCGTCGATCGCTGGGTGGCCGAAGTGCTCAATGCCGGCTGATGCGGCGGCGGCCCGCTCGCTAGGCAGCGGGCCACGCTTGGGTCGGCTGGCCAGCACCGCCGGGTTGGCGGTGCTGTGGCTGCTGCTGCTGGTGTTCGTCATCTACCCGCTGGTGATGCTGCTGCTGCGCGCCTTCGAGACCGACGGGCACGTGCGGCTGGCGCCGCTGATCGCCACCATCACCAACTCCAACACGCTGCGCGCCTTGCGCAACAGCCTGGAACTGGCGCTGCTGGTCGGCGTCGCCGGCACGCTGATCGGGCTGATGTTCGCGCTGGCCGCGGAGCGGGCCAATCTGGGCAGGCGGGCGGCCAAGCTGATCGATCTGGCGACGCTGCTGCCGCTGATCTCGCCTCCGTTCACCACCTCGATCGCCTTCGTGTTCTCGTTCGGGCCGCGCGGGCTGATCACCTACGACCTGCTCGGGCTCAAGAATGTGCAGGTGTATGGGCTGACCAGCACCTTCGCGGCCGAGACGATCACCTATTTTCCGATCGCCTACCTGGCGCTGCGGCCGATGCTGGCCTCGATCAGCAGCAGTTTCGAGGAGGCGTCGTTCAGCCTCGGCGGCTCGCGCTGGCATGCCTTCCGCACCGTCACCCTGCCGCTGATCAGGCCGGCGCTGGCCAATGCGTTCCTGCTGCTGTTCGGCTTCTCGCTGGCCGATTTCGCCACCCCGCTGATCCTGTCCGGCAGCGATTTCTCGGTGCTGCCGACCGAGGCCTATCTGCAGATCACCGGCATGTTCGACCTGCAGGGCGGCGCCATCCTGTCGCTGCTGCTGCTGGTGCCGGCCGGGCTGGTCTACTACGCGCAGGAACGCTTCATCGGCGACCGCTCGTATGTGACGGTGACCGGCAAGGCGGCGACGGCATCGCGGCGCGACACCGTTTCGATGACCGCCCGCATCCTGCTGATCTTCGGCTGCGTGGCGATGACCGTTTTGATCGTCTATTTCTACCTGCTGCTGTTCTACGCCTCGATCGTGATGGCGTTCGGCGCCAATTCCACGCTGACGCTGGAACATTACCATGTGATCTTCACCGAGGGGCTGCCGGCGATCGAGGACACGCTGATCATCGCCCTGATCGGCATGCCGCTGGGCGGGCTGTACGGCATCATCGTCGGCTATCTGGTCGGGCGCACGCGGATTCGCGGCCGGCGGGCGATGGAAGTGATCAGCATGCTGAACTACGCGCTGCCCGGCACCATCGTCGGCATCGCCTATCTGCTGGCGTTCAACGACAAGCCGCTGGAGCTGACCGGCACCGCGACCATCCTGATCGCCTGCTACGTGTTCCGCTACAGCCCGACCGGCATCCGCACCACCATCGCCCTGTTGCAACAGATCGACCGCAGCATGGAGGAGGCTTCGGCCAGCCTCGGCGCCAGCAACCTCACCACCTTCCGCCGGGTGATGCTGCCGCTGATTCTGCCGGCGTTCTTCGCCGGGCTCGGCGTGGTGTTCATCCGCTCGATGACCGCGATCAGCGCCACCATCTTCCTGGTGTCGATCAACTGGACGCTGATCACCGTGAAGATCCTGGAGAACATGACCGAGGTGGCGCTCGGCCCGGCGGCGGCGTTCTCGGTGTTCGTCATCGCCGTGGTGCTGGTGGTGACCAGCCTGCTGAACCTGGCGCTGAAGCGCCTGACCGCGCCGACCTTGCGCGTCGATAGCATCGGGGCCTGACGCGGATGGCAGAACGATCACTGGAAATCCGCCTGATGGGGCTGTCGGCGGTGTTCCACCATGAGCGGCGGGGCGATGTGACGGCGGTCGAGGCGCTCGATCTCGATATCCAGCCGGGCGAGTTTCTGACCCTGCTGGGGCCGTCCGGCTGCGGCAAGACCACCACGCTGCGGATGATCGCCGGGTTCCAGCCGCCCTCGGCCGGGCGCATCCTGTTCGGCGCCGAGGATGTGACCGATCTTGCGGCCAATCAGCGCGATATCGGCTTCGTGTTCCAGAACTACGCGCTGTTTCCGCATCTGTCGGTGTTCGAGAATGTTGCCTATGGGCTGCGGGTGAAGCGGCGCAATGCGGCCGAGATCGGCGCACGGGTGGCCGAAGGGCTGCTGCAGGTCGGCTTGCAGGGGATGGGCGACCGGATGATCGCCGAGTTGTCCGGCGGTCAGCAGCAGCGCGTGGCGCTGGCGCGGGCGATCGCGGTGAAGCCGCGGGTACTGCTGTTCGACGAGCCGCTGTCCAATCTCGACGCCCAGTTGCGGGTGCAGATGCGCACCGAGATCGCCCGATTGCAGGCCGAACTGGCGATCACCACCATCTACGTCACCCATGACCAGGAGGAGGCGATGGCGGTCAGCCACCGGATCGCCATCATGCAGGGCGGGCGGATCGCCCAGGTCGGCACCGCCGAGGACCTGTATCAGCGCCCGGCGTCGCATTTCGTCGCCGGGTTTCTCGGCAGCACCAACATGGTCCGCGCCACGGTGGCGGGCGCCGAATCGGGCGCGGTGATTCTGGACGTGGCGGGGTTCCGCTGGCAGCTCGCGACGGCGCAGGAGTTTGCGGTCGGTCAGACGGTCGAGGCGGTGGTGCGACCGGAGTCGCTGGCGTTCGCGGCAGCCGGGCATGGCCTGGACGGGGTGGTGGAAAGCCGCGTCTATCTCGGCGCCAAGGCCGAATACGTGGTCCGCTGCAACGGCCAGACGATGCAGGTGGTGCAGGCGAATCCGGTGTCCGGGCGGCTCTACGCGGTTGGCGAGGCGGTCTGCCTGCAATTGCCGCCGGCCGGGGTGCAGCTTCTGCGCATCGACGGCTAAACCGCCGCCGGCTGGTGCAAGATCTCCTGGCGATGCCGGGCGATGCCGGCCGGGGTGGGGGTGAAGCGCTGGTCGCTGCCCAGGCAGGCCAGCCCCATGCCGGCGAGGCGATGCAGGCAGCGGCCGTCCTTCAGCCCGTCCGGCCGGCCGAGGCTGCCGCTCAGCACCATGCGGTGCAGCGCCGCCCGGCAGCAGGTTTCCAGATAGGGGTCGTCCCAGGTTTGGGTCATCGGCGCTCCGCAGGCAGTTCCAGCCATTATGTCATGTCAGCGGGGCCACGGTGCAAGCGCGCGCTTTCCAACCGCCGTGGTTTGCTGCATTGACCGCGCATGACTCCGAAAATCGCCTCGGCGCTGCTGCCCCTGATGCGCCAGATGGATGCCGAACGGGCGCACGAACTGGCGTTGCGGGCGCTGCGGCTGGGCCTCGCCGGGCGCGATGCCAGGCCCGACGATCCGCGGCTGGCGATCGACGCGCTGGGGCTGCATTTCAGCAACCCGATCGGGCTGGCGGCCGGCTTCGACAAGAACGCGGTGGCGCTGGCGCCGCTGGCCCGGCTGGGTTTCGGGCTGGTGGAAGCCGGCACCGTGACGCCGCGGCCACAGGCCGGCAACCCGCGCCCCAGGCTGTTCCGGCTGGAGGAAGACCGGGCGGTGATCAACCGCATGGGCTTCAACAACGCCGGCATCGAGGCCTATCTGCCCAACCTCGCCGCCTACCCGCGCGGCCCTGTGCCGGTCGGCGCCAATATCGGCATCAACAAGGACGGCGCCCAGCCGGAACGCGACTACCCGGCGCTGGTCGCCGCGGTGGCGCCGCATGCCGATTACATCGTGATCAACGTCTCCTCGCCGAACACGCCGGGGCTGCGCGACCTGCAGGGCGAAACCCGGCTGCGCGCCATCCTGCAGGCGGTGGCGGCC
The DNA here is from genome assembly GCA_041691815.1 of Rhodospirillales bacterium. Taxonomy (GTDB): domain Bacteria; phylum Pseudomonadota; class Alphaproteobacteria; order Acetobacterales; family Acetobacteraceae; genus 70-18. Next base: position 94,143 of record JBEPTZ010000001.1, on the reverse strand, counting down.
GCCGTGCCGCAGCACCCACCGCTGCTGGTGAAGGTGGCGCCCGATCTCTCCGAACAGGGGCTGGCGGCGATCGTCGAGACCTGCGTCGCCGAGGGGGTGCAGGGGCTGATCGTTTCCAACACCACCATCGCCCGCCCCCCCGGCCTGCGCAGCGGCCAGGCGCGGCAGCCGGGCGGGCTGTCGGGGGCGCCGCTGTTCGATGCGTCCACCGCGGCACTGGCACATGTGGCGCGCCAGGCGGCCGGACGGCTGCTGCTGATCGGCGTCGGCGGCGTGGCCAGCGGTGCCGATGCGCTGGTGAAAATCCGCGCCGGCGCCAGCCTGGTGCAGCTTTATACCGGCTTCGCCTATGGCGGCCCGGCGCTGATCGGCCGATTGAAGCGGGAGTTGCTGGCGGCGCTGCTGGCACAGGGCTTCGAGCGGCTGTCCGACGCGATCGGCGCTGACCTTTCCAACCAGGGATTCCGGCGATGAGCGCGATGCGGTTTTTGGACCATTTCGCACCACTTTCAGCGGAATTCGACGGGTTTATTCTCGATTTATGGGGGGTGATTCACGACGGCGTGCGGCCCTATCCGGGCGCCGTGGACTGCCTCACCCGCATCCGCGACGCCGGCAAGCGCGCCGTGCTGCTGTCCAACGCGCCGCGCCGCGCCCATGTGGCGCAGGAGGGGATGCGCGCGATGGGCATCCACGACGAGCTCTATCACGGCATCATGACCAGCGGCGAGGCGACGCATCGGCTGCTGCGCGACCGGCCGGATGTATGGGCGCAGGAACTCGGCGAGCGGGTGTTCCATCTCGGCCCGCCACGCGACCGCAACGTGATCGAGGCGCTGCACCTGACCCAGGTGGAGCATCCGCGCGAGGCCAGCTTCGTGCTGAACACCGGGCCGAGCGATACCGGCGACGCCACCACAATCGCCGACTGGGAGGAAATCCTCGCCGCCTGCCGCGCCGCCGGGCTGCCGATGCTGTGCGCCAACCCTGACCTGGAGGTGCTGCGCGGCGGCAACCGGGTGATCTGCGCCGGCGCGCTGACCCAGCGCTACGAGGCGCTCGGCGGGCAGGCGCGCTGGATCGGCAAGCCGGACCCGGCAATCTACGCGCCGGTACTCGAAATGCTGGAAATGCCGAAGGAGCGGGTGCTGGCGGTGGGCGACGCGCTGCGCACCGATATCGCCGGCGCCGCCTCGGTGGGGATCGCGGCGTGCTGGGTGCTGGGGGGGATACATGGCGCCGAACTCGGCGGCGATCCGGCGCGGATCGATGCGGCGGCGCGACATGCCGGGCTGGCGCCGCTGGCGTGTGTGCCGAGGTTTGTCTGGTAGGGAAGTCTTCTTTGTTTGAAAACAAAGAAGCTTTTTTATCCGCCTTGCAACACCAGATTTGTGGAGACTCCGGCGTCTCCACCGCATCGCACGTGCAAGGCGGATGAAGTTTTTTGGTTCTTTTTTGCAAAAAAAGAACCGCTTCCTTATCCTGTGATGATGGCACTTCGATAGACGGTTCCGGTGGTCCCATCCGCCAGTCCGATATCGGTCACGTGCGGCCCCGGATTGCATGCCAGGCTGGCGCCGAACACCGACTTGATTGAGGCCAGCGGCGGTGGCCAGTCGCTGATCGCGGCGGCGGCGCGGCGCAGGGCGGCGAAGTCGGTGGCGACTTCGGCAGTGGGGGCGTCGGAGAGCAGGCCGCAGACGGGGAGCGCGAGCAGCGCGGTGACGGCGCCGGCCCGGGCCACCGCCACGCCGCCCTGGGCTGCGATCACCGCGTTGGCGGCGGCGGCCATGTCGGCGGGGTCGCGGCCGAGAACGAGCAGGTTGTGGCTGTCGTGGACCACGGTGCTGGCGATGGCGCCGGTCCAGCTGCCCCAGCCGCGCAGGATGCCGAGCATCGGGGTGGGGGCGGCGCGGCCGTGGCGGTGGATGACGGCCATCATCACCGCACCCTCGGGCAGCAGCACGGCGCCGTCGGCGACTGCGGCGTCGGTCTCGCCCCATTCGGTGAAACGCGGCTTGTCGACGGTGCGCAGGCGGACGCGGGTGCCGTTGGCGGCGAGGCGGAAGTCGGAGGGCGCCAGCCGCGGCACCTTCACCGAGGCGCCAGGCAGCGGCACCGGGTCGGGGCGGGCCGGGGCGAGCAGTTGGCCATCCGCCGCGACCTCCTGGCCGGAGGCGAACACGCGGGCGGCGCGGAAGGCGGTGAGATCGTGGAACAGCACGATATCCGCCCGGCGGCCCGGCGCCAGCAGGCCCAGGTCGTCGCGTTTCAGGCGCAGGGCGGCTTGCAGGGTGGCGCAGCGGAGGGCGTCGAGCGGCGCCATGCCGTAGCCGACCAGGCGGCGCAGCACGTCGTTCATGCCGCCGGCGGCGGCGAGGTCGTCGGGGAAGATGTCGTCGGTGCAGAGGGTGAGGGTCGGCGGCAGACGCGGCAGGGTGGCCAGTGCGGCAACCACGCCGGGCAGCACGTAGTCGTGCGAGCCGCGCAGTTCAATGGTGAAGCCAGCGCGCAGCTTGGCCAGGATGTCGTCGCCGGAGGTGATTTCGTGGTCCGAGCCGATGCCCGCGGCGGCAAAGCCGGCCAGGTCGGCGCCGCCCAGGCCGCGGCCGTGGCCGCAGACCAGCTTGCCGGCGGCGAGGCCGGCGCCGACCACTGCCCGCATCCGTGCCGAGCCTTCCAGCACGCCGCGCATGTCCATCACCTCGGCGACGCCGGCGACTTCCGGCCAGGACAGCATTTCGGCCATTTCCGGGCCGTCGAACGCGGCGCCGGCCAGTTCCAGCCCTGGCGCCGAGGGCACGCAGGAAGGGGCCAGCAGCAGGATGCGTAGCGGCAGGTCGCGCGAGGCGGCCGCGGCCCAGCGGACGCCTTCCAGCCCCATCACGTTGCCGACTTCATGCGGGTCCCAGCAGATCGTCGTGGTGCCCTGTGGCACCACCGTTTCGGCGTAGCGGCGCGGGGTGGCCATCGAGCTTTCGATGTGCAGGTGCATGTCGATCAGCCCGGGGGCGGCGACCAGCCCGGTGGCATCCACCACGCGGGCGGCATCGCTGCGGCTGCCGGACGCGTGGGTGCTGGCGATCAACGGGCCGACCAGACCGATATCGGCGGGGCGCAACTCGCCGGTCGCCACGTCGGCCAGCGTGGCGCCGGTGATCAGCACGTCGAACGGCGCCAGCCCGCGCGCCGCCCGGATCGCCCGCGCGCGCAGGGCCGGATTGTTCAGGTCGTGCATGCCGCTTCCTCCAGCCAATAGCCGTCCGTTGTGCGGTGGAACAGCGGTGTCGCGAAGGCCGAGACCACCGGGATTGTGGCGTCCCAGCCCTGCTGCCAGCGCCGGGTCTGCGTCATCAGCGCCGCCACCGCCACCGGGCGGATGCCGGCGGCTTCCAGCAGCGCCAGCCCGGCGCCGATCGAGCGGCCGGTGCTCAGCACGTCGTCGACCAGCAGCACCCGCCGCCCCTCCAGCCAGCCGCGCACCCGCGGGTCGAGCCATAGCCGGCGGCTGTCGGGCGTGGTGATCGAGGCGACCGAGACCGAGAGGCGCTCCTCGTACCACAACTTGCGGGAGTAGCCGGCGGCTGCCCAGTTTGTGTGCCCCAGGCCGCGCGCCAGGCCCGGTGCCACCGCGTGGCCGAGCGTCGGCAGCCCGACGACGATCTCTGCGCCGAGACCGGCCACCCGCTCGGTGAGCCAGGCGATCAGGCGGTCTTGCACCGCGAAGCTGGTCTGGTTGGCGATCAGGCCGGCCACCGCCGTCTCGCCGAGCTCACGCAGCGGCAGCCACAATGCGGTGCCGTCGGGCATACGGGCGGGATAGACCGTGCGCCAACCCTGCGCCGGGCGTGGCGGCAGCGGTGCGAAGTCCTGCCAGAAGGCGCCATGTTCCAGATGCATATCGTCCATCGCGGAAGCGTCGCATTCCTCTTGCACCGCAGCAAGACGGGCGTAATTTGGCCGTGATCTGAAGGAGAGCGAGATGGACGGCCACGGTGCCAACCTGCCTGGCGTGGTGGCGCTGCGCCGCGACCTGCATGCGTTTCCGGAAACCGGCTTTCTGGAATACCGCACCGCCGCCCTCGCCGCCGAGACGCTGGCCGGGCTTGGCTATGCGGTGCGGGTCGGGCCGGAGGTGATGCGCGCCGAGGCGATGGCCGGCCGTCCTTCCGAGGCTGCCGTTGCCGCCGCGCAGGACGCCGCCCGCGCCGCCGGCGCCCCCGAGCACTGGATCGCCCGCATGCCCGGCGGGCAGACCGGCGTGGTCGCCGAGTTGCAACGCGGCGATGGCCCGGTGCTGGCGTTCCGCTTCGATATGGACGCGCTGCCGGTGCCGGAGACCGCCGCCGCCGGGCATCGGCCGAACGAGGGCGGCTATGCCTCGGCCCGCCCGGGCACGATGCATGCCTGCGGCCATGACGGGCATACCGCGATCGGGCTTACCGTGGCCGCCGCACTCGCCGCCGACCCCGACTGGCGCGGCCGGCTGCGGCTGGTGTTCCAGCCGGCCGAGGAAGGCGGGCGCGGCGCGAAACCGATGGTGGAGGCCGGGGTTGTCGACGATGTCGACTGGTTCTTCTGTGGCCATCTCGGCTGCCTGCTGCCGAGCGGCAAGCTGGCGGCGGTCGCCACCGGCTTCCTGTTCTCACGCAAGATCGATGTGACCTTCAGCGGCCGCGCCGCGCATGCCGCGATGGGGCCGCAGGAGGGCCGTAATGCGCTGCTTGCTGCGGCGAGCGCGGCACTTGGGTTGCACGGCATCGCGCGGCACGCCAGCGAGACCACCCATGTCAATGTCGGCCGGCTCGTCGCCGGCACCGGGCGCAATATCATCGCCGACCGCGCCGAGATGCTGATCGAGGTGCGCGGCGAGAGCGATGCCGGCCTTGCCTATATGGTCGAGCGCGCCGAGCAGGTGCTGCAGGGGGCGGCGGCGATGCAGGGGGTTACGGTCAGCACCCAGATCATGGGCGAGACGATCAGCGCCGATACCTCGCCGGAAGCTGCCGCCATCGTCGCCGCGGCCGGCGCCGGGCTGCTGGAGGTGGTGCCGGAGTGGTCGATCGGCGGCGGTGACGATGCCACCTTCATGATGCGCGCGGTGCAGCGGCGCGGCGGCCGGGCGGCGTATTTCATCCTCGGCTCCGACCTGGCCGCTGTGCATCACGCGGTGGATTTCGACATTGATGAGGCGACGCTGGAGGCCGGCGTCGCGCTGTTCACCCGCATCGCCCGGACCCTTCTCGTGCAGGAACCCAGCCCATGAGTCTCACCCGCCGCGGCTTTGCCGCTCTCGCTGCCACAGCGCCGCTGGTTGGCCGCATCCGCCCTGCCGAGGCCGCCGAGCGGGTGGCGGTGCTGGGGGTCGACGCCGATCCGCCGACTTTCAATCCGGCGCTGTCTACCGGCTATGCGGTTGGCGATGTCGGCGCCAAGATTTTCGAGGGGTTGGTGTGGACCGACCGGGACTGGAACGCCCGGCCGTCGCTGGCGACCAGATGGAGCTTCACGCCGGACGGCAAGAGCTACCGCTTCACGCTGCGCGACGGCGTGACCTGGCATGACGGCAAGCCGTTCACCGCTGACGACGTGGTGTTCACCTTCGAGGAGGTGCTGGCCAAATACCACCCGCGCACCGCCGGCATGCTGAAGAATGTCGGCGCCAAGGTGACCGCGCCCGATGCGCAGACCGTGGAGATCACGCTGGAGAAAGCCTACGCGCCGTTTCTGGTGCAGATGTCGGTGTTCGAGGCGCCGATTCTGCCCAAGCATCTGTATGCCGGCACCGATATCACTGCCAACCAGGCCAATCTTACCCCGGTTGGCACCGGGCCGTACAAATTCGCCAGTTTTACCCGCGGCAGCGCGGTGACGCTGGTGCGCAATGAGGGCTGGTGGGGCAAGACCGGGCTGGACAAGCTGATCTTCCAGGTCATCCCGCAGCCGGCCAACCGCGCTTCCGGCCTGGAAACCGGCGAGGTGGACGCGATCGTCGATTTCTATTTGCCGAAGCCCGACGAGGTGCGGCTGCTGAAGGAAGCCAAGCTGCAGCATCGCAAGGGCGTCAATATCCCGGCGGTGTATTTCGCGATGTACAACACCGCGCACGGCGTGTTCGCCGACAAGCGCGCCCGACAGGCGCTGGCGCATGTGCTGGACCGCACGCGGATGGTGGCGCAGGTGATGAACGGGCTGGCGCGCCCCGGCTACGGCGCGTTCGGCGACGGCTTTGCCTGGCTGCTCGACCCGGCCGACCGCTATGACGTGAAGTACAAGCACGACCCGGCGCTGGCCCGCGCGATGCTGAAGGAGGCCGGCTATAAGGGCGAGACCATCCGCGTGGTACGCGACGCCGCCCGGCCGCAACTGCGCGCCGTCGCCGCGATCATGCGCGACAATCTGCGCGGCATCGGCATGCCGATCGAGATCATCGCGCTGGAGCGCGCGGTGGCGCTCGATACCGTGTTCAAGAAGCATGCATTCGATATCACGCTGCAATCGTATTTTTCGGCCGGCGATCCGGCGATCGGCTATCACCGTATCTACCAGACCAACACCACCGGCGGCCCGTTCACCAACGCCTCCGGCTATTCGAACAAGGAGGTGGACGCGCTGCTCGCCGAGGCCGCCACCGCGCCGGACCGCAACCACCGCGCCGAGCTTTACCGCAAGCTGCAGGCGATCCTGAACGAGGACCTGCCGAGTTTCGTGCTGTTTGACGAAGAGACCGCCGATTTCGCCAGCAAGCGGCTGACCGGACTGTGGCCGGCGATCGATGCGCGCGATCAGTGGGGTGGGGTGACGCTTGCCTGAGCAAGGAAGCGTGTTCTTTTTTGAAAAAAAGAACTTTTTCATCCGCCTTGCAACAGTGGCGCGCGGGAGACTCCGTACACTCCAGGGGATGAAGTTTTTTTGCTTCTTTGTTTTCAAACAAAGAAGACTTGCTTCCCCCTCATGAGTCTCCCGGCCTACATCCTGCGTCGCCTGTTGCACGCCATCCCGCTGCTGCTTGCCGTGGCGGTGATGAACTTCATGCTGATCGCCCTGGCTCCGGGCGACCCGCTGACCGCGCTGGTCGGCGACTTCCCGGCGCCGGCGGAATATGTCGCCAAGGTTCGCGTCGACTATGGCCAGGACAAGCCGATGCCGGTGCGGCTGGTGCGCTATCTGGGGCATCTGGCGGAGGGTGATTTCGGCTATTCGTTCGCCAATCGGATGCCGGTTTCCACTTTGGTGTGGGAGCGGCTGGGCGCCACGTTGCGGCTGACCGGCACTGCGCTGGGCAGCGCCGCGCTGCTCGGCGTGCTGCTGGGGCTGCTGGCGGCGCGGCGGGCGGGCGGCTGGGTGGATCGCGTGGTGCGGATGGGCTCCACCGCTGCTTATGCGTTGCCGGAATTCTGGGTGGGGCAGTTGCTGATCCTGCTGTTCGCGGTGCATCTCGGCTGGCTGCCGAGCCAGGGCGACGCGCCGTTGCGCGGTGCGGCGTCCGGCTGGGCCGGGGTGCTGGAGGGTGCGCGCTACCTGCTGCTGCCGGCCTTCGCGCTGGCGTTGCGTTATGTCGCGCTGATCGCCCGGATTACCCGCGCCCGGGCGGTGGAGGTGCTGCGCGCCGAATTCGTGCTGGCCGCCCGCGCCCGTGGGGCTTCCGAGACGCGGATCATGCTGGACCATGTGCTGCGCAATGCGGCGCCGGCGATCATCACGGTGATCGGCTACAATGCCGGCTTTCTGCTGGCCGGGTCGGCGTTGATCGAGACGGTGTTCGGCTGGCCTGGTGTCGGCCGGTTGCTGTTCGACAGCATTGCGTCGCGCGACACGCCGACCATGCTGGCGATCCTATTGATGGTTTCGGCGACCGTGGTGGTGGCCAATCTGCTGACCGACGTGGTGCATCGGCTGCTCGACCGGCGGGTGCATTGATGCGCCGGGCGCCGTTGCCGCTGGTCGGGGTGGTGTTGCTGATTGCGCTGGCGCTGGGGGCGTCGTTGCTGTCGCCGGGCGATCCGCTGGCCGGCTCGGCGGATGCGCTGCTGCCGCCGGGCAGCGTCGGCCACCTGCTCGGCACCGACGATCTGGGGCGCGACATGCTGGCGATGCTGATCCATGGCAGCCGGGTCTCCCTGGCGGTGGGGCTGGCGTCGTCGGGCGTGTCGCTGCTGCTCGGCGTGCTGGCAGGTGCCACCGCCGGCTGGCTGGGCGGCTGGGCGGATGCGGTGGTGATGCGGATTTCGGAGTTCTTCCAGACGCTGCCGCGCTTCGTGCTGGCGCTGATTGTGATCGCCATCGCCGGGCCGGGCATCGGCAAGGTGATCCTGGTGATCGCCGTGCTTGGCTGGCCGCAGACCGCCCGCGTGGTGCGCGCCGAAATTTCTGCCTTGCGTGGCGCCGCGTTCGTTGATGCTGCCAGGCTCGGCGGCATGCCGGCGCCGCTGATCGTGCTGCGCGAGGTGCTGCCGCAAATCGCCGGCCCGGTGCTGGTGCTGGCGGCGCTGGATGTCGCCACCGCCATTTTGCTGGAGGCCGGATTGGGCTTCTTCGGCCTCGGCGACCCCAACCTCGCCTCCTGGGGCGCGATGCTGAACGAGGCGCAGCAATATCTGCGCTCTGCCTGGTGGATGTCGGTGTTTCCCGGGCTGGCGATCGGCATCACCGTGCTGATGTTCAACGCGCTGGGCGACCGGGCTGCCGCGGCGCTGGACCCGCGCGGGGGATGAGTGCGCTGCTGGAAATCGACGGGCTGACGGTGGCGCTGCGCGACGGCACCGCGCTGGTCGAGGATGTGTCGCTGGCGCTGGCCGCCGGCGAGACGCTGGGGCTGGTGGGCGAATCCGGCTCCGGCAAATCGATGACCGCGCATGCCATCCTTGGCTTGTTCCCGGCGCCGTATATCCACATCTCCGCCGGGCAGGTGCGGGTGGACGGCGTCGATCTTGCCACCCTGTCGCCGGCGGCACGGCGCGCCATCCGTGGCCGGCGGGTCGGCATGATCTTCCAGGACCCGTCGAGCTATCTGGACCCGCTGCTGACCGCCGGCCGCCATATCGCCGAGTCGATGCGCGTGCACGGCGTCACCGACCGGATGCCCGAGCGTGTGGCGACACTTCTGGCGCGTGTCGACCTGCCGGCCTCGGCCGCCGCCCGCTTCCCGCACGAACTCTCCGGCGGCCAGCGCCAGCGGGTGCTGATCGCCGCGGCACTGGCGATGGAGCCCTCGGTGCTGATCGCTGACGAGCCGACCACGGCGCTCGATGTCACCGTCCAGGCCGGCATCCTCGACCTGCTGCGCCGCGCCGCCGCCGAGCGCGGCCTCGGGGTGCTGCTGATCACCCATGATCTCGGCGTGGTGGCGGAAACCTGCGACCGGGTCGCGGTGATGTATGCCGGGCGGATCGTCGAGCAGTCGGGCGCCAGATCGCTGTTCCGTGCCCCCCGCCACCCCTACACCCAGGGCCTGCTGGCCAGCGTGCTTGATCCTGGGCGTGACAGCGTCCCGTTCGCGATGGAGGGCAGTGTGCCGCCGGCCCACGCGATGCCGGCCGGCTGCCGCTTCCACCCGCGCTGCCCGCTCGCCGCCGGCCGGTGCTTCACCGAGGTGCCGCCGTTCAGCGACGGCGTCGCCTGCTGGCACGTGGACGAGGCGGCCTCCGGCGCCTGGAGCCGGCCATGATCCTGCTGGAAGCCACCGATCTTACCCGCAGCTTCCGCCTGCCTGGTCCGCTGTTCGCCCGCCCGCGTATGCTGCATGCGGTGGCAGGCGTGTCGCTGTCGATCGCCGCCGGCGAATCCCTCGGGTTGGTCGGCGAAAGCGGCAGCGGCAAGACCACGCTCGGCCGCCTGCTGGTGGGGCTGTTGCCGGCGAGTTCCGGCAGCATCCGGTTCAACGGCGCGCCACTCGGCGGCCCGCACAAGCTGATCCAGATGGTGTTCCAGGACAGCGCCGCGGCGCTGAACCCGCGCCGCCCGGTGGGCCAGAGCGTGCTGCTGCCGCTGCGCTGGAACCGTCGCCTCTCAGCCACCGCCGCGGAAACCGAGGCCCGCGCACTGTTCGCCCGCGTCGGCCTGGCGCCGGAGACCTTCTTCGCCCGCCTGCCGAACGCGCTCTCTGGCGGCCAGCGCCAACGCGTCGGCATCGCCCGCGCATTGGCGTCGTCGCCCTCGCTGCTGGTCGCTGATGAGCCAGTCTCGGCGCTCGATGTCTCGGTGCGGGCGCAAATCCTGCGGCTGTTCGCCGACCTCGCCGCCGAGCACGCGCTGGCCAGCCTGTTCATCACCCACGATCTCGGCGTGGTCCGCGCCGTCACCCAGCGGGTCGCCGTACTGTATCGCGGCCGCGTCGTGGAAATCGGCCCGACGGCGCGGGTGATGGATACGCCCCGCCACCCCTACACCCAGGCCCTGCGCGCCGCGACGCCGATCCCAGACCCCGACCGCCCGCGCACCACCCCGCCGCGCCCGCCGGAAGCCCAGGACCAGCCTGGCTGCCCGTTCCGCGCCCGCTGCCCGATCGCCGTCGAGCGCTGTGCTATCGCGCCGGAACTGCGCGAAATCGTGCCGGGGCACCGGGCGGCGTGCCATCTCGCCGAGCCGGCGCCGGTCCTTCCGCCACGGTCGTTGCCGCGCTAGGCTCGCCCCAACACAGCCGCATGCCATGCCGCATCGGAGGGAGCCGTCCATGCAGGACTTCATCGACTCGACCGCAATCAGCGACGACACCGCCGCGCTCACCGCCCGGATGCACCGCGACGGCTATCTGCTGCTGCGCAACCTGCTTCCGGCCGCCGAAATCGCCGCCCTGCAACGCCAGATCGCCGCCATTGCCCGCGACGCCGGCTGGCTGCGCGCCGATGCCCCGCTGGAAGCAGCCATCGCCGACCCGGCCGGCTTCTGCGTCGACCCGCAGCCGCGCTATCTGGAAGTCCTCCGCCGCATCAACCGCCTGGAGGCCTACCACGCGCTCAAGCACCACCAGGCGCTCACCGGCTTCTTCACCCGCCTGCTCGGAGGGCCGGTGTTTCCACACCCGCGCGTGCTGATGCGCAACATCTTCCCGCATCGCGAGGAATTCACCACCAAGGCGCACCAGGATTTCCCCAACGTCCAGGGCACCGAGGAAGTCTACACCGCCTGGTTCCCGCTGCTTGACTGCCCGCTCGAACTCGGCCCGCTGCAGATCGCCGCCGGCACCCATCAGGACGGCGTCTACGACTTCCAGATCGCTGCCGGTGCCGGCGGCATCGAGATCACCGACCCACTGGAAGGCCGCTGGCACTCAGGGCCAATGCGCGCCGGCGACGTGCTGATCTTCCACTCGATGACCGTCCACAAGGGGCTGCCGAACCGCGCCGAGCGCCTGCGCATGTCAATGGATGTCCGCTTCCAGCGCGTCGCCGACCCGTTCTGCCCGGACAACGCCAACCCGGACGGCCAGCCACTCAGCTGGGAGGAGGTCTACGCCGGCTGGCAGGACACCAGCCTGCAATATTACTGGCGCCGCCTGCCGCTGACGCCGAAAGCGTTCGACCCGCAATGGTTCCACAAGCGCGACGCGCTGGCGTTCGAACTCGCCGAGTCCGGCGACCCGCGCGCCGCCAGCGTGCTGCAACGCATCGTCGCCCGCGACGCCGATCCCGCCCGCCGGCAGCGCGCCCAGGGTTTATTGGATCGTTTGGGGTAAGGAAGATATTCTTTTTGTGAACAAAAAGAAGCAAAAAAACTTTCTATCCATTGGAGATGTGGAGAATCCGGAGTCTCCACAATTCCAATGTTGCAAGGCGAACAAAAAAGTTTTTTGCTTCTTTTTTACAAAAAAAAGCCCTATTCTTTCTTGACCTTCGGCGCCAAATCCAGCTTCAGCGACAACTCCTTCAGCCGCGCCGCCGGCACCGGCGCCGGCGCGCCCATCATCAGATCCTGGCCCTGCTGGTTGAGCGGGAACAGGATCACCTCGCGGATATTCGGCTCATCGGCCAGCAGCATCACGATGCGGTCGATCCCCGGCGCCGAGCCGCCATGCGGGGGTGCGCCGTAGCGGAACGCCGCCAGCATGCCGCCGAACCGTGCCTCCACCTCGGATTCCGGGTAGCCGGCGATCTCGAACGCGCGGATCATGATGTCCGGCCGATGGTTGCGGATGGCGCCGGACGATAGCTCGATGCCGTTGCAGACGATGTCGTACTGATAGGCCTTGATGGTCAGCGGGTCCTGGCCGTTCAGCGCCTCCATGCCACCCTGCGGCATGCTGAACGGGTTGTGGCTGAAATCCACCTGCCCGGTTTCCTCGTTCAATTCGTACATCGGAAAATCGGTGATCCAGCAGAAGCGGAAGTCACCCTCGGCGATCAGCCCCAGTTCCTGGCCCAGTTTGGTGCGCACCTGGCCGGCGAATTTTGGCGCCTCATCCGGCTTGCCGGCGGCGAAGAACACCGCGTCGCCCGGTTGCAGCCCGCACGCCGCGCGGATTGCCTCGGCGCGCTCGGCTTCCAGGTTGCGCGCGATCGGCCCCTTCGGCCCTTCCGCCTCGAACTGGATGTAGCCCAGCCCGCCGGCGCCCTGCTCGCGGGCCCATTCGTTCAGCTTGTCGAAGAAGCTGCGCGGGTTGCTGCCCGCCCCTGGCGCCGGGATCGCCCGTACGATCCCGCCGGATGCGGCGATCTTGGCGAACAGCCCGAAGCCGGAGCCGGCGAACTGCGCGGTCACATCGGCGATGCGGATCGGGTTGCGCAGGTCCGGCTTGTCGCTGCCGAATTCCAGCAGCGCCTGGTCGTACGGAATCCGCGGAAACGGCGGCTTGGTCACCCCGCGCCCGCCGGCGAACTCCTCGAACACTCCGGCGATCACCGGTTCGATGGTGTTGAACACGTCCTCCTGGGTGACGAAGCTCATCTCGAAATCGAGCTGGTAGAACTCGCCCGGCGAGCGGTCCGCCCGGCTCGCCTCGTCGCGGAAGCACGGCGCGATCTGGAAATAGCGGTCGAACCCCGCCACCATCGCCAACTGCTTGAACTGCTGCGGCGCCTGCGGCAGCGCGTAGAAGGTGCCGGGGTGATTGCGGCTCGGCACCAGGAAGTCGCGCGCCCCCTCGGGGCTGGAGGCGGTCAGGATCGGGGTCTGGAACTCGGTGAAGCCGCTGTCGATCATCCGCCGGCGGATCGAGGCGATCACCCCGGCGCGCAGCTTGATGTTGCGCTGCATCTTCTCGCGCCTGAGGTCGATGAAGCGGTATTTCAGCCGCAACTCGTCGGGGTATTTCTCGTCGCCCGCCACCTGGATCGGCAGCACATCGGCGGTGGACTGCACCACCAAGTCCGCCACTCGCAGCTCGATCTCCCCGGTCGGCAGCCGCGGGTTGATCGTCGTGCCGTCGCGCAGCACCACCTCGCCGGTCACCGTCACCACGCTCTCCGGCCGCAGCTTCTCGGCCGCCTCGAACACTGCACTGCCGGCGGCGAACACGCATTGCGTCAGCCCGTAATGGTCGCGAACATCGATGAACAGCAAGCCGCCATGGTCGCGCTTGGAATGCACCCAGCCGGAGAGGCGGGCGGTCTGGCCGGCATCGCTGGCACGCAACGCGCCGGCGGTATGAGTGCGATAGGCATGCATCTGACTGGTCCCGAAATAGAGGCGCGGCAGACAAGCCGCCGGCCCGGCGCATGTCAAGCGGCGGCAGGAAGGCCTTCTTTTTGTGAACAAAAAGAAGCAAAAAAACTTTTCATCCCTTGGGGTCTGGATTTGCCGGCGGTGCGCTGCTGGCTGGCGTTATAGCCATCCTCGCACGCGGAACCACAGCAGCGGCAATACCGCACTGACCAGGATCAGGGTCAACGCATAGGCATAGCCGAAATGCCAATGCAATTCCGGCATACCCTCGAAGTTCATCCCGTACATGCTGGCGACAAACGTCGGCGGTACTCCCACCACCGAGACCACCGTCAGCACCCGGATGATGTTGTTCTGCTCGATATTGATGTAGCCCAGCGTCGCATCCAGCAAGAATTGCACCTTGTTCGCCAGATGCAGGTTGTAGTCGGTCAGCGACTGGATATCCGCCCGCATGGTCTTCAGCCGCGGCCGCAGTTCCGCCGGTGTCCAGTCCTTCGCCATCACCTGCACGTAGGGCAGCATCCGCCCCAACCCCAGCAGCGTGTCGCGGATTTTCGAGATCAGTTCGCCGGCGTGGCCGATATTGCGCAGCACCGCCCGCAGCTCCGCGTCGGCCTTGCGCGGCGGCGGCGCGTCCTTGCCGCCATGCCGGAAAATCCGGTGCGAGGCGCGGTCCAGCCCATCGCCCTCGCGCTCCAGCACGTCGGCCAGCCGATCGATGATCACCTCGCACAGACCGACGAACGCCTCCATCCCGTTGCCGGCCCGCCGCTCGCCGCTGCGGCACCGCCCGGCGAAGCTGTCGAACCCCAGCATCTCGTCGAACCGCACCGTCAGCAGCCGGTCGCGGGTCAGCACGAAGCCCACCGGCGTCGTCCGGGTTTCGCCATTGTCATCCCGCTTGGCCGCCGGATAGGTGAGATACAGCGCGCCATCCCGCTCGGCCAGCCGGCTGGAACTCTCGATCTCCTCCAACTCCGGGCGCAACGGCACATGCAGCCCGGTCAGCGCCTCCACCAGCGCGACCTCGGCCGGCTCCGCCCGCAGCAGGTCAATCCACACGGAAGCGGCATCGGGCGCGTCGCCCGTCGGTATCGGCAGCACAGACAGCATACGGCGTCACTCCCAGCCACAAAACGAATGCCGGCGTGGTGACTTCCGGTGCCGGCATCCTGCGTGTATTAGCTGTAACATGTCACGCCAGAACCGGACGGAATTCCCGTCCCCCACGCTGATCACCACCACCGAGGCCCTGGACGCGCTGTGCACCCGCCTGCGCGCCGAGGCTTTCGTGACTGTCGACACCGAGTTCATGCGCGAGCGGACCTATTGGCCCGAACTCTGCGTGGTGCAACTCGCGTCGGACACCGATGTTGCGGTGGTCGACGCCCTGGCCCCCGGCCTCAGCCTTGCCCCGCTCGGCGCATTGCTGGCCGATCCCAATGTCGTCAAGGTGTTCCATGCCGCCAGGCAGGACATCGAAATCTTCGTGCAACTGTTCGGTGACGTGCCGAAGCCGCTGTTCGACACCCAGATCGCCGCGATGGTGGCCGGCTTCGGCGACCAGGTCGGCTACGACTCGCTGGTTGCCGCCAGCACCGGCGGCCATATCGACAAGTCGCACCGCTTCAGCGACTGGGCGGCCCGCCCGCTCTCCGCCGCCCAGGTCACCTATGCCGCCGCCGACGTCACCCATCTGCGCCGGGTCTACGAGAAACTCCGCGACCGCCTGCAGCAGGACAACCGGATGGACTGGGTCGCCGAGGAGATGGCCATCCTCGCCAACCCCGCCACCTACCAGCCCGACCCGGAGTCGATGTGGGAACGCCTGCGCCCGCGCACCGCCAACCGCCGCATGCTCGGCGTGCTGCGCGCCATCGCCGCCTGGCGCGAGCGCGAGGCGCAGCGCAGCAACATCCCGCGCAGCCGCATGCTGAAGGACGAGGCGTTGCTGGAGATCGCCGCCGTCGCCCCCGATGACGCCGAACAGCTCGCCCGCGCCCGCGGCGTCACCCGCGGTTTCGCCGAGGGCCGCATGGGCGCCGGCCTGCTCGCCGCCATCGCCGAGGCCAAGACCCTGCCGGAAGCGGCCCTGCCGCCGGCGCCCGCCCATCGCGATGGCCCCCGCCCGTCCCCGGCGCTGGTGGCGCTGCTGAAAGTGCTGCTCGCCGCCAAATGCGAGCAGCACAACGTTGCCCCCAAGCTGGTCGCCAACAGCGAGGACATCGACCGCCTGGCCACCGAGGACGCGCCGGACATCCAGGCGGTGCAGGGCTGGCGCGCCGAGATTTTCGGCGCCGACGCCCAGGCCCTGAAGGCCGGCGGCATCGCGCTCGGGGTGAACGGCAAGCGGATCAAGCTGATCAAGACCTAGCGCCTTGCCATCGCAGGGGCGATCAGCCCGGCGCGCCGAGGCGGTCATTCCGGCCTGGCCTCGTCGCGGCGCAGCAGCCGCAGCGGCAGCCGCAGCAACCCGACGGCGAGCGAGGCGGCAAGGTCGCCCGGCGGCGCCCACCCCGCGCCGCCACCCAGCATCCAGACCCGGCCGCTGCGCAGGCTGGCGCGCAGCACCCGCCAGTAGCAGTGCCTGGTATAGGCTTCGATCGCCTCCAGGTCGGCCGGTTCCGGCCGGTAGGCGGCGACGAACGCCTCCTGCAACCGCTGCAGCAGCAGGCCGAGCCGCCGCAGGGTTGCGCGGTCGGCCGCCGCCCGGCGTCGCCCGACATGCCAGACCAGCAGCGCCGCACCCTCGCCGGCCTCCGCGCCCATCAGGCCCGCCAGATGCTCGCCGAGCGCCTGCACCGCATGGCGATACATGTCCGCCGCCACCGAGCGTGTGGTGTTGCCGGCATGCACGCGATACAGCGTCAGCACGCTGTCCAGCACCGCCACCCGCCCCAGCAGCGCCATGCGCAGCAGCAGGTCGTAGTCGTCGGCATAGCTGAGATCCGGGCGCATCAGGGTGCCATCCGGCCGTTGTGCCGCCGCGCGGCGAAACAGCAGCGTCGAATAGGTCAGCGGACAATCCATGAACAGCATCCAGTGCAGCAGCAGCGGACTGATCGCGGCCTGCATCGGCTCCGGTATCCGGCGGCCATCGATCAGGTAGCAAATCCTGGTTCCCACCAGCACCGTCGCCGGGTCGGCATCGAGCCGCGCCACGCCCTCGGCCAGCCGCGTCGGCAGCCAGATATCGTCATGATCGATCGGCGCCACATAGGCCCCGCGCGCCTCGGCAAAACCGCGATTGCGGGCGCCGACCACGCCGAGATTCCGATCGTTGTGCAATATACGTAATCTCGGGTCGGCGTAGCCGGCCAGCACCAGGGCGGTATCGTCGGTGGAGGCGTCATCGACCACCAGCAGCTCGAAATCGGCGAAACTCTGCGCCAGGACGCTGTCGATGCTCTCGGCGATCAGTCGCGCGCCGCTATAGGTGGTCATCAGCACGCTGACGCGCGGCGGCGCCTGCATGCTCCCCGGTATTGCCATCCGTCTGCTCGCTCCGCGTCAGGGACGGCTCGCAGAGTGCAACATCTTGCCGCTTTCCGCGATCCCGCGCACGAAGCCGGCGACATCGGACAGCACCGGCGATCTGTCGCGGAACAACGGCGCGAAACCGAGCACCGCGCCGACATGGCCGGCGCCAGGGTAGTAGCGCACCCGCACCTGCGCGCCCGCCGCCTTCAGCCTGGCCGCGAGGGCGGCAGTGTTGCGCGGCAGCACCGTGGTATCGGCCTCGCCCTGCAGCAGCAGCGTCGGCGGCGCATCGGCATCGGCGTAGGTGATCGGTTGGGTGGTCGCCAGATGACCGTCGGCCGGGGCAAACACCGCCTTGATGTCGTCC
Organism: Rhodospirillales bacterium; assembly: GCA_041691815.1. Lineage (GTDB taxonomy): Bacteria > Pseudomonadota > Alphaproteobacteria > Acetobacterales > Acetobacteraceae > 70-18. The sequence goes on along the minus strand of JBEPTZ010000001.1, from coordinate 76,694 downwards.
TCGACGATCGGCAGGAAGTCATAGGGGCCGGAGATGCCCACCCAGCCGGCGAGATCGGACCGGCTCATGCCGGCCGCGCGCAGCCACACCGGGTCCAGCGCCAGCATGGCAGCGATATGGGCGCCGGCGGAGTGTCCGGCCAGCACGATGCGGCGCGAGTCGCCACCCCAGCCGGCGGCATCAGCGCGCACCATGGCCACCGCCCGGGCAGCGTCCTTGAGAAAATCGGGATAGGGGGCTTGCGGGGCGAGCCGGTAGTCCGGCACCGCGACCACGATGCCTTGCCTGGCCAGTTCGGCGGCGACGAAGCGGTAGTCGCCGCGCGCGCCGCGCTGCCAGGCGCCGCCATAGAAGAACACCACCACCGGCAGCGGGCCGGTGTTCGCCGCCGGCCGGTAGACATCCATCGCCTGGCGCGGCAACGGGCCATAGGGCAGATCGTGCAGCACGGTCAGCCCATCGGTGGAAATGGTCGCGTTCAGCATGTCCACCGGCGCGCAGCGCGCCACCAGCAGCAACAGCAGCAGAAACGCCGGGCGCAGGATCGTTCGATGGCATACCCTTATGCCTCATACGTGTAGCCCCGGCCGCCGCGGATCACGCCCGGACGCCGGCATCCAGATAGGTCTGCCGGCCAAGCCGGGTGCGGGTAAGCCGCTGGGCGTAGCCGTTCGCCGCGGCCTCCCAGGTTTCCGCCGCCGGTGGCACCGCCGGCTGGGCCCCATCATGCAGCGCCTCGCCCAGCACGCGGCCATCCATCGCCGCGCCGCCATCGAGCCCGAGTAACGCCAGCACCGTCGGCGCGATATCCGCCAGCCCGGCCGGCCAGTCGGACTGCCGGCCGACACGGATCGGGGCACCCGCCAGCAGCAGCACGGTATGCAGTTCCACCGCCGAGAGCCCGCCATGGGTGCCGCCGCCGACCGGCAGGTTGCCGTCATACAGGGTGCTGCCGGGCAGGCCATACTGTGAGGGGCCGGGGCTGGTGCGTAAGGTGAACAGCACCGGCGCGGCGCGCGGGTGGTCGGCCAGCAGCAGGCTGCGCGGCAGCACGCCGGTTGGCAGCTCGGCGCCATCGGCGGCGAACACCGAGCCGATCCAATCCTGCCGGGTGAGCCACGCCGCCAGTTCGGCCACCCGCCGCGCATCGCCGCCGGGCACCACGATGCCGCCGCTGTTGCCGGCCAGCACGCTGCAGTCGGGGGCGAATGTGGCGAGTGCCGCGCCGACATCGACCAGCCCGGTGATGCCGGCATGGCCATGGTCGGAGCCGACCGCGATGGTCAGAAACTCGCGCTGCGGGCCGGCCTGCCAGTCGTCCAGAATCCGGCCGAACGCGGCGTCGGCGGCGCGCAGCGCATCGAGATTGCCCGGGCTGCCGAGGCCCTGGTGATGCGCCGAGGTGTCCGGCTCGCACAGCCACAGCAGCGTGGCGGCGGGCGGTGCCGGCAGGAAGCGAGTGCGGAACACCTCGGCGATCCACAGCGCGCGCCCCACCGGGTCGGCCGGCGGCGGCTCCAGCGTCGCCAGCAGCCTGGCGCCGGCCGGCGAGCAGGCGGCGGCGCCATGGGCGGACAGCGTCACCTGGCCGTGCTCGGCGGCGCGCGGGTTCAGCACATGGGTCTGGCCGGTGGTGCCGCTGCTCAGCACCGCGAAGTCACGGCCGGCGGCATGCAGGATGTCGCCGAGCGTCGGCGCCTCCAGCAGCGGCGCGCCAAGCTCCTGCTCCAGCGCCAGCAGGTTGGCCTTGTGCCCGGTATCGACGCTGCGCGTGGCGTCCAGCGGGTGCGCGATGCGGTTGGCCACCAGCCCGTGCCGGCGCGGCAGGCAGCCGGTGACCACCGAGGCCGAGCAGACCCGGGTTTCCGATGGGAACACCGAGCGGGCGCGGTTGAAGCCGGTGCCCATGGCGGCGAGGCGCAGAATATTCGGCGTGGTGTCCGGGCGCAGCAGGTCGGGCCGCAGCCCGTCGAACAGCACCAGCAGGAAGGCCTGGTTCATCGTCTCTCCGCTTGCTTCTCGTTCTTCGCGCCCTGATAGCCGGAAGGTGCGGCGCCGCTGTTGCGGTTATGTGAAGCTTTGATGACCGATGCTGCGCGCGACCGCCCACCGCCGCAAGCGCCATGCGGCTTCCTGCGGCACCGGGCCTGCTGCTATAGGATTCGGCGTGACCAGATCCGAACACCGCGCGGCCGCCTCGTGAGCGCCTTCGCCCTGCCCGGCGCGAGTCTGCTGCTGCTGGCCTGGCTGCTGGCGGCGGCGGCCAGCCTGAAGCGGCGGCGCTGGGCGGCGCTGGGCGGCTTGCTGGTCTGCGCCGCCGGGGCGCTGCTGGCGGTGGCCTATCTGCTGGCTGGCGCGCCCGCGGCCACCCTCACGCTGCCGATCGGGATGCCCGGCCTGCCGATGACGCTGGCGCTGGATGGTTTGTCCGGGTTCTTCCTGCTGCTGCTGATGCTGGTCGGCGCCGCCGCCTGTGCCGCGGCACTGGGGGAACGCCAGCCGCCGGCCACCGCCCCTTGCCTGCCGGTGTTTCTCGCCGCGATGGGGCTTTGCCTGCTGGCCGGCGATGGTTTCACGCTGGTGCTGGGGTTCGAGCTGATGTCGCTGGCCTCGTTCGTGCTGGTGCTGAGCCATCCCGGCGAGGCCGAGGTGCAGCGGGCGGCGCTGCTGTATCTCGGCATGGCGTTGTTCGGCGCCGCCTGCCTGATCCCGGCACTGGCGCTGCTGGGCGGCTGGAACGCGCCGTTCGCGGTGCTGCGCGGGCATCCGCCGGAGGGCTGGCGGGCGATGGCGGTGCTGGCGCTGGTGCTGCTCGGCGCCGGGTCGAAGGCCGGGCTGGCGCCGCTGCATGTCTGGCTGCCGCCGGCGCATTCGAATGCACCGGGCCCTGCCTCGGCGTTGATGTCCGGCGCGATGACCAAGGTGGCGCTGTATGCGCTGATCCGCCTGCTGTTCGATCTGTGCGGCCCGCAGCCGATGTGGTGGGCGGTGCCGCTGCTGGTGGCCGGCGCCGCCAGCGCCGTGCTGGGCGCGCTCAGGGCCAACATGGAAAACGACATCAAGGCGGTGCTGGCCTGCTCGACGATCGAGAATATCGGCCTGATCACCATCGGGCTGGGCCTCGCCTTGGCGGCGCGGGCGGCAGACATGCTGCCGCTGGCCGGGCTGGCGCTGGGCGCGGCGCTGCTGCACGTGATGGCGCATGGGCTATTCAAGGCGCTGCTGTTCCTCGGCGCCGGGGCGACCCAGCATGGCGCCGGAACGCGGCACCTCGACCGGCTGGGCGGGCTGATCCATCGCATGCCGGTAACCACCGCGGCGATGCTGGCCGGCGCCGCCTGCCTCGCCGCGTTGCCGCCGAGTTCGGGGTTTGCCGGCGAATGGGCGCTGTTCCAGGCGGTGATCGCCGGGCCACGGGTCGGTGGCCTGGGGATGCAGGTGCTGATCTGCGTGGTGGCGGCGATGATGGCGCTGGCGGTGGCGCTGGCGGCGGCGGCGGCGGTGCGGCTGATCGGCATCGGCTATCTCGGCCGGCCGCGCACGCCACGCTGTGCCGCCGCCGACGAGGCCGGGCCGCCGATGCGCTGGGCGCTGCTCGGGCTGGTGGCGGCGAGCCTGCTGGTCGGCCTGTTCCCCGGCGCGGTGCTGGGGCTAGCCCGGCCGGCGCTGGGTCTGCTGGCCGGCGGCATGGTGCCGCTGCGCGATGCCGGGCTGGTGCTGGCGCCGGGTAGCGGCGTGCCCGGCTACGTGCCGCTGGCGGTGGCGGTGCTGCTGGCGCTGGCCGGGGGGCTGGTGTGGTGGCTGGCGCGGCGGGTCAGCGTACAGGGGCATCGCAGCGCGCCGGCCTGGGATTGCGGCTTCGGCGAGCCGCCGGCCTGGTTGCCGTTCGGCGATCCGGCGACCCAGTACAGCGGCGCCGGGTTCTCCCAGCCGCTACGCCGCACGCTGGGGTCTGGCGTGCTGGGCGCGCATGAGACGGTGGATATGCCGGCACCCGGCCAGACCAGGGCAGCAAGCCTGATGGTCGCACTGCATGACCCGGCGGAGCGGTGGATTTTCGAGGCGATCGGGCGCTGGCGGGATTCGTTGTCCGGCCTCGCCGACCGGATGCAGTTCCTGACCATCCGGCGCACGCTGTCGGTGATGGTCACCGTGCTGGTCGTCTTTCTGGCGCTGGTCGCCATCATGGAACAGCGATGAGCCTGCTGGCCGACCTGCTGCTGGCGCTGGCGGCGCAGGTGCTGCATGTGGCGCTGCTGGTGGCCGCAGCCCCGGTGCTGGTGGGCGTGGTGCGGCTGGTGAAGGCGCGGCTGCTCGGCCGCACCGGGCCGCCGGTGCTGCAGCCCTGGCGCGACCTGCTACGGCTGCTGCGCAAGCAGCCGGTGGTGGCGGAGAATGCCTCCTGGCTTTTTCACGCCGCGCCCTCGGCGCATCTGGCCGCCATCCTCGCCGCCGCCGCGCTGGTGCCGTCATTCGCGCTCGGCATGGCCAGCGCGCCGTTTGCCGACCTGCTGGTGATCGGCGGGTTGCTGGCGCTGGCGCGGGTAATCCTGGCGCTGGCCGGCATGGAGATCGGCAGCCGCTTCGGCGGTATCGGCGCCAGCCGCGAGATGACCTATGCCGCGTTCGCCGAGCCGGCGCTGTTGCTGGTGATCTTCACGCTGGCGCTGATGGTCGGCACCACCAACCTGGACGCCATCGCGCTGACGCTGCGCGAGGGCCTGGTCGGGCTGCGGGTGTCGCTGGGCCTGGCGCTGATCGCCATGATCGCCATTGCGCTGGCCGAGACCGGCCGCATGCCGGTGGACAACCCGGCCAGCCATCTGGAAGTGACCATGGTGCATGAGGCGATGGTGCTGGAATATTCCGGCCGTCATCTGGCGATGATCGAGCTGGCCGGCGCGTTGAAGCTGCTGCTGTGGCTGTCGCTGATCGCCACCATCTTCGTGCCGTTCGGCATCGCGCGGGCCGGCGCGCTGCCACTGTGGTGGCTGGGCGGGCTGGCGGCCTGGGTGGCCAAGATCGGCGTGCTGGCGCTGGCGCTGTCGGGTTTCGAGACCGCGATCGCCAAGATGCGGGTGTTCCGGGTGCCGGAGTTCCTCGGCGTGGCGGTGCTGCTGGCGGTGCTGGCGGTGGTGCTGCTGTTCGTCAGCCAGGGTTTTGCATGAGCGGGGGCTTCGCGTGATGGGCGAGCATCTCGGCTACGGCACGCTGGGCTATGATGTGGCGCACCTGCTGGGCGCCGCCGTGCTGGTGCTGTCATTCGTGCTGCTCTACCAGCGGCGGGTGGGGGCGATGATCAACAGCTACGCCACCCAGGCCTGGGTGCTGACCGCCGCCGCCTGCTGGCAGGGCTGGGCGCAGGATGCGCCGCAACTCTACCTCACCGGGTTGCTGACCCTGGCGGCCAACGGGCTGGCGATTCCGCTGGCGCTGCATGCCATCGTGCGCCGGTTGCAGGTGCATCGCTCGATCGACGCGGCGATGGGGGTGTTCGCCTCGATGGCGCTGGGCGTCGGCATGGTGGCGCTGTCGATCATGGTGGTGCTGCCGACCACGCTGCATTCCGGCTCGCTGACCCGGGAGGACCTGGCGCTGGCGCTGTCGGTGGTGCTGCTCGGGCTGCTGGTGCTGATCTCGCGACGCAGCGCGCTGACCCAGGTGATCGGCGTGTTGTCGCTGGAGAACGGCCTGATCCTGGCGGCGATCGGTGTGGATGGCATGCCGCTGGTGGTGGAATTGTCGGTGGCGGTGCTGGTGGTGCTGGCGTTCATGGTGTTCGGCGTCTTCTTCTTCCGCCTGCGCGCCCGGTTCGACAGTCTGGACGTGGCGCATCTGGACCGGGTGGGAGGCCAGCACCGATGAGTCCCGGCATGCTGGCCGAACTGCTCTCCGCCACCGGCGCCGTGGTGCTGCTGCCGGTGCTGGCAGCGGCGGTGCTGGCGATGCTGGACAACCGGGTCATCGCCGGTTGGCTCAATATCGCCGCCGCGACCGCCACCTTCGCGTTGGCCTGCCTGCTGCCCTGGCATATGGCCGCCGGCACGCTGCTGCTGGTCGATCCGCTGGCGGCCCACATGGCGATCCTGACCAGCTTCGTGGCGATGACCACCGCCTGGTTCAGCCTGCCCTATATCGCCACCGAAGCGGCCTCCGGCCGGCTGGAGCCGCGGCGCGTGCGGCACTACCACGCGCTGTTCCAGGCTTTCGTGGCGGCGATGCTGATGGCGCTGCTGTCGAATAATCTCGGCGTCACCTGGGTGTCGATCGAGGCGGCGACCATCGCGGCGGTGCTGGTGGTCGGGCTGCCGCGCACCGCCGAGGCGGTGGAAGCGAGCTGGAAATACTTCATGCTGTGCGGCGTCGGCATCTCGCTGGCGTTCTTCGGCACCATCGTGCTGACCCTGGCGGTGCTGCCGGTGGTCGGCGCCGGGCCGGACAGTGCGCTGGCGGCGATGCGCTGGAGCGCGCTGCCAACCGCCGCCTCACATGCCGCCGCACCGCTGCTGAATCTGGCCTTCGTGTTCCTGCTGGTCGGCTACGGCACCAAGGCCGGGCTGGCGCCGCTGCACGCCTGGTTGCCGGATGCCCATGCCGAGGGGCCGACGCCGGTGGCCGCGGTGCTGTCCGGCTCGATCCTGAACGTGGCGCTGGTGGTGATTCTGCGGTTGCGCGGCGTGATGGACGCCAATCCGGCGGCGATGGCGCCGGGGCCGCCGATCATCGTGCTGGGGTTGCTCTCGGTGCTGCTGGCGGCGTTCAGCCTGTGGCGGCGGCGCGATGTGAAGCGGTTCTTCGCGTTCTCCACCATCGAGCAATCCGGCGTCGCCGCCTTCGCCTTCGGGCTGGGCGGGCCGCTGGCCAGTTTCGCCGGGCTGCTGCACCTGACCCTGCACACGCTGGCCAAGGCGGCGGTGTTCCAGTGCATCGGCCATGCCTGCCAGGCCAAGGGCAGCCAGTTGTTCAGCGAGATCGGCGGGTTGCTGGCCGGCCACCGGGCGCTGGCGCTGACGCTGGCCGCCGGGATCATCGCCGTCGCCGCGTTGCCGCCGTTCGGGCTGTTCACCAGCGAGTTCCTGATCGTCACCGCGACGATGCAGCAGCAGCCGCTGCTGGCGGTGCCGCTGGCGATCGGCCTGGTGGTCGGCGGCTGGACGCTGGGATGGCGGCTGATCACGCTCTGCGTCGGCCCGGCGACTCCGGACACCGGTCCGGCGCGGGGGCCGCTGGTGCTGCTGCCGGTCTGGCTGCATCTGGCGCTGGTCGCGGTGCTCGGGCTGGCCATGCCTGGCACCCTGGTCGCCTGGTTCGCCACAGTGGCGGGGAGCCTGCGATGAGCGCCACGGACCTCATTCGCGCCGGTGCGCCGCAGCCCTGCCAGCCCTGGCCGCGCCATCTGCTGAGCACCGAGGCGTGGGGCGCCATGGCGGCGGAACTGGCCGCCACGCCGGAGCTGGAACTGCTGGCGCTGTGGGCCGACCCGCTGGCGGTGCACGCGCTGTTCCACGAGACCGGCGACGACGCGTTTCTGCTCGCCAGCACGGTGGTCGATGCCGGCTGGTACCCCGCGCTGTCGCCCGCCCGCCCGGCGGCGGCCTGGTTCGAGCGGATGATCCATGACCTGTGGGGCCACAGCGCCGCCAATGGCCTGGACAGCCGGACCTGGCTGGATCACGGCACCTGGAGCGAGACCGCGCCGCTGTCGCCGCGCCCGGCCGCCAATCTGGGCGCCGCGGAGCCGCCGGAGTTCCTGACCGCGGTGGGCGAGGGCCTGCACCAGCTCGCCGTCGGGCCGGTGCATGCCGGGGTTATCGAGCCGGGGCATTTCCGCTTCCACCTGCAGGGCGAGGTGGTGGCGCGGCTGGAAATCAGGCTCGGCTATGTGCACAAGGGCACCCTCGGCCTGATGCGCGGCAAGTCGCCACGCGCCGCCGCCCGCTTCGCCGCCCGGCTCTCCGGCGACAGCACGGTGGCGCATTCCATCGCCTTCGCGCATGCCGCCGAGGCCGCCGCCTTCGCCGAAGCCCCGCCCCGCGCCCGGGCGTTGCGGGCGGTGATGGGCGAGCTGGAGCGGCTGGCCAACCATCTCGGCGATATCGGCGCGATCAGCGGCGACGCCAGCTTCGCCTTCCTGTCGGCGCGCTACGGCTGGCACCGCGAGGCGGTGTTGCGTGCTGCCGCCACCGCCTTCGGGCACCGGCTGATGATGGATTGCGTGGTGCCGGGCGGCGTCGCGGTGGATATCTCGCCGGAAGGCGCCGCCGCCATCCTGGCCGCCCTGGCGCCGCTTGAGCGCGAATGGCCCAACCTGTCGCGCATCTACGACGACTACTCCAGCCTGGCCGACCGCATGGTGGGCACCGGCATCGTGCCGCCAGCCCGCGCCGCCGCCTTCGCCGCCGGCGGGTTCGTCGGCCGCGCCTCCGGCCGGGCGCTCGACACCCGCCGCACGCCCGGCTACCCGCCCTATGACGCGCTGGATTTCACCGTGCCGGTGCTGGACGAGGGTGACGTGGACGCGCGGGTGCGGCTGCGCGGCCTCGAACTCGGCGAATGCATCAAATTGCTGCGGACGCTGCTCGCCAGCCTGCCGGACGGCCCGCTCGTCGTGGCGCTGCCGATGACTTCCGGCGAGGGACTCGGCTGGGCGGAAGGGTTTCGCGGCGATATCTGGCACTGGCTGCGGCTGGATGGCGGTCAGATCGCCAGCGCCTTCATGCGCGACCCCAGCTGGCTGCAATGGCCGCTGCTGCAAGGCGCAGTGTATGGCAATATCATTGCGGATTTTCCGTTGTGCAACAAGAGTTTCAACTGCTCGTACTCGGGGGTGGATCTGTGAAAGAAGGAAGCAGCGCTTTTTTGAAAAAAAGCGCGCAAAAAACTTTTTCCGCCTTGCGACACCGAGGTGCGGAGACTCCGTACACTCCAGGGGATGAAGTTTTTTTGCTTCTTTGTTTTCAAACAAAGAAGGCTTCCTTCTGATGGTCTGGCGCCACATCTCCCGCACCCTGCGCCACGGCCCGGTCACCGACCCGGCCGCGCCGGTCGACGAAGCCGCCACCCAGGCGCTGGCCGACCGGCTGCAGGCCGCCGCCCATCGCAAGCTCGGCCGCAGCCTGGCGATCCGCATGGTGGACGCCGGCAGTTGCAACGGCTGCGAGTTGGAAATCCAGATGCTGCACAGCGTGGTCTACGACCTGGCGCGCTTCGGCCTGCACTTCGTCGCCAGCCCGCGCCACGCCGATGTGCTGATGGTCACCGGCCCGGTCACCCGCAACATGCACGAGGCGCTGGAGCGCACCTGGAACGCCATGCCGGACCCGAAATACGTGGTCGCGGTCGGCGATTGCGCGATCGATGGCGGGGTGTTCAAGGGCAGCTACGCGATCACTGGCGGGGTGGACAGCGCGGTGCCGGTCGACCTGCTGATCCGCGGCTGCCCGCCCAGCCCGGCCGCCCTGCTGGACGGGCTGCGGGCGCTGATCGAGGCCAATGCGGCCGCCGAGCCATAGTTCAGGTAGTCGTAACTTCGGCGGCCTCCGGAATGCCGGCCAGCCGCAGCCCCAGCGCGTAGTGCTCGCGATCTTCAATCCGTTCGAACGGACTGGCGGCGATGAAGCTCTCGATGCTGAATTCCGGCTCGATCGACATCAGCCGCTCGCGCACCGCCTCGGCCTCCTGCAACTGGCCGAGATGACCGAGTGCGGCGAGATACGGCTTGCAGGCGCCTTCGAAGGCCGGGTTCATCTGGCTGACCTCGCGGCCGATCTCGGCGGCGACCTCGTAGTCGCGCTTCAGCAAAGCGACGATGATGCGCGCGGTGTCGAAAAAATAGGCGTGCGGGTCGAACGGCGACAGCAGCTTGTAGCGCGCCACCCGCCGCTCGGCTTCGGCAAGATCGCCGAGATAGGCGTGGGTGACGCCAGAGAGCACCCAGGCCATCGCCAGATTGGGGTTCAGCATCAGCGCCCGCTCGTGCAGCGCCAGCGCCTCACGCAGGCGGCGATGCATGAAGGCGCGCACATGGCCGGCGATGGTCAGCGCCTTGGCGTCCTGCGGATCGAGGGTGATCGCCCGCTCCGCCAGCCGCCCGGCCTCAGCCATCGACTCTTCCGGCGTGTCGGTCCAGCGCTGGCCGTGCAGGAAGATGTGCCAATAGGCGTACCAAGCATGCGCGGCGGCGTAATCCGGCTCCAGCGCCACTGCCTGGCGCAGCAGGTCGCCGGCCTCCATGAACAGCGGCTTGTCCAGCCGGCTGATCAGCGGGATGGCGCGCAGCACCAGGTCGTAGGCCGACGGGTCGTGCGACGGCCGGCTGGCGACGCGCTGCGCCTCGATCAGCAGGATTTCCGGATCGATCTGCGCCACCACTTCGGCGGCGATCTCGTCCTGCATGGTCAGCAGGTCGTGCACCTCGCGGTCGAACCGGCGCGACCAGACCACCTGGTTGCCGGCGCGCAGGTCGAGCAGGCGCAACGCCACCCGCAGCCGGTCGCCGACCCGCTGGATGGTGCCGTCGAGCAGAAAATCGATGTTGAAGGCGCGGCGGATCGCCATCTCGTCGCGGGTCTGGGTGGCGTAGCGGGCCAGCGACGAGGAGGAGACCAGGAACATCCAGCGGAACCGCGCCAGCGCCGAGGTGATCTCGTCGGCCAGCCCGGTGGACAGATGCGCTTCGGCTTCGGTGGTGCCGACCAGTTGCAGCGGCAGCACGCCGACACGGGCGCCGCCGCGTGGTGCCAGCGGGCGCGAGTCCTGGCGGGAATCCAGCCGCTCGATGCCGCGCGAGTCGCCACGCAGGTCCGGCCGCGCATCGGGGCGGGCGGGTGGGCGGAATTCGGCGCGAAGTTCCGGCCGGGGGGCCGGCGGTGGCGGCGATCCTACCGCGGCGGCGGCGCGCGCGGCCGGGCCGACGGTGCGGATTTCGCCAAGCAGCCGCAGGGTTTCCTCGGAAGGCTGGGCGTCGAGCAGTTCGGCCAGCACGGTGCGGCAGCGTTCGAACGCCTGGATCGCCATGCCGCGCTCGCCGCGCCCGGCATAGGCGCGCATCAATGCCCGCCAGGCGCCTTCATGGGTGCGGTCGATGCCCAGGAGCTGCTGGGCGGCCGGGATCACCGTTTCCGGGTCGGTTTTTTCCCGCAGCAGGGTTTCCGCCAGTTGCCGCGCCCGGTCGCGCACCCGCTCGCGCTCGCCGGTCAGCCAGCCGTCGAAACTGGGGTCGACGCCGTCGAGGTCTTCCAGCAACTCGCCGTCCAGCAGCGACAATGCGGCGGGCTTGGTCGGCGAGGCGCGCAGCACCTCCTCCACATCCACCCAGACGGTGCCGGGGCGCAGCGCCAGATGGTCGCGGTTGATCGACAGGATTTGCGCACCCACCGGGTTCAACGCCTCCAGCAGCCGGTGGATTTCCTGCCGCAGCGAGGCGCGGGCCTGCTCCTCGGGCCGGCGGCTCCACAGCAGTTCGGCCAGCTTGCCGCGCAGCACCGGCCGGGGTGCGGAGAGCGCCAGCACCGCCAGCAGGGCACGGGTCTTGCGGCCGGTTGGCAGGATGCTTTCGCTGGTCAGCGTCCAGGCTTCCATCTGGCCGATCAGCCGCAGACGCACCAGCACCGGGTCGCCCCCGCCTCCGCCGCTTCCCCCGCCAGGGAATCTATCCTGTGACCCCGAAACCATCGATGAATAAGACGTCCATTTGGATTACCGTATCAAGTGTTTACGCAATATCGCCGCGTGAAACCAGTCTTCACGCCATGTTATTGCGTATCATGTACGTATCAGATGGCCGCCTCGGCGAAAATACGTGAGGTATCGCCGCGCCAGGCGCCGTGATAGCGCTCCAGCCAACGTTCCGCCTGGGTCGGCCCGCCGGCCGCCAGCGCTTCCAGCGGCGCCAAATGCACGGATTCGTCGCGCCCCTGGGCGTCGCGGATGGCGCGGGCGCGCAGGCCGTCGCCGGCGATCGCCACCATCTCGCGCGCCAGATCGCGCACCGTGCCGCCGGAGTCACCCACCAGCCTGGTGTCCAGCGCGGTATGCGGCACCAGCGGGCGCAGGGCGACAAATTCGGTCCACGGCCGGCTGGCCACCAGCGCCCTGGCCGCCGCCAGCGCCGCCGGATCGTAGAGCAGGCCGACCCACAGGGCGGACTGCGCGACCATCATCTCGAGGCTGCCGGCATCGGCGCCGCGCATTTCCAGGAACCGCTTGAGCCGCACATCGGTGAAGGCGGTGGTCATATGGTCGGCGAAATCGCCGATGGTCGCCTCGCCCACCCCCGGCACATCCAGCTTGCCCGCCATGAAGTCGCGGAACGAGCGGCCGGCGACGTCGATGTAGCGATTGTCGCGAAATACGAAATACATCGGCACGTCGAGCAGCCACTGCACGTAGCGCTCGAAGCCGAAGCCCTGCTCGAACACGCAGGGCGGGATGCCGGAGCGGTCGTTGTCGGTATCGGTCCAGACCTGACATCGGTACGACAGGAAGCCGTTCGGCTTGCCTTCGGAAAATGGCGAATTGGCGAACAGCGCGCTGGCGACCGGCTGCAGCGCCAGGGCGACGCGCAGCTTGGCCACCATGTCGGCCTCGCTGGCGTAATCCAGGTTGACCTGCACGGTGCAGGTGCGGGTCATCATGTCCAGCCCAAGCGAGCCGACCAGCGGCATGTAGCGGCGCATCAGCGCATAGCGGCCCTTGGGCATCCACGGCATCGACTCGCGGGTGCCCATCGGGTGAAAGCCGAGCGGCGCGAAGCCGAGGCCGAGCGGCTCGGCGGCGGCGCGGACTTCGGCGAAATGCGTCTCGAACTCGGCGCGGGTGGCGTGCAGGTCGCGCATCAGCCCGCCGGACAGTTCCAACTGCCCGGCGGGCTCCAGCGAGATGGCGCCGCTGGTTGGCTGGCCCAGGCGGTTCGGCGCACCGGTGCTGTTCAGCCCGATCGGATTGCCGCGGTCGAGGATTGGCTCCCAGCCGCCGCCGGCCATCATGCCCTCCAGCAGCGCGCGGATGCCGCCCGGCTCGTACGGCGGCGTCAGCAGGTCCGGCGCGCGAAAACCGAATTTCTCGTGCTCGGTGCCGATGGTGAAGCGTTCCGGCGGCTTGCAGCCGACGGCAATGTAGTCGGCAAGCTGTCGCTCCGACGTGATGGGGGTCGCGTCGGCGTCTCCGGGGTTGGACATCAGTGTTCCGTTTGCTGCATCCGCGGCGGCGCGGTCGTTGAGGAGGAAGTCTAGCCGCCGACACCCGCCTGCAACAATGCCAAGCCGACGATGGCTGCCGTCTCGGCGCGCAGGATGCGCGGACCCAGATGGACAGCCTGTAAGAAGGGTTGCCGGCGCAGCAGTTCAACCTCCGCCGGCGCGAAACCGCCCTCCGGACCCACCAGAAACGCGCAGGGGCCATGCATTGGGCGGATGGCTGGGGCCGCCTCGCGCTCGATTGCGGCAAACAGCGGCCGGCCCAGCGGCCAGTCGGCCAGCAGCGCGCCGAGCCTGGCCGGGGCGGCGATCTCGGGCACGCTCAGGCGTTCGCTCTGCTCGGCGGCCTCGGTGGCGATGGCGTGCAGCCGGTCCAGGTTGACCCGGCCGGCATTGGTTCGCTCGGTGAACACCGGCAGCAGGCGGGAGACGCCCAGTTCGGTCGCCTTCTGCACCACCAGGTCGGTGGCGTCGCGTTTCAGCAGCGCGAAGGCCAGCCAGAGATCTGATTCCGGCGCTTGTGCGCGGCTCTGCTGCTCCACCGCGAGTTCGGCCCGGTCACGCCTGATCACGGCGATCCGGGCGAGGAACTCGCCATCGCGGCCATTGAACAGGAGCACCGCGTCGCCGACCGCGCGGCGCATCACGCTGGCGAGATAATGCGCCTGGGCGGCGGATAGCGCGACGGCGACGCCCGATTGCAGCGCGTCAGGCACGAAAAGGCGGATTGACCCGGTCATGGTGACGGGCACAGTAGCAGCATGCAGCCGTATACCGATATCTCGAGGTCCGGATGGGTCGCCCGTCTGCCCGCCGCCTGGGTGCCCTACGTGCATCTCGCCCGGCTGGACCGGCCGATCGGCGCCTGGCTGCTGTTCCTGCCGGGGCTGTGGGCGATCCTGCTGGCCGGTGCCGCGCCGGGGCGGACCGCGTGGCTGATCGCGCTGTTCTTCATCGGCAGTTTCCTGATGCGCGGGGCGGGCTGCGTGGTGAACGACATCTGGGACCGCGATCTCGACCGCAAGGTGACGCGCACCGCCGGCCGGCCGCTGGCGTCGGGCGCGCTGCGGCTGCGCCATGCTTTCGGGTTTCTGGCGGCGCTGCTGGCCGGCGGGCTGCTGATCCTGCTGCAACTGAACCATCTGGCGCAGCTGCTGGGGGTGGCGTCGCTGCTGCTGGTGGTCAGCTATCCGCTGGCCAAGCGGGTGACGTGGTGGCCGCAGGCGATGCTGGGCCTGACCTTCAGCTGGGGCGCGCCGATGGGCTATGCCGCGGCGTCCGGGCATCTCGGCTGGCCCGCCGCGGCGCTGTATGCCGCTGCTTTCGCGTGGATTTTGGGCTACGACACCATCTACGCGCATCAGGACCGCGAGGATGACGCGCTGGTCGGCGTGCGCTCCACCGCGCGGCTGTGGGGCGAGCAGACCGCGCCGTTCCTGGTCGGCTGCTATGGTGCCACGGTGGCGCTGCTGGCGTTCTCCGGCTGGCTGGGCGGGATCGGCTGGTATTTCTATCTGGCGCTGGCGCTGCCGGCGGCACTGCTGGCGCGGCAGGTGGTGACGCTGGATATCGACGATCCCGGACATTGCCTGCGGCTGTTCAAATCCAACCGCGAGGTGGGGCTGGCGATCGGGTTTGCGCTGCTTCTGGGCCGGTTTTGACCGATTCCGAGGCGTTTTTGCGTGCCAATACCCGCCTCGGCCACGCCAAAATGGTGCCGGAGATCGCATTGCACCTGGCCACCGAGATCACCCCGATCTGGCAGGCCACCGAAGACTGGCTGCGGCAGAACAACATTGCGCCACCGTTCTGGGCGTTCGCCTGGCCTGGCAGCCAGGTGCTGGCGCGGCACGTGCTGGATCATCCCGAACTGGTCGCCGGGCGTCGGGTGCTGGATTTCGCCGCCGGTGGCGGGCTGGCGGCGATTGCCTGCGCCCGCGCCGGGGCGGCCAGCGTGGAGACCGCCGAGATCGATCCGCTGGCGCTTGCCGCCATCCGCTGCAACGCTGCCGCGAACCGCGTGGCGCTCACCGTCAGCGGCGACGTGGTCGGCCAGGACTGCCGCTGGGACCTGATCCTGTGCGGCGACGTGTGCTACGAGGCGCCAATGACCGGCCATATCCTGCCCTGGCTGCGCCGCATGGCGGCCAGCGCCGAGGTCTGGATCGCCGATCCCGGCCGCGCCTACCTGCCGCGTGAGGGCCTCAGGGCCTTGCTGCGGATGACGGTGCCGACCACGCTGGAACTGGAGGACCGCGTCGAGCGCGAGGTGACGCTTTATCGGGTCGAACCGTAGCGATTATGATGCGAGATCGCGCATCGCGGCGTACAGATCGGCCTTGCCCTCGAAGCCGATGCCGGGCAGTTCCGGCATGACGATGTGGCCGTCCTGCACCCGCACCCCGTCGGGAAAGCCGCCATAGGGCTGAAACAGGTCCGGATAACTCTCATTGCCGCCCAGCCCGAGGCCGGCGGCGATGTTCAGCGACATCTGGTGGCCGCCATGCGGGATCACCTGCCGCCACGACCAGCCGGCGGCGTGCAGCACCGCCAGGGTGCGCTGGAACTCGCACAGCCCGTAGCTGAGCGCGCAGTCGAATTGCAGGATGTCGCGGTCTGGCCGCATGCCGCCATAGCGCAGCAGGTTGCGGGCGTCCTGGTGGCTGAACAGGTTCTCGCCGGTGGCCATGGTGCCGGGGTAGAATTCGCCGAGCGCGGCCTGAAGCTGGTAGTCCAGCGGGTCGCCGGCCTCCTCGTACCAGAACAGCGGATACTGGCGCAGCATCTTGGCGTAGGCGATCGCGGTTTCCAGGTCGAAGCGGCCATTGGCGTCGACCGCCAGCCGCGCGTGGCCATCCAGTTCCGCCAGCACCGCCTCGATACGAGCCTGGTCGTCGGCCAGCGTGGCGCCGCCGATCTTCATCTTGACCACGGTGTAACCGCGATCGAGGTGCTTGCGCATTTCCGCCCGCAGCGCCTCCAGCCCCTTGCCGGGGTAGTAGTAGCCGCCGGCGGCGTAGACGAACACCCGCGGATCGGCGGCGATGCCGTGGCGCTCGGCCAGCAGGCGGAACAGCGGCTTGCCGGCGATCTTGGCGGTGGCATCCCACACCGCCATGTCGATGGTGCCGACCGCGACCGAGCGCTCGCCGTGGCCGCCGGGCTTCTCGTTGCTCATCATCGCCGCCCAGACGCGGTCCGGGTCGAGATTGTCGCCGGTTTGGTTCAGCAGGCTGGCAGGCGCGGCACCGGTTACCCGGTCGGCGAAGCGTTCGCGGATCAGCCCGCCCTGGCCGTAGCGGCCATTGGAGTTGAAGCCGTAGCCGACCACCCGTTTGCCGTCGCGCACCGCATCGGTGACCACGGCCACCAGGCTGGTGGTCATCTTGCTGAAATCGATATAGGCATTGCGGATCGGCGAGGCGATTGGGCGGCTGATCTCGCGCACTTCGAGGATGCGGACGGACATGCGGTGGCGCTCCGGCGGACGGTGAGCGCCTGTGCTACACCGCCGCCGCGCCGGCTTCCAGCGCGGCGTGCTGGATCAACTCGACATTCGGCCGACGCAGACCGGGCGGCTGGCATCGCCGCCCTCGAACATCACCCAGGCGGTATCGCCGGCCTCAAATTTCGGCATCGGCTCGCAGGGCATCGCCCAGCCGGAGGTCTGTCCGCTGATCGCCGGCACCAGCACCTGTATTCGGCCGGCGCCACTGGGGTCAGCGGTGTTCAGCACTGTGCCGCGATAGACCCCGCCCAACCCATCACCGGCCATTGCTTTCTCCCGCAGAATGTAACGTATCCGGATATTACCGCCACCGCCCGGGCGGCGCGCAAAAATCACGCGAAAATGAACGGAGGAGGGTGATTCGCACCCGCAGGTCGGTTTTTCTTGACTTTGCTGCGTCGCACAATTACATCTACCGGGCGCCCTTGATGTGGTTCTGCGCGCTGCCAGCCCCGGCTGCTATCCGTGGGCCAACACGCTCCTAGGTAGCCCATTTCACTCAGCAATTTGCGCCGGCCCGTGGTCCTGTCGACCGCGATCGACGTTTGACCGTGCGCCCGCCATGAAGCGGGGCGGCGGCCTTGCGTCACACCTGAAAGACGCTTTCTATATGACCTCCTTCGAGACCCTCGGCCTCTGCCCCCCGCTGCTCAAAGCGCTGGTGGGTGAGGGCTACACCGTGCCTACCCCGATCCAGGAACAGGCTATCCCGTTCGTGCTCGCTGGCCGTGACGTTCAGGGCATCGCCCAGACCGGCACCGGCAAGACCGCCGCCTTCGCGCTGCCGATCCTGCATCGCCTGGCCGCCACCAAGCGCCAGCCGGCCCGCGGCGGCTGCCGCGTGCTGGTGCTGGCGCCGACCCGCGAGCTGGCAAGCCAGATCGCCGACAGCTTCCGCGCCTATGGCAAGCACCTGGGCACCCGCGTCACCGTGATGTTCGGCGGCGTGCCGAAGGGCCGCCAGGCCCGCGCCATGGCCAATGGCGTCGACGTGCTGGTGGCCACCCCCGGCCGGCTGATCGACCACATGCAGGACCGCACCGTCCGCCTCGATGGCGTCGAGGTGTTCGTGCTGGACGAGGCCGACCACATGCTCGACCTCGGCTTCGTGATCCCGATCAAGCGGATCGCCAGCCAGATTCCGGCACAGCGCCAGACGCTGTTCTTCTCGGCCACCATGCCGAGCGAGATCGGCAACCTCGCCAAGGGGATGCTGAACAACCCGGTGCAGGTCGCGGTCGCCCCGGTGGCGACCACGGTGGAGCGCGTCGAGCAGGCGGTGATCTTCGTCGACACCGCCCGCAAGCGGCACGTGCTGTTCGACCTGCTGAACGACCACACCACCGGCCGCACGCTGGTGTTCACCCGCACCAAGCACGGCGCCGATCGCGTGGTGCGGCATCTGTCCGAATCCGGCATGCCGGCCGCCGCCATCCACGGCAACAAGAGCCAGGGCCAGCGCGAGCGGGCGCTGGCCGATTTCCGCAGCGGCGCGGTGCGGGTGCTGATCGCCACCGACATCGCGGCGCGCGGTATCGATGTGGACGACGTGACCCATGTCATCAACTTCGATCTGCCGAACGTGCCGGAAAGCTACGTGCACCGCATCGGCCGCACCGCGCGCGCCGGCGCCGCCGGGCAGGCGATCAGCCTGTGTGCGCCGGATGAGCGGGCGTTTCTGAAAAGCATCGAGAAACTGACGCGCAACCACCTGCCGGTGATGGGGCAGCCTTCGGGCGGGCAGCGCAAGGCGGCCTGACCGCAAGGCAAGAAAGGCTTCTTTGTTTGAAAACAAAGAAGCAAAAAAACTTCACCCTGTGGAGTTTTGTTGACTGAACGGGCGCCGGGGACATTGATCATGTCGCCGGCGCCTTCTTGCTTCTACCCCGAACCGATCCGCTTTCGCATATTGCCGAGTGTATCGTTTGCTTCGAATGCCTAGCGTGCGGGGCGTTCGGGTTGCTATAATGTCACCCTCAGTTTGGGAGACGTTCATGAGACTGTCGTTCCGGGCCGCCTTGCGCGGTTCAGCCCTCGCCGGGTGCATGGCACTGGCGGCGGTGGTGCTCGCCGCTCCGGGCCATGCGCAAACGCTGAAGCTGGCCGTGGCCGCCGCGCCGACCAGCGTCGACCCGCATTACCACACCTTCAGCCCCAACGAGTCGCTGGACGACCATATTTTCTCCACGCTGGTGTCGATGGACGCGAAGTCGCGCACCCAGCCGGAGTTGGCCGAGAGCTGGAAGATGCTCGACGACAACACCTGGGAATTCAAGCTGCGCAAGGGGGTGAAGTTCCACAACGGCGAGGATTTCACCGCCGAGGACGTAGTCTACACCATCAACCGGGTGCCGACCGTGCCGAACTCGCCCGGCAGCTTCAAGATCTACACCAAGGCGATCGTCGGCATGGAGGTGGTGGACCCGCACACCATCCGCTTCAAGACCGACGGCATCTACCCGCTGCTGCCGATCGACCTGACCCAGGTCTATATGATCCCGCACAGTCTCGGCCCGAACCCGCTGACCGAGGACTTCAACTCGCTGAAGGATGCGATCGGCACCGGGCCGTACAAGATCGTCAGCTACCAGAATGGCAACAAGGCCGAACTGGAGCGGTTCGACGGTTATTTCGGCAAGCAGCCGCACTGGAAGCATGTCACCTACCGGATGATCCCTAATGACGGCGCGCGGACCTCGGCGCTGCTGGCCGGCGACGTGGACTTCATCGAGAACGTGCCGACCACCGATGTCGCCACGCTGCAGAAGAATCCGAAGATCCATCTGTCGGAGGCGACCTCGCTGCGCTTCGTCTATCTGTGGCTCAACCGCTCGCACCAGGATGCGCCCCCGGACGTCTCTGGCCCGAATGGCGAGGTGCTGACCAAGAACCCGTACAACGACCTGCGGGTGCGTCGCGCGCTGTCGATGGCGATCAATCGCGATGCCATCGTGTCGCGGGTGATGGAGGGTCTGGCGATTCCGACCGGGCAGTTCCTGGCGCCGGGCAGCTTCACCTATGTGCCCGACCTGAAGCCGGCCAAGTACGACACCGCCGAGGCCAAGAAGCTGCTGGCCGAGGCCGGCTTCCCGCATGGCTTCCGCGCCACGCTGACCGGGCCGAACGACCGCTACGTCAACGACGGCAAGATCATCCAGGCGGTCGGCCAGATGTGGTCGCGCATCGGGGTGCAGACCACGGTGAACGCGATGACCTGGCCCAGCTATATCGGCCGGGCGAACAAGCTGGAGTTCTCCGCGTTCCTGGTCGCCTGGGGCATTTCCTCCGGTGAGGCATCGAACCCGCTGCGGTCGCTGATCCACACCTACGACACCAAGCTGGGCTGGGGTGCGGTCAATCGCGGCCGCTACAGCAACCCGAAGCTCGACGAGATGATCGGCGCCGCGATGAAGATCGGCGACGACCACAAGCGTGAAGTGGCGCTGCAGGATGCCACCCGCGTCGCGATGAACGATGTGGCGCTGATCCCGCTGCATATCCAGAAGAACGTCTGGGGCATGAAGGCCGGGCTCACCTACGTCGCCCGCGCCGACGAGGCCACCCACGCGATGGGCGTCTGGCCGACCAAGAAGTAGCCTGCCTGCCTCGCCTTGCGACGATCGGCGCCCGTGGCCTGCTGTCATGGGCGCCGATGTCGCCTTTGCATTGTGGAACGCAGCCGGTGCTATACCGGCGACGACGACCTGTATGCCGTCTTGCGCGGCCTGGATGGGGTGGGCGCCGGATGATCACCTGGCTGTTGCGACGGCTGTTCCAGGCGGTGCTGGTGGTGCTGGCGATGACGGTGATCGTCTTCATCGGCGTCAACGTGATCGGCGACCCGGTGGAGATCCTGATCTCGCCGGATGCCGACCAGGCGGAGCGAATTCGCGCCATCGCAGCACTCGGGCTCGATAAGCCGCTCTGGGAGCAATACCTGCATTTCCTCACCGGCGCGCTGCACGGCGATCTCGGCCGCAGCTTTGTCTACAACGAGCCGGCGTTGCGGCTGATCGGCAGCCGGATGCCGGCGACCATGGAACTGGCGGTCACCGCCGTGCTGCTGTCGATCTTCATCGGTATTCCGCTTGGGCTGTTCGCCGGGTTGAAGCCCAACAGCTTCCTCGGCCGCGCCACCATGGCCGGCAGCATCCTCGGCTTCTCGCTGCCCACCTTCTGGGTCGGGCTGATGATGATCATGGTGTTCGCCGTGCAGCTTGGCTGGCTGCCCAGTACCGGCCGCGGCCAGACCGCCGAGTTGTTCGGCATCCAGTGGTCGTTCCTGACGATCGATGGGCTGCGGCATATGGCGATGCCGGCGCTGAATCTGGCACTCGGCAATATCGCCCTGGTGCTCCGCCTCACCCGCTCGGGGGTGCGGGAGAATCTGTCGATGGATTATGTCAAGTTCGCCCGCGCCAAGGGGCTGTCGCCGAGCCGGGTGGTGTTCGTGCATGTGTTGAAGAACATCCTGATCCCGATCATCACCATCATCGGGCTTGAGTTCGGCAGCCTGATCGCCTTCGCGGTGGTCACCGAGACGGTGTTCGCCTGGCCGGGCATGGGCAAGCTGATCATCGACAGCATCAACGTGCTGGATCGGCCGGTGATCGTCGCCTACCTGATGATGATCGTCTTCCTGTTCATCATCATCAACCTCACGGTGGACCTGCTGTACACCGTGCTCGACCCGCGCGTGCGGCTGGAGTCCAGGGAATGAGCGCCAGCGCAGCGGCCGGGCCGGTGAAGGAAGGCGGGCCGGTGAAGGAGGAGACGCCGTTCCGCCGTTTCGCGCGGGAATTCTGCGAGAGCAAGCTGGCCGTGGTGGGGCTGGTGGTGGTGGCGATCATCGCGCTGCTGGCGCTCTTCGCACCGTTCATCACGCCGCAGAACCCGTATGATCTTGCCCAGCTCGACATCATGGACGGCAGGCTGGAACCCGGCGCGATGAACGGCGCCGGCACCATGCATTACTGGCTGGGCACCGATGACCAGGGGCGCGACATGCTCTCCGGCATCATCTACGGGCTGCGGATCTCGCTGTTGGTCGGCGCCGGGTCGGCGCTGATCGCCGGGGTGATCGGCTCGGCGCTGGGACTGATCGCGGCGTATGTCGGCGGCAAGATCGAGACCTTCCTGATGCGGCTGGTCGATCTGCAGCTGTCATTCCCGGCCATCCTGGTGGCGCTGATGATCCTGGCCTTTCTCGGCAAGGGGGTGCTGAACGTCACGCTGGCACTGGTGATCGTGGAATGGGCGCGCTACGCCCGCACCGCGCGAAGTGCCGCACTGGTGGAGCGCCGGCGGGAATATATCGAGGCCGCCGAGTGCCTGGCGCTGCCGCGCTGGCGGGTGCTGTTCCGCCATCTGCTGCCCAACTGCCTGCCGCCGCTGATCGTCATCGGCACCATCCAGGTGGCCCGCGCCATCACGCTGGAGGCGACGCTGTCGTTCCTCGGCCTGGGCGTGCCGATCACCGAGCCGTCGCTCGGGCTGCTGATCGCCAATGGCTACCAGTACATGCTGTCGGGCAAATACTGGATCAGCTTCTATCCCGGCATCGCGCTGCTGGTGACCATCGTGGCGATCAACCTGGTGGGCGACCATCTGCGCGACGTGATGAACCCGAGGCTGAAGCGATGAGCGCCCCCACCCTGGAAGTCCGCGATCTCAGCACGCATTTCGACACCAGGGCCGGCACGGTGCGCGCGGTGGACGGCGTTTCGTTCACCGTCACCTCCGGGCAGGTGCTCGGGTTGGTGGGTGAGTCCGGCTCCGGCAAATCGGTGACCGGTTTCTCGATCATCGGGCTGCTCGATGCACCGGGGCGCATCGCCGGCGGCGCCATCCTGTTCAAGGGGCGCGACCTGACCAGGCTGCCGGAGCGGGAACTGCGCGACCTGCGCGGCAACCGCATCGCGATGATCTTCCAGGACCCGATGATGACGCTGAACCCGGTCCTGCGCATCGACACGCAGATGATGGAGACGGTGTTCGCCCATGAGAAGGTTTCCGCCGCGGAGGCCCGGCAGCGCTCGCGCGACGCGTTGGGGATGGTCGGCATCCCCAGCCCGGACGAGCGGCTGCTCGCCTATCCGCACCAGTTCAGCGGCGGCATGCGCCAGCGCGTCGCCATTGCCATCGCGCTGCTGCACCGGCCCGACCTGATCATCGCCGACGAGCCGACCACGGCGCTCGACGTGACCATCCAGGCGCAGATCCTGGCCGAGGTGCAGAAACTGGCGCGCGAGGTGGGCACCGCGCTGATCTGGATCACCCATGACCTCTCGGTGGTCGCCGGCCTCGCTGACGACATCGCCGTGATGTATGCCGGCCGCATCGTCGAGACCGGGAGCGTCGCCGATGTGCTGGATCGCACGCTGCACCCCTACACCAGTGGCCTGATCGGCAGCGTGCCCAGCCGCAATCGGCGCGGCAGCAAGTTGCACCAGATTCCCGGCATGACGCCCTCGCTGCTGAACCTGCCGCCAGGTTGCGCCTTCCGCAGCCGCTGCCCGCGCGCCGATGCCGCCTGCGAGGTCGATCCGCCGGTCACCGAGCCGGCGGCGCCCGGCCATGCGGTGCGGTGTTTCCACCCCCTGTTGGAGGTCGTTGCATGAACGACTCCGTGCCATCGGTGATCGAACAGCCGGTTATCGAACTGAAGGGCGTCTCCAAACGCTTCGGCAAGAAGCTCGACACCGCGGCGAAGATGGTGCGCGGCTTTCGCCGTCGGCTCGGCCATGAGACCCCCTCCCAGGTGGTCCACGCCGTCGATAACGTCGATCTGCAGGTGCGGCGTGGCGAGGTGGTGGGGCTGGTCGGCGAATCCGGCTGCGGCAAGTCGACGCTGGGCCGCATGGTCGCCGGCATCATGCCGCCCTCCGATGGCGTCGTGCTGTTCGAAGGTCAGGACATCACGGCAATGACGCGCGCCGAGTCCATGCTGGCGAAACTCAAGGTCCAGATGATCTTCCAGGACCCCTATGCCAGCCTCAATCCGCGGCTGCGGGTGGACGAGATTGTCGGCGAGGCGCCGCGCGTCCATGGGCTGGTGCCGGCCGGCGGCTACAATGCCTATGTCGACGCTCAGTTCCGCCGTGCCGGGCTGGACCCGGCCTACAAGCGCCGCTATCCGCACCAGTTCAGCGGCGGCCAGCGCCAGCGCATCGGCATCGCCCGGGCCCTGGCGGTGCAGCCGGAATTCCTGGTCTGCGACGAGGCGGTGGCGGCGCTCGACGTGTCGATCCAGGCGCAGATCCTGAATCTGTTCATGGATCTGCGCGCCGAACTGAACCTCACCTATCTGTTCATCAGCCACGACCTCGGCGTGGTGGAGCATTTGTCGGACCGTGTCGTCATCATGTATCTCGGCCGTGTCTTCGAGGAGGCGCCGACCGAGGAGATTTTTGCCCGCGCCAACCACCCGTATACCCAGGCGCTCCTGTCCGAAGTGCCGCGCATCGACAGCCGCAAGCGCGCCTTCACTGGCATCTCCGGCGAGATCCCGAGCCCGCTGAACCCGCCCAGCGGCTGCCATTTCCATCCGCGCTGCCCACATGTGATGCCGATCTGCCGGGAGGTGGCACCGCCCCTGGTGGAGATCGCGCCCGGGCATCACAGCGCCTGTCACCTGAACGGCTGACCCAACCGTGCCGATCGCCGCCTCCCCCTTGCAGGATGCGGCGCCAATCGGCACGGTCTCGCTGCATGTCGCCCCCTCAGTCAAAGCTTCACCCGTTGCATCGGGCCTGGCGTTCGCTCCCGGCCCGGCCCAGGCGTGCGCTGTTTGGCCAGGTGACGGCACTGCTGGCCCCGCACATCGCCCGCACTCCGCCGCCGGCACGGCACGGCCTGGGGGTCGGCGGGGAGTTGACCACACCGACCGGACTCGGCAGCAGCGCCCGGCGGATGCGCCTCGCGCTGGATCAGCTCGGCGTGACCAACTGGGGGCTGGATACCGGCGATCGACTGCCCGGTCATCATCCGGACCGTGTCGTGGACAAGCTGCCGGACGCAGCGCCTCTGGTGATGCACGTCAACGCCCCGATGATGGCCTGGGGATTGCTGCGCCTGCCGCGGCAGGCTGCGCGCGGGCGGCGCGTCATCGGGTATTGGGCATGGGAGCTGCCGGTGGTGCCGGAATCCTGGCGCCTGGGGCTGCAATTCGTTCACGAAATCTGGGCGCCCAGCCGCTTCACCGCCGACGCCATCGCCAGCATCCTGCCGGCCGATCAGCGGATCGCGCTGCGGGTGGTGCCAATTCCGGTCGCTGCCACCCCGCCGCGTCCCTCGGCACTTTGCCGCGCCGATTTCGGCCTGCCGGACGACGTGCTGCTGGTGCTGTGCGCCTTCAATCTTGCCTCCAGTTTCACCCGCAAGAACCCGCTGGCCGCCATCGCCGCGCATCGCGCCGCGTTCGGCGAGCGGGCCGATCGCATCCTGCTGATGAAGGTGGGCCACACCGAGCACTATCCCGAAGACTGGGCGACCATCCGCGCCGCCGCCGCTGGGGCGGCCAATATTCGCTTTGAGACCCGTTCGCTGCCGGAGGCCGATAACGACGCGTTGACCGCTTGCGCCGATATCGTGCTGTCCTTGCATCGCAGCGAGGGTTTCGGCCTCGTCCCGGCCGAAGCGATGTGGCTGGGCCGCCCGGTGGTGGCAACCAACTGGTCCGGCAACACCGATTTCATGAACGCCGACAACGCCGCGCCGGTCGGCTATCGGCTGATTGCCGCGGCCGATCCGCGCGGCGTGCTGAGCGCGGCCGGTGCGGTTTGGGCCGATCCCGATATTGGCGATGCCGCCGCCCAACTGCGCCGCCTTGCCGACGATCCGGCCGAGCGGATGGCGTTGGGCGCGCGCGCGGCGGCCTCGGTGCGCCGGACCCTTGGCTCCGCGCCGCTCGCCGAGGCGGTGCGGGCGCTGGGTTTGCCGGTGCCCGGAACAGCGCCGTGAGAGTGCTGGTTTGGCAATGGGGTCGCCGTGGCGCAGGCCCGCGTTTCGGTGCGGAACTCGCCGAGAGCCTGCGGGCGCTGCCGGGTGAAGACGCCGTGCTTTCCCTGTCGCGCCAGGCCGAATTGCTCGGCGAGCCGACGCCACCGATATGCGAGCTGCCGGTGACCACCTATGATGGCCTGGCGAGCTTTCTGTTGCGTGGCGCCCTGGCGCCGCTCCATGTCGGCAGGCTGGCCAGGCGCGTGCTTGCGCTGCGCCCTGACGTGGCGATCTGCGCCATGCCCGGCCCGCTGGACCTGCTGATGGCCGCGGCGCTGCGCCGCATCGGCGTGCCGTTCCTGGTGGTGGTGCACGACGCCGAACCGCACCCCGGCGACGGGTTGCCGTTGCAGATGCCGCTGCAACGCCTGTTGATGCGTCGTGCCACCGGGCTGGTCGCACTCAGCACCCACGTTCGCGACCGTCTGCTGGCCGATGGTCAGGTCCGGCCGGACCGGCTGATCCTGTCCAACCACCCGCCGCGCAGCTTCGGCCCACCGCCGCCGCCGGCGATGGCGCATGACGGCCCGATTCGCCTGCTCTGCTTCGGGCGGTTGCTGCCGTACAAAGGGCTGGATCTGCTGGCGGATGCGATCCGCCTGCTCGGACCGCGCAACGACTTCGTGCTGCGGGTGGTGGGCCAGGGCCCCGAGTCGGCCGAACTCTCCGCCCTACGCGCCCTGCCCGGCGTCAGCGTGGAGAACCGCTGGGTGCCGGAAGGCGAGATCGCCGGGTTGCTTGCCTGGTCCGACGCGATGCTGCTCTCCCACCGCGAGGCCAGCCAAAGCGGCGGCGCAGCGGCAGCCATCGCGGCGCGCCGCTGGGTGGTCGCCACCCGTGTCGGCGGTCTGGTCGAGCAATTGGCCAACGAACCGCTGGCGCGGCTCTGCGACCCTGCCGCGGCCAGTCTCGCTGCGACCATCGGCGCGTTGCTGGACGAACGGCCTGCCGCGATGTTACCTCCGCCTCATGCCGCTTCCGCCGTCTGGCTGAGTATGGCCGCCGCTCTCGTGGCCTCCGTACGACCGTTACTCGGTGACGGGCTCGCTACATGACCATCGACTCAAAGCGGCCGGGCCGCGCGAGGTCCCCCAGTGGCGCGATCCCATCCACCGGTTCAGGGGGTCAGTCCGCACCCGGAGATCGACCGCGAATGCGTTACTTCGCGGCCCGGTTGGCGTAGGCGACACGCCATATCGTGCCGCTCGCGTCATCGGTGACCAGCAGGGCGCCGTCATGCGCCACCGCGACGCCGACCGGCCGCCCCCACACGCTGGCGTCATTGGCCACGAAGCCGGTCAGGAAGTCCTGGTAGCTGCCAGCCGGGGCGCCGTCACCGAGATGGATGCGGATGACCTTGTAGCCGGTGCGCGCGCCGCGATTCCATGAGCCGTGCAGCGCCACGAAGGCATCGCCCTGGTAGCTGGCGGGGAATGCGGCCATGCCGCTGCCCCGGTAGAAAGCCATGCCCAGCGGCGCCGAATGCGGCTGCACCAGCACATCGGGCACACTCACCCGGTCGGCCAGGTCTGGCCGGGCGCCGCGGTGCCGTGGGTCTTCGTGGGCGCCAATATAGAACCAGGGCCAGCCATAGAAGGCGCCTTGCTGCACCCGGGTTACGTAGTCCGGCGGCAGATTGTTGCCCAGGCCATCTCGCTCGTTGGTCGAGCACCAGACATCTCCGTTCGATTGCCGCACCGCAAGGCCGGCGCAGTTGCGCAGGCCGGTCGCGAAGACGCCGCGGTTGCCGCCGGCCGCATCGAACACCAGCACGTTGGCGCGCTGCTGCTCATTGCCCCAGGCGGCGCCGACGCCGTTGCCGGCCTCGTTGGCCGCGATTGCTGCCGGTGCCAGCCGCCCCATGCCTTCGGCATCGTTCGACCCTGACCCAACGGAGACGTACATGCGCCGGCCATCCGGACTGAACGCCAGATCGCGCGTCCAGTGATGGCCGGAGGTCGGGGATATCTCCGGCACGATAATCTGCGCAGGGCCACGCGCGGACAGGTCGCCGTTCTGATAGGGGAAGCGAAGGACAGCGTTGTTGTTAGCGACGTAGAGCCATTGCGGATTCGGGCCCGGCGGCTGGAAGGCCATGCCGAACGGGCGATCGAGGCCGCGTGTGAAAACCTCGGTCCGCTCAGGCCGTGCCGCGCCGTCGGCGGCCCGCAACACGCGAATCCGGCCAGCGGCACTTTCGGCGACGAAGATGTCGCCGTTCGGCGCCACCCGGACGATGCGCGGATTGCTGAGGCCGGTGGCGAAGCGGGCCACCGAGAACCCGGCGGGGACCGCGAGCGAAGCGGAGGCAGGCTGGGGCACGATGATCGGCGCGTTGCCAACCGACTCGCGCATCGACGGCGCCGGAAGATCGGCCGCGGTGATGCGATGCACAACGCCCGGCGCGTCGGCGCGCCAATCGCCGAACGGCACGCTATCGGCCGACGCGGCTGCAAGCAGAGTCGCGGAGATCAGCGCTATCGCTGCCGCGATCCTCGAATACCCCATCGCCCACTCCCCAGGGGGTGAACGATCCGCAGCAGATAGATCGCGCCCCCTACGTCATATTGATCGATCGGCCGGAAACAACACCGTCGTTCGGTGCGGTTCGCCCTGCAGCGGTTCGGTTTCCATCCCTGGCTACTCCGCCGCCGTCTCCGGCAGGTAGATCGCCGAGCCCTTCTCCTTGAACGTCTCCGCCATCTGTTCCATTCCGGCCATCCGCTCGGAATCCTTGCGGATGTCCTGGGATATCTTCATCGAGCAGAATTTTGGCCCACACATCGAGCAGAAATGCGCCGTCTTGTGCGCCTCCTTCGGCAGCGTCGCGTCGTGGAACTGCCGCGCGGTGTCCGGGTCGAGGCCGAGGTTGAACTGGTCCTCCCAGCGGAATTCGAACCGCGCCCGGCTGATCGCGTCGTCGCGCAGCTTGGCCGCCGGGTGACCCTTGGCCAGATCGGCAGCATGGGCGGCGATGCGATAGGTGATCACCCCGGTTTTCACGTCGTCGCGGTTCGGCAGGCCGAGATGCTCCTTCGGCGTCACGTAGCAGAGCATCGCGGTGCCGAACCAACCGATCATCGCTGCACCAATCGCCGAGGTGATGTGGTCGTAGCCCGGCGCGATATCGGTGGTCAGCGGCCCCAGCGTGTAGAACGGCGCCTCGCCGCACTCGGCCAGTTGCTTGTCCATGTTGATCTTGATCTTGTGCATCGGCACATGGCCGGGGCCTTCGATCATCACCTGGCAGCCCTTGGCCCAGGCGATCTTGGTCAACTCGCCCAGGGTTTCCAGCTCGGCGAACTGCGCCGCGTCGTTGGCATCGTCGTTGCAGCCCGGCCGCAGCCCGTCACCCAGCGAGAAGCTCACGTCATACTTGCGCATGATGTCGCAGATGTCGGCGAAATGCTCGTAGAGGAAGCTCTCGCGGTGATGCGCCAGGCACCAGCGCGCCATGATCGAACCGCCGCGCGAGACGATGCCGGTGGTGCGCCTGGCGGTCAGCGGCACATAGGCCAGCCGCACGCCGGCGTGGATGGTGAAGTAGTCGACGCCCTGCTCGGCCTGCTCGATCAGCGTGTCGCGGAACACCTCCCAGTTCAGCTTGTCCGGATCGCCGCCGACCTTCTCCAGCGCCTGATAGATCGGCACCGTGCCGATCGGCACCGGCGAGTTGCGCATGATCCAGGAGCGGATGTTGTGGATGTTGCGCCCGGTGGACAGGTCCATCACCGTGTCGCCGCCCCAGCGGATCGCCCAGACCAGCTTCTCCACCTCCTCGGCGGCCGAGGAGGTCACCGCCGAGTTGCCGATATTGGCGTTGATCTTGACCAGGAAGTTGCGGCCGATGATCACCGGTTCCAACTCGGGATGGTTGATGTTGGCCGGAATGATCGCGCGACCGCTAGCGATCTCGGCGCGGACGAATTCCGGCGTCACGAAGGCCGGAATCGCTGCGCCAAAACTCTCGCCATCGGCAATCCGCGCCTCGGCACCGTCGTGCATCGCGGTGCGCCCGTGATTCTCGCGATGCGCCACGTAGCGCATCTCCTCGGTGATGATGCCGGCCCGCGCGAACTCGAACTGCGTCACCAACTGGCCGGGCTGGCCGGCCACCACCGTGCGCTCAGCCGGGCAGGGGGCGACCAGCTTGTCCTCCGGGACGAAGCCATTGTCCTCCGGCTTCACCGCGCGCGCGGCAACCGCCTGCACCCCGCGCCCGGCGATCCACTTCGCCCGCACCTCCGGCAACCCGGCTTCCAGGTCGATCTGCGCCGCGCTGTCGGTGTACGGGCCGGAGGTGTCATACAGCCGGAATGGCGGCTCATTGGCGGTCGGGTGCAGGTCGATCTCGCGGAACGGCACCGCGATATCCGGTCGGTCGGGCACGCTGGAGTAGATTTTGCGCGAGCCGATCACCGGCCCCACCGTCACGGCGGCAGGCTTGGTTTGGATATTCATGGACCTCTCCTCTCGTGTGCGGCCACCGGCGGAGGAGGGGAGATACGTCTGCGCGGTCTTCCCGTTCCTACGCCGGTATGAACCGGATCAGGTTCTCAGGGTCACCGCGCCGCTCTCACGAGCCGTCGGTATCTCAGCCCCCTGGCGGGGCACCCCTCGGATGGTGCGAGCCTGTTCCGGTTGGCCGCCGCTGTCAACTTAGTCAGGCGGCGGGTAGTGTCTCAGTTTGAAATCTGAAATCCGCCGCCCGGTTTCATCGCGGCTCTCGCGCCCCTATCTCCTATGGTATGCTTACCGGCAAGGACAGGAGATAGGCCATGCCCAAAGGACCACGCGGAGAGAAGCGCCCGGCCGATGTGATCGGCGCGGCGGTGAAGGTTATGAGGATTGCGACCGGAGAGGAAGCGGATGAGCGCGAGGCCACGGCCAGCGCAGCGGCGCAGCTTGGGAAGCTGGGCGGTGCCGCCCGCGCTCGCAACCTAACGGCGGAGCAGCGGGCGGAGATCGCTAAGAAGGCGGCGGCGAAGCGGTGGGATCGCACATCCGACTAGTTAAGTGCTTCTGTTCGCGCCAAGCGACGCTTCTGGCGCTTGATGTAGTCTTCCAGCGCGTCCAGCATGAATTCGTCAAGATCGCCGCTTGCGACCAGTTTGACGCGTTGTCCTGGCGTGCCTTCTTCGACAAACACCACCCGTTCATCCTGGGCCGCGCCTAGATCAGCGGCCGGCCGCGGCAACGACTGCGGATGTGGCGCGGTCGGCCGACTAGGTCCGGTTTCGTATTCGGTCGTGCTCTGGTTTGACATTTGCTCGTCCTCCTTTCCGGCGGCTTTGCTAGCCGCAGGAGCATTATGCTCTTCTGATGGGGGAGAAAAAGCCATGGAAGCGCGGTAATTTCCCAATAGTTCTATTGCTCCCATTTCACTAAATGGGGCTAGCCCAGCCAATTTACGTTCCAAAATAAGATGGTTTAGCATGGTCTGCTCGGAAGGCAGATCGTTACCCCATTTCTCCCAAAGCTCTGCAAATGTCTTTGGACTCAGGAAGCACCGACGTATCGCTTCATCCCGGTCGCGGGAGTCCGGCTGCTTGTCCAGAACAATTCGCAGCGCATCATTCGTCAATCGTATTTTCCGCGCTGCGCCGGCCCCGTCATCGACAATGAGATTGTACTGACGGAGCGCCCCCACCGCTTGAATCGGGCTGCTGCTTGTTGGAGACATGCCCCACGCCCGCGCGGCCGAGGCGATTGGAACCAGATGATCTCGTTCAATGCGATATAGTTGTTCGGCTCGCTCAATTGCCCGTTGTAGCGGGATGGCGGGAAATGGCGGGCTTTTGAGCCGCCCTGCGTCGCTCGGTTCGCTCATATCACTCTCCTATGGATGGCGGGTGATATAACAAACCAGCGCCTCATGTCAACAAAACGCTGTTGCGACTGTTTTGATGCTTGCCTCACATCAGGGATGTGGCTATGAGGGGGTGATCGAGGAGAATCGGTATGCCTAGGAGAGTCGCGGCCCCCACGCCCCACGCCTGTCGGCGCTGGGGGCCAAAACAGGAAGACCCACCGCAGCTTCGCCCTCAGAAAGTTGGGCTGCGGTGGGTCGTGGCAGGCGCCTTGCGGCGTGGTGGTCGTAGCTCAGCGGTAGAGCGTGGGCCCCGTAATCCCTAGGTCGTCGGTTCGATCCCGATCGGCCACCCCACCGCCGGGGCAGAAATTAACACAAGGATTGAAATGAGGGAATCCCTCAATTCAATTTGAAGTTTATGCTTGCGGTAAGCATGAAAGTTCATATAATGCGAGGCATGAACAAGCTCCCGTCCGCCAAACGCGCCCAAATCCTCACGCTGCTTTGCGAGGGGTCCTCCATGCGGTCGATCTCTCGCATTGTGGATGTGTCGATCAACACGGTGTCGGCGTTGTTGGTGGAAGCGGGCAAAGCCTGCGCCGAGCATCATGACCGCGCGGTGGTCGGGGTTAATTCCAAGCGCATCCAAGCCGATGAAATCTGGTCGTTCTGCTACGCCAAACAGAAGAACGTCGCGACTGCCAAGGCTGCTCCGGAAGATGCTGGTGACGTTTGGACCTGGACCGCACTGGATGCCGATAGCAAGCTGATCGTGTCCTATCTGGTCGGCGGCCGGGATGCCGAATACGCAAACGACTTCATGCAGGATGTCGCCGCTCGGCTCACCAGCCGCGTGCAGCTAACCACAGATGGCCACCGCGCCTATCTGGAGGCTGTGGAGGGGGCTTTCGGTGCCGAGATCGACTACGCCATGCTGATTAAGCACTACGGCGCTCCGGTGGGGGCGCTGGGTCGCTACAGCCCCGGCGAATGCACCGGCATTGAATTGCGCCGCGTTGAAGGGCGACCGACCGAGAAGCACGTCAGCACCAGCTATGTCGAGCGCCAGAACCTCACCATGCGGATGTCCATGCGCCGCTTCACACGGTTGACGAACGGCTTCTCCAAGAAAGTCGAGAACCACACCCACATGGTTGCGCTCTATGCCACTTGGTACAACTTCGCTCGCCAGCATAAGACGTTGCGTTGCTCGCCGGCGATGGCGGCTGGTGTATCATCGAAACTATGGGATATGATGGACGTGGTCGCCCTGATAGATGCTCGCGCTGAGCCGGCTAAGGCGCGTGGACCGTACAAGAAAAAAGAGGCTGCGATTTAGACGGTATGGTTCACCAATTCTGCAATTGTCCTGGCGCCCATATAGATTTCGGCGTTATCAGTGAAGACCTATCGCAGTCTATATCCATCCATGCTGGACCGATTCGGCTTATGGTCGGGTTTCCTGGGGTAAAGGGATTTGGAAAATTACACATTGAGCAACACCCCGGAAGGTTTGAGAAAATAAAGAGTTTGGGTTGCGCTTCGGTCGAGCGGTTTGTTTTTGAGGTCGCCAGTAAGTTCCACCGAATTTGCACGGCAGACCAGCCAAGTCGGATATCCGTAGTTTATCAGAAATTAGAACACGATTTGTGCCTCGTGTTGGACTTTCACAAGGATGGATTTTGGCACGTCATAACCGGCATGCCATACCGCATTCATCGTCGGCCCATATTATGGGAAAAGACACAGATAGGCGGGAGCGAATCCCCGCCAAAGGCTGCCGAGCCCTCCCGCTTTGAGACCTTGTCGCTGCCAAAACCCATCAAAGGGATCGGCGGCAGCGGGTCCTAACGCACGCGGTATCTGTTTCCTTCAACACACCACCACATATGGGGTTAAAATTCAAGAAACAAGCTTGTGCTTTTTCCTAAAATGGTACAGCCCACTTTGTCGCCGAGTCGGGCGGCTGGGATTTCAAACTGAGACACTACCAGGCGGCGACCACACGCGGGCTGCGGATCGGCAGGTTGAAGGCCGCGGCCACCAGCCCGGCGGCCGCGGTGGCGAGGAACGCCGCGTCGTAGCTGCCGGTCCAGCCGAACACCAACCCGCCCATCCAGGCGCCGAGAAATCCGCCGATCTGGTGGCTGATGAAGCACACCCCGAACAGCGCGCCGATATCGCGCACGCCGAACCGGCTGGCGATCACCCCGTTGGTCAGCGGCACCGTACCCAGCCAGAACAGCCCCATGACGATGGCGAATAGCGCCGTGGAGAGCGCGTCCTTCGGCGACAGCCAGAACCCGAGGATCGCCACCGCGCGCAGCAGATAGATGCCGGCCAGCACGTATTGCGGCGGCAGCACCTGGCCCATCCGCCCGCAGGCCCAGCTGCCGACGATATTCGCGCCACCCACCAGCATGAGCGCCCAGGCGCCGGTGGAGGCCGGCATGCCGCACAGGCTCAGATAGCCCGGCAGATGCGTCGCCAGGAAGGCAAGCTGGAACCCGCAGGTGAAAAACCCCAGTGAAACCAGCACGAAACTGCGATCCCGCAGCGCCAGCCGCACCGCCGCCATGGTACCACCACCCTGCGTCGGGTGTGGCGCCGGATGCGCCAGCGCCGCGCGGTCCAGCGGCCGGCCGAGCGGGATAGCGACCAGCAGCACAGCCGCCATCACCAGCAACCCCAGCCCGCCGCCGCCATAGCCGATCGCCACCGCGGCGACCGGCAGCAGCAACATCTGCCCCACCGAGCCGCCGGCGCTGGCCAGCCCGGTCGCCGGGGTCCGTCGTGATGCCGGAAACGCCCGCGCCACCCCGGCCAGCGACACCCCCCAACCGAGCAGCGCCATTCCCACCCCGGTCAGCAGCCCGATCCCCAGCATCACCGACCAGGTCGCCGGCACCAGCGCCGGCAGCGCGAAACCGGCGGCGTAGAGCAGCGCGCCCAGCGCCTGCACTCGCGCCGCGCCGGCCCGATCCGCCCAGGCGCCGGCCAGCGGCTGGGCTGCACCCCAGGACAGGTTATGGACGGCGATCGCCAGCGCCACGTCGGCCAGCGGAATTCCCATGGTGGTGAGCGGCACCAGGAACAGCCCGAATGTCGCCCTGGTGCCAAGCGCCACCGAGAGCGTGACCGAACCCGCCAGCAGGGCGCGATTCTGGGCCGGCGTATTGACGGCAGCGGACATCCCGGCAGCTCCTGATGGCGATCCCACCACGCTACCGGATCGTATCGGCACCGCCCATCATTTCCCCTCCGTCACCGGCGCAGGGCAGGGTGGCGGTTCAGTGCAACCGGGTGTTCTGACGCGGGCTGTCCAGGCTGAAGGCCGGGATCGCCACGTCGAACGCCTCGCCCGACGCGGTTGCGATCATGTGGTAGGTGCCGTGCATGAAGCCGCTCGGCGTGTCGAGCGGCGTGCCGGAGGTGTATTCGAAGCTCTCGCCGGGGTCGAGAATCGGCTGCTGCCCCACCACCCCCTCGCCGCTGACCGTCTGCGTGCGGCCGCGTCCATCGGTGATCCGCCAGGTGCGGCGCAGCAACTGCGCCGTCGCCGCGCCCTGGTTCTCGATCCGCACCCGGTAGGCCCAGACATACTTGCCCTCGGCCGGTTTGGACTGATCGTCGAGATAGAACGACCGCACCGTGACCCTGATGCCGTGGGTGGTCTGGGAATAATCGCCAGGGGTGGTCGGGGTCATGCCGCGTGGTCCGCTGTCGCCTGATCGCTCGGGGGGTCTCCAGCGGCCGATAAAACGCGCGCGCCGGAGACAAGTCCAGCCCGGCGATCAGACCGCCGCCAGCCCGCGCGCCAGATCGGCCTTGATGTCGCGCACATCCTCCAGCCCCACCGACAGCCGGATCACCCCATCGGTGATGCCAAGCTTGGCGCGCTCCTCGGCGCCGATCTTCATATGCGTGGTGGTTGCCGGGTGGGTGGCGAGCGACTTGGAATCACCCAGGTTGTTCGAGACGCGGATCAGCCGCATGGCGTTCATCAGCCGGAACGCCGCCGCCTTGCCGCCCTTCACCTCGAAGATCACCATGGTGCCGCCGGCCGACATCTGCGCCATCGCCAGTTCGCGCTGCGGATGATCGGCGCGGCTGGGATACCACACCCGCGCGATGCCCGGCTGGACGGCCAGGAAATCGGCCACATCGGCGGCGCTACGGCAGCCGGCATCCACGCGCAGGGCCAGGGTTTCCAGCCCCTTCAGCAGCAGCCAGGCGTTGAACGCAGAGATCGCCGGCCCGGTGTTGCGCACGAACGGCTGCAGCACCTCCTCGATCCATTTCTTCGTGCCCAGCACCGCGCCGCCCAGCACCCGGCCCTGGCCGTCGATATGCTTGGTGCAGGAATACACCACCACGTCGGCGCCGAGCTTCAGCGGCTGCTGCAGCAGCGGCGTGGCGAACACGTTGTCCACCACCACGACCGCCCCGGCGGCATGCGCCAGCTTGGCCACGGCGGCCAGATCGACGATCTCCAGCATCGGGTTGGACGGTGATTCCAGCAACACCACGGTCGCCGGGGTGGCCAGCGCCTCGGCCCATTGCGCCAGGTCGCCGCCGTCGACGAAGCTGGTGGTGATGCCGTAGCGCGGCAGCAGGGTGGAGACGATCCAGTGGCAGGAGCCAAACAGCGCGCGCGAAGCCACCACCCGGTCGCCGGATTTCAGGCCGCTGAGCAAGGCGGCATGCACCGCGGCCATGCCGGTGGCGGTGCAGCGGCAGGCCTCGGCGCCCTCGATCAGCGCCAGCCGTGACTCCAGCATCGAGATGGTGGGGTTGGCCAGGCGGGAATACTGGTAATGCTTCACCGCGCCGGTGAACGTGCCTTCGGCCTGCTCGGCGCTGTCGTAGACGAAGCCGGAGGTGAGAAACAGCGCCTCGGCGGTTTCGCCAAACGCGCTGCGCTCGATGCCACCCTGCACAAGCCGAGTGGCGGGATGCCAGGCACTGGTATCAGGGGTGGGAGCTTCGGATGCCATCATTGGGGCCCTTCACGCGTGGGGCCGGCCATGGATGCAGCGGCGCGCCGCGGACCCATTCCGCAGGCTACACCACTGGCCTCTTTAGCGCGCTTGTTTCACCTCGCCGCAATCCGGCCGGACAAATCACGAGGACCAGCAGCGTGCTGACGGCGAAAAACTAGGACTGGCGGCACAGCGCGTCAATCCACCCGTTCGCCGCCGCTGCACGGCTACCGAAAATCGACTACGGATCATGCCCCGAGGTGCGGCACAGCAACGGCGTGTTGAGCAGCGTTGGCTGCCTGGTCAGGCGGCCGGAAGCGGCAAACTGATGGCGAAGCTTACGGAAGGGGAGGTTCAAACCTCGGCCAGACCTCAGTCGAAAATTTCGATCAGCCCGGGTCAGGCCGCAGTGGAATTCGACAACCACCACGAACGGAAGGCCGCCAGTAACGGCCCCGTGTTGTTGCTGGCGGCCTTCCGTTCGCGGTGGCCGTTCGTGCAACCGGGCTAGGCTGATGGCGGCTATGCCGGACCGCGCGTCGCCAACGCCAGCCCGAGCGCATTCAAGTGGCCCGCAAACCCGACAACCAGGTCGGCTTCTCAGAGTCTGATTCTGAATGATGGAGAAATGAAAAATGGCTGGTTTCGCAAGGGTAGAAGTTCCGCTCCGCCGTCGCTGGGAGAGGTCGAGTTTCAGAAAATCAACAGCTCACGATTGTTCCGATATCATTCGGAGTTAGACTCTCAGTTAAACACCAACCTGGCGACCTCAACCCGTGTCAATGTGCTGCAGTTTCGCCAGCAGCGCTTCGGCTTGCTTGAAAAACGCCTGCGATTGCTTGTCCAGATCGCGCCCGTCGGTGCGGTAGAGCGCGATCGCCTCCAGCAGTTCGGCCACTGCCTCGCCGGGCGGGGCCCGCGCCATGACCCTCGCCTGGGCAACCAGGGTGAGCGTGTTGGCAAGAGCAATGCGGACAGCGGGATGCGACCCGTCTCGGGCCAGTGCGCGGTAGATCGAGATGCTTTCGCTAAGATCACGAATCCCGGCATCGTTCAGCCCGTTGATGGATCGGAGCCCGCCGGCGGCAAAAAGCGCCCCCGCAAGGGCCAGTTGCGCCTCGTAATTGGTTTTGTCAGCAGCCAGTTGACGCCGGATGTCGAGGCTTTGGGTGAGACTTGAGAATTCAGATGCAGGGTCGTTGAGGCGAAAGAAGCTGACGGCCATGGTCATCAGCGTCTGGGCCAGGTCTCGGCGTGCCGCGGCATCCGTCTCGTCCAGCGCGGCCCTCGTCGCCAGGCCGTATGCCTCGCGCAGCGCCTGCGAG
The DNA here is from genome assembly GCA_041691815.1 of Rhodospirillales bacterium. Lineage (GTDB taxonomy): Bacteria > Pseudomonadota > Alphaproteobacteria > Acetobacterales > Acetobacteraceae > 70-18. Next base: position 38,871 of record JBEPTZ010000001.1, on the reverse strand, counting down.
GCCGCATTGGAATCGCCCGCCCGGAGCTTGAGCACGGAAAGCTGGACCAATATCTCCATGAGATCACGCTCGTGTTGCGGAGTAGCGGCGCCGTCGGAGGCTGTGCGGGACAACTGCAACGCCTCCTCCAAGGCCTTTGCCGCACCGCCGACGTCGTCGGTTGCACTCTCCGCCTGGCCCAGCATGATGAGCGCGTCGAGCAGTTCGTGGGAGGCCTGTGCCTGCGGCGGACTGCCGATATTCTGCCGGGCGACAGTCACGCGCTGGACGACGGCGGCACGCGCGGCCGAGAGGTCACCCGATTTTTCCTCGGCCAGGGCGACCGCGCGCAGGCTCTCGGAGAGTTGGGAGCGCAGCGGAGGACTATTCGGCGCAGCGCGTTGCAGCGCCGCGGCGATGTCGCGCGACCGCGTGGCAGTTTTCAGTGCACCCTGCGTGTCGCCGACGCGCAGCAACGTCACCGTCATCAGGGCCAAAGCGTGGCTTTGATCGGCCCGCAGGGCGGGACTGACCCCGCCTGAAGAAATCAGCCGATCCTGCAGCGCCAGGGCCGGTTCCAAAATGCTGCGCACAAGGGTGACCGGCATTCCCACCTTGTCGCGTAATCCGGTGGCGAGATCGCTCACCAGGGTGTTGGCGGTTGCACGTGCCGCCTGCAGCGCGTCGTCGGCGCGGCGACGGCTGATCTCGGCGAGCCCGGCCAGCCCCAGTGCGACGACGGCAACCAGACCGGACCCAACCACCCAGGCACGCTGACGCAGCCGCTGCGCGCGCCTGCTGAACCGCACGAGATCGCGGTGCAGGACTGTGGGGTGGCCGGATTGGCCGGGCGGGTGGGACAGCCACCGCTCGGCCGCCTCAAGGTCGCTGCCACGCAGCGCCTGTGACCGCTTCCGCCCGCCATCATCCCAACGCACCGCGATCTCAGTCAGCCGCGTGTGCTCGCGCACCCAACCGATATCCTGCCGCAGGCCATGATCCAGCCGCGCCATGGCGTTCGCCATGTCCTCGGGCTCGGTGGCGAAAATGAAGTTCAATCGTGCCAACGCCGCCGGGATGGCCGCGTCATCGGTCGGCCGGCACACCAGCGGTATGATCCGTTTGCCTAATCGCGCAGCCTCGGTGACTTCCCATTCGCAGATGGCGGAATGACTCGAATCAGGGCCGACCAGAAACACCATCGTATCGGCCACGCGGATCAGCCCGGCGAGCCGGTCCTGCCACGGCTCGCCGGGAGCGATGTCGGTGCGGTCAAGAAATGGCTGGAATGCACGTGCCTCAAGATGTGTCACCAAGATTGCGGCAAAGGCGCCATCGCGCCTGGAATACGAGACGAACACCTTGGGCCGTTGTGCCTCGGGCACGTCGCTTTCGGGCGCCGGCGGGACCGGCACGCCCATCGACGACCGCTGCCGGGCCGGGAGGCCGGAGTTGCGAGCACCCCGGCCCAGCAGCGCGACGATGCGCAGAGGCGGCATCGGTGGCCTACCAGGGGCCGCGCGCCGGATTCTTGTTGGCTTCGAACGGACAGGTATAGATATCGGTGCCCTTCGCGTTGTCGATCAGCGCAAATCCCCATTCCGCCACCTTGTGGTAGCGCCAGCCCTTGCGCGATCCGTCGAGCATGGTCAGTACGCCGTTTCCGGCATTGTAGTTGTAATGGCCGTGATTGCCGTCGAAGTCGCAGTAGGTGCTGGCGTCGATCAGGCCGAACATCACAAGCGGCATGGGCGTGATGGTGAGCCGCATTTTGTAGTCCATCCTGGCGTCGTAACAGCTATAGACGCCGGATGGTGGTGGACCGGCGGCTTCGGCTGGCAGGCTGAGCAGCGCGACGGCCACGAGGCCTGCAAGACCCAATTTGAGCATATCGAAATCTCCCTGAGTTGCGACGCCTCGCGTCACTGTTGACAGAAGAAAGTCGCAAAATCATTCAGTACGCCGAGATCGTCTGCGATTGCATCAGTTGTCGCCAGTCGTCCCGCTCCGCCAGCATCACATCGACGATCCGCCGCGCGACCGGCAGCACGGTGGCGCGGTTCAGCGCTGCTCGATCAAGTGCCGCGATCTCGGCTTCCAGCGCGGCCGCCACCAGGCGATAGCGGGTGGCGAGCTTGCTGTATTCGTTGAAGCTGAGCAGACCAAGAAACACCGGGGCCATCGCCGGGAGGACCAGCGCCATTTCGTTGAACGCCCGCAGCGCGGACGGGCCGACACCCGCCAGCAGCAGTGCCGCCCGACCACCGGAGAACGCCACGCCCAGGATCGACAGCACGACGCCGATCTGTCGCAGCCGCCCGGCGATGACGTCGAACCCCTCGGCGCGGCTTTGCAGAAAGTGAATCTGGTTTTGCGCCTCACCGCGCACGAAGCCCACCGCCTGCGCCATGCTCTCGGCATCGAAGTGGGCTGGCGACAGGCCTTGCTGGCGGATCACCGCTCGACCATACCAGCCGGTCCAATCTGCTGCCCGCACCTCATGCGCTGCAGCCCCCGGCAGAGAGGGCACCGCGCGCAACGACGCGAGCAGACGGGCGTTGCGAATATATTCGGCCAGCGCGCGATACATCAGAAACCGGCGATGCGCCGGCTCCCAACCGCCATGGGCGGAAAACAGGACAACGAACAGCAGCACGACGAAGGCTGCCAGATTGCCGATCGGCTGAAGCCAGCCGGCGCCATACCAGCCCACCAGCGAGGCCAGCGTGGCCGGCAGGATCAGCCCGTAGCGCAGCAATCCGGCGGCACGATAACGCGCGGCATACTCAGTTGCCAGTTGGTCGGACGCCTGGAATGCCTGGTGCAATACCGCGACCTCCGGCTCCCACACCGGTTGGGCCGAAATGGGTGAAGCAGTCGGGGCGTGGCCGAGAGCCACCAGCCAGTCATACGTCCGCAGCACAGCGGCAGCCCAGCCATTGCCGCGCGGGCGGTCATTGAAGCACGCCTGCGGGAAGCCGTCGCCGCTCGTCGGTGGCAGCAGGGCAGCACGCAGCATGGCGGCGAAGTCAACGGTGCCCGTAACCCCGAGCCAGTTGGCGGCACGCGCGCCAGAGGGCGGCAACACCGCAACCGGCAGCCCAGCCCGCATCGCAAGACGCACGACGTCACCTGTGCCACCGTACCCCTTTGCCCGCTTCCCGTCCCAAACGGTCAGCAGCAGGTCAGATTGCTCGATGATAAGGTCGCCGATATCGGCATAGGCGTGATCGCTGCCGCGGTCACCGTCCAGCGCGCACACTGCCTGTGCCCGGGCGAGGAGCCGGGCGTAACGGTCCCGCGCGGCACCGGCAAAATCCTCGGCAAACACATCCGCGGGGAACGGCAGCACGGCCACCAGCGTCCACGCTTCATCGAGTGCGGCCTCGGCGAGAATACTGTCCGTCCCCTCGGCCAGGCCACAGACGCAGCGCAGCAGCGGCGGCGCGGCGGCATAGATCGGGGCAACGCTGGACTGGTCGGCCGCGTGCAGCGCCAACGCCTCGGTGCGGACCGCCCTGAACACGGCCGAGGCTTCGGCACGCAGCCCGGCAACATCGGTGTCCGGCAGGCTGCGATGGCCGCTGACGCCGATATGCAGTGCCATCACCGGGCGTTGCAGGGCCTGGTTGCAATCAGTCGACGACATTTCGCTCACTGGGCGGACGGCCGGCACACCTCTCCGATCACGTCCTCAGAACGGGCCTTGCCGCGGCCATACTCATCAATCCGGCGGAGGACCACGCGCATGCGGGGGGCTGCGGCCAGCGCTTTGCTGCGGTGCTGTTCCTCGGGTGTCCCCGGCACTGCGCCTCTGGCCGCGGCCCGGGCGCAGTCGCCGGCGAAGGCAGCGTTGCGGGTGTCGGCCCACGCGCGGAAGCTTGCTTTCTCTGCGCCCGAGAACGGGCAACGCTCAACCTTCTCGCGCACGACCTTGCGATACAGGTCCCCGCGCGCCACGTCGCCGCTTTGATCGGAGATATCCTGCGAGGGCTGGAAGACCCTTCGGTATGGAAGTGTGTTGTCGGGGGCAGCGAACTGCACCAGTGTCGCAGCAGCGCTGGGCAATATGGCGCCCACGGTGATGCCGCCTATCGACGACAGTCTTGCTTGCTGCATATCAAGCCTCTTTGCGGCGCAGCAATGCCGCGATGACAGTGAGGACAACCGCGAACCAGCCGACCACGACGCCGTTGCCGAACGCGCCCTCGACATTGACCGGGATAAGACAGACCGCCAGCAATGCGCCGGCAATCCAGAAGCGAAAGCGCATCCAGCCGGGACCGAAGTCGATATTGAAAATGAACAGTGCGGCCAGTATGGCGAGGATCACTGGGGCGATCGGATGCGCGCCCCAACCGCTGACGCCCGCCTTGACGAGTGTGTCGACGCGGGTACCTGCATTGGGGATGTAGCCGCGGCTGGCGCGGCCGATCCAGATTGAGCGGTAGACCGGCTGAACTGCTTCCATGAACTGCGCGAGCGTCATCATCGCAACGCCGAGCAGCAGCATGTCCGCGATCCGCCCATAGCGCCCCCAAGCGTCGCGTTTCAAATCACCAGCCGACACTTCCTGTTACGTAACGCTACAGGAGTGCCATCGTTCTGCCAAGCGATTCATCCCTCAGCGCCGCGCAATCCCCGCCGCATCGAAAAACCTCGGCGTCCCGCAGGTTGCCGGCCCCGTCGATCCGGATATGCCAAAGTAGCGCTGGTTGCGCTCGCGCCGGACGCGGGTGTCCTGCCTGGCGACAATGCGGTGTGGTTCGCCGACGGCACCGCCCCCGAGGGCAATCGCCGAACTTCTTGACCTTTTAGTCGTGCCCCACACCGCGTTGGATTACATCCTCGCTGTCAGCACCAGTGTCGCGTCAATGCCCGGGTTGGCCGCGCGCCTGACAGGGATGCGGAACATGATGCCGCCGGGCACCGCGATGCCCTCGGCCCGCGTCGGGGCGGTGTTTGGAGTGAGACTGTCGAAGCCGTACATGAGCGTCCAGGGGTTGCCGGGTGTTGCCTCCAGGGTCAGCTTGTCGCGGAAGATATAGCTTCCGGCGTAATGGTCTTTCAGGAACAATGCGCCGTCCACTTCGTATTCTGGTACCAGAACGCCGAGGTCGGCGCTGAAACCGAGCGAGGCGCGGCTCTGGTCCACCCGCGCGGCGCTGCGCAAGAATGTGGTGAACAGTTCCGGGCTGGCGTGATCGGCGCGGTCGCCGGGCTGCGGATTGTCGGGGAACAACTCGCCGTAGCGGCGAAACACGGTGGAGTTCTCGCTGGCCAGCCGGCGGCTTAGATCCCAATGGGCGCCGCGCACCGTGGTCACTGCCTCGAAATGGTAGGAGGCGCGTACCTGGCGGCCGGCATCCTTCATCGCCTGGATGCTGTCAGGAAGTGTGATGGCCGCGACCTCCAGCACGCCGTCCACCCGAATGTCGCCGAACAGGAAGCGGACCAGGTTCTGGTAGCCCTCCTCGGAGTTGACGATGCCATACGGGCCGGAGTGGCTGCGACTGACGTAGGCGCGCGGGGCCAGCTTCGATGGCGAGTCCGCCGCGGCATCCGGCGCGGTGCCGCTGAGCACGGCATTGTTGATGCGCACCAGACCGTCGCTGAACGGACCGACCACCCGCGCTGACCAGCCGGCGGCCACCGCGTAGTCGCGCGCGTTGGTGCCGACCAGACAGAAGAAGCGATCCGGGTCGAACCGCCCGGCCAGGGTGTTCACCGGGTCGGTGCCGGCGGGCAGGGCGAGATATTCGCACATCCGGGCGCGATTGAAGTTGTCGGCGCTGTTGCGGGTGAAGAAGGAGGGCACGTTGCCGACGATGGCCAGTTCGATGCCGTTATGCGGGGTGGCGTAGGTGAACACCTTGTCGACCAGGCCGCGCGCCTCGTCGGTGGAGACGGCGTGGTTCTGCAGGAAGCAGCGGATCACCAGCCCGCCCATGGAATGGCCGACCAGATGCACCTTGAAGGCGGCGCGCTCGGCGTCATCGGCGCTGGTCTGGTCGCGCAGCTTCAGGATCAGGTCGCCGAGGCCGGCGCCGAACACCTCCATGCGCGCCTGCTCGCCGCTGCCGAAGCTGTCGGAGACCTGGTCGTAATAGCGGTAGACGATCACCGAACGCGCGGCGACGCGGCCATCGGGGGCGTTATCGAGGCCGGCGGAATAGACGTCGCGGTAGTCGAATTCCTTCATCAGGCGGACCAGCGGGGATTCGAAGTAGTAGCGCTGCATGTCGCCGGTCCAGGCCTGGCGCTGCTTCGTGGAGCCGAGGTTGAAGCCCATATAGGGGTCGGCGACGGTGTCCTCGACCTCGCTGTCGTTGCCGGCGTAGCCGCGGACATAGATGATCGGATAATACGGCGGGGTGCACATGCGTCCGTTCTCCGTGGCGGGTTTCGCCGGCGGCGCAACGGTAGCCGACATCGGGGGCGCGCGGAAGTAACATTCGAGTAAATGATACGCATCCGGCCGGCGATCGTGATAGCGTTGCCGGAGACTGCGGTCCTGAGGTGCTGGCGCGAGGCGGCGGGGGAGGACACGGCGATGCGGCGAGGCAGATGGCTGGGCGCTGTTGCGGCGCTGGTGGTTGTGCTCGTGGCCGGGGGTGTCGCGGCGTGGCTGGTGCTGGGGGGCGGACCCAGATCGGGGGAGGTGCGCGACGAGGCGCTGCTGGCCGGGCGCGGCGCGGCGTCGTTTCCGGCGGCGGACGAGGACTTCTTTCACGCCATGGATGGCGGTGTGGCGCTGTCGGCTGCCGAGATTGCCGGGCGCAACATGTGGAACGTCTGGACCGGCGGCGACGACCGGCTGTGGGACGAGATGACGCGGGCCAGCTTCGGCGGTTTCGATCTGCTGAAGACGTTGTCGAGCTATCCGGGCATGACGTATGGCCGGGACAACCGCTTCGCCTGGCTGGGGGTGATGAACGAACCGTGCTTCGAGAAGGCGACCGGGCCGGACCCGAAGCGCTTCGGGCTGTGGCTGGATCATCGCGCCGCCGGCTGTGCGGCCGATCCGTTCGAGAATGCGCAGAAATATCCGGGGGTGCGGATCGGCGCGCGCGGCAAGAACCTGCCGGTGGGGTCGTATTATGGCGAGGCCACCGGCGTGGTCGGGCTGCGGCTGTTCGCGAACCCGGATTTCGACGAGGCGGCGGCGAAGAAATGGGACCCGAAGCGGTATTACGACGATCCCGGCTACTATCTTTCGAAGGACCTGGTGCGGCCGTATCGCGTCGGCATGGCCTGCGGGTTCTGCCATGTCGGCCCCAGCCCGGTGCGGCCGCCGGCTGATCCGGAAAAGCCGGAATGGGGCAATCTCAGTTCCACTGTTGGGGCGCAGTATTTCTGGATCGACCGCATTTTCCTGTGGAATAACAATCCGGCCAACTACATGTTCCAGTTGGTGCATACTTCGCGGCCTGGCTCGCTGGATACCTCGCTGGTGTCGACGGATAACATCAACAACCCGCGCACCATGAACGCGATCTACAGCCTGGGCGACCGGCTGGCGATCGCCAAACGCTGGGGGCGCGAGACGCTGAGTGCGGCCAACCTGCACAACAAGCAGTTCAACGATTTCGTCGCCAGCGGGCCGCTGACCGCGTTCTTCGAGAAGCCGAATGTGTCGCTGACCCCGCGGGTGCTGAAGGACGGGTCGGATTCGGTGGGGGCGCTGGGGGCGCTGAACCGGGTGTATCTCAATATCGGGCTGTTCAGCGAGGAATGGCTGCTGCACTTCAACGCGCTGGTCGGCGGCAAGCCGATTTCGCCGATCGAGATTGCGGTGGCGCAGAAGAATTCGGCCTACTGGCAGGCCACCGAGCAGCAGACGCCGGCGATGGCGCTGTTTCTGCTGAAGGCCGGGCAGCCGGACCATCTGCGCGATGCGCCGGGGGGGGCTGCCTATCTCAGCGATGACCAGGCGGTGCTGGCGCGCGGCAAGACGGTGTTCGCCGAGAACTGCGCGCGGTGCCATTCCTCCAAACAGCCGGAACCGGCGGCGGGGCTGGATCCGGGCGGTGGGGCGGGGCCGGATTATCTGGAGCGGTGGAACCGCTACTGGGCGTGGACCAAGACCGAGGACTACAAGGCGAAGATGCGCGCCATTGTTGCGGCGCCGGATTTCCTTGCTGGCAACTACCTTTCCACCGACGCGCGGGTGCCGGTGACGCTGCTGCAGACCAATGCCTGCAGCCCGCTGGCGACCAACGCGCTGGCCGGCAATATCTGGAATAATTTTTCCTCGGATACCTACAAGCAACTGCCTTCGGTCGGCACCATCACGGTCAGCGATCCGTTCACCGGGGCGCCGAAGCCGTACCGGATGCCGGCTGGCGGGCGTGGCTATACGCGGCCGCCGTCGCTGATCGCGCTGTGGTCCACCGCACCTTATCTGCTCAACAACACGGTGGGGCAGTTCGATCCTGATCCGAGTGTGGCGGGCCGCATGCGCGCCTTCCAGTCGGGGATCGAGCAGATGCTGTGGCCAGAAAAACGCCGGCACGACACGGTGCTTGGCGACAAGGTGCCCGGCCTCATCGACCGCACCACGGTGCGAAGCTGGCTGTCGGTGCCGGCCGGCTTCCTGCCCGACGAACTGGCGCCGCTGCGCCCCCGGCTCAATCGCTGGCTGCCGTGGCTGTTCACCGCCGGCGGCGATATCCGCATCGGCCCGATTCCGCCGGGGGTGCCGGTCAACCTGCTCGCCAACCTGAGGCTGCTGTCGGAAAGCGTCGATCCGGCGGTCAAGGCCGAGCATGTCGCGCGTTTGGTGCAATTGCTGCTGCGGGCCAAGCATGACCTGCAGGCGCTGCCGCCCGACGCCAGCGACGCCGATGCGCTGAAGGTGTTCGCCAATCTGGCTGAGCCGATGCTGGCGCTCAGCAAATGCCCGGATTTCGTGGTCAATCGCGGGCATTATTTCGGCACCGATATGCAGAGCGCCGAACCGCCGCTGGCCGATGCCGACAAGCGGGCGCTGATCGAATTCCTCAAGACGTTCTGAGCGGAATGCCGGGGGAGGATGTCTACGACTATATCGTTGTCGGCTCCGGCGCCGGCGGCGGGACGTTGGCGGCGCGGCTGGCCGAGGGCGGGATGCGGGTGGCGCTGCTGGAGGCCGGCGGCGATCCGCGCGGGCCGGGCGAGCGGCTGCCGGATGACTATGACGTGCCGGCGTTCCACCCGTTCGCCTCGGAGAACCCAGCGCTGCGCTGGGATTTCTTCGTCCGCCACGACCGCAACCGGGCGCAGCGCCAGCGGGACCCGAAGTTCACCGCCGAGGAAGATGGCGTGCTCTACCCGCGGGCCGGCACGCTGGGCGGCTGCACGGCACATAACGCGATGATCCTGATGCGCCCGCCGCCGGAGGACTGGGATGCCATTGCCGCCCTCACCGGCGACGCTTCGTGGAAAGCGGCGGCGATGCAGCATTGGTTCCACCGCCTGGAATCATGCCGACACCGGCCGCTGTTGCGCCTGCTGGCGCGGCTCGGACTCGATCCGTCGCGGCATGGCTGGGATGGCTGGCTGCCGAGCGAGCGTGCCGCGCCGCTGGCCGCGCTGCGCGATCTCAAGCTGATGCATGCTCTGGCCGATTCGGCGTTGCTGGCGCTCGGGCAGGGCGGCCGGCTGTGGCGGCAGTTACGCTGGCTGCTGCGCGGCCGGGCCGATCCGAATGACTGGCGCCCGTTGCGCGCCCGCGCTGACGGCCTGATCTACACGCCACTTGCCACCGATCGCCATCGCCGGACCGGCGCGCGTGAGCGGGTGCTGGGGGTGGCGAAGCGGCACCCCGACCGGCTGCATGTGCTGCTGCATGCCCTGGTAACCCGCGTGCTGCTGGATAGCCAACAGCGCGCGGTCGGCGTGGAATTCCGGGCTGGCGAACGACTCTATCGCGCCGACCCCAACCCCGCCGCGTCACCCGGCGCGTTGCGTTGCCTGCGTGCGCGGCGCGAGGTGATCCTGGCCGGCGGCGCCTTCAATACGCCGCAACTGCTGATGCTGTCCGGCATCGGCGAGGCAGCCGAACTGGCCCGCCATGGCATTGCCTGTCGGGTCGATCTGCCCGGCGTCGGGCGTAACCTGCAGGATCGCTATGAGATTGGCGTGGTCAACCGCATGACCTTCCCGGCCTGGCGGGTGTTGCAGGGCGCGCGGTTCCGCCGCGGCGACCGGCAATGGACGCGATGGGAACAGGCGCGGCAGGGCATGTATGTCGCCAACGGCGCCGCCATCGCGCTCACCCGCCGCTCCACCGCGGCACGACGCGGGCCGGACCTGTTCTTCATGGCGTTGCTCGGCGAATTCCGCGGCTATTTCCCCGGCTATTCGCGCCTGAGCGCCGAGCGGCAGAATTGCCTCACCTGGGCAATCCTGAAGGCACACACCGCCAACCGCGCCGGCCGGGTGCGGCTGGCCAGTGCTGATCCGCGCGACCGGCCGCTGGTGGATTTTCACTATTTCGAGGACGGTGACGATCCGGGCGGCGATGACCTCGCCGCGATGGTGGGGGCGATCCGCAGCGTGCGCCGGATGACCGCGCCGATGCTGCGCGAGGGGCTGATCGCCGCCGAGGAGTTACCGGGGCCGCAGTTGCAATCCGATGCCGAGTTGGCCGGGTTCGTGCGCGACCAGGCCTGGGGCCATCATGCGTCGTGCAGTTGCGCCATCGGGCCGCGCGCGCAGGGTGGGGTGCTGGACAGCGCGTTCCGGGTGCACGGCACCAGCGGGCTGCGGGTGGTGGATGCGTCGGTGTTCCCGCGCATTCCCGGCTTCTTCATCGCCTGCGCGGTCTACATGGTCGCCGAGAAGGCCGCCGACCAATTGCTGCGCGAGGTGGCGCCATGAGTCTGCGCGCGGCGCTGCATCGGGCGTTGATCGGGTTGCTGCATGTCGAGCGGCGGGTCGATCCGTTGTTCCGCCGGCCCGTCGATGCGCTGCTGCGGCCGCCGGCGGCCGCCCTGGTCCAGGCGCTGCTGCTGCACCGGCAGGGCAGGGTGGCGCTCGCTTTGGCCGAGGAGCGGGAGCTGCCCGGCGAGGCCGCCTGCGTCGAGGCGATCATCGGCGCGATGGCCGCCCAGATGCGCGCCCGCTACCAGCCGGGTGGGTATCAGCGCGCCGGCAATACCAAGACTCACGGCGTGCTGCGCGGCCGCTTCGAGGTGTTGCCCGGCTTGCCGGAGCGGCTGTGCCACGGATTGTTCGCCATGCCCGGCAGCTATCCGGTTTGGGTGCGGTTCAGCGGTCCCGGCCCGGACAGTCCGCCGGATATCGAGGATGTCGGCGTGCTCAGCATCGGCGTGAAGGTGATGGGGGTGCCGGGGCCGAAGCTGCTCGACGACGAGCACGGCACGCAGGATTTCAGCGGCATCAGCACTCCGACCTTCACCACGCCGAACGTGATCGAGAACGCCAAGTTGCAGGCCGCCATCCTCACCGGGCTGCCGCTGTTCTACTTCCTCGGCCCGCGCGACAGCCATCTACTCGATGCCCTGATGCAGGGCCTGTGGGCGCGCACCCAGAGCAGCCCGCTGGAAACCCCGTACTGGGGCTGCGTGCCCTATGCGATGGGCGCCGGCCAGGCGATGTGCTACGCCTTCCACCCGATCGCCGCCGGCCGCAGCCGCATCCCCCGCCTGCCGCTGCGCCCGCCGAACAACTACCTGCGCGAAGCGATGGCCGCCACACTGGCCGACCGCGAGGCCTGCTTCGAGATGCGGGTGCAACTGCAGACCGATCCGCGTCGGATGCCGATCGAGAACGCCTCGATCCGCTGGCCGGAGCGGCTGGCGCCGGCAGTGCCGGTTGCCCGGCTGCTGTTGCCGCGCCAAATGTTCGACAGCTCGGCACAGCTGGCGTTCGCCGGCCGACTCTCGATCAATCCCTGGCACTGCCTGGAAGCGCATCGCCCGCTGGGCAACCAGAACCGCGCCCGGCGGCACATCTACGCCGAGCTTTCCCGCCTGCGCCAGTCGATGAACGCCACCCCGCATGTGGAGCCCACCGGCGACGAACGCTTCGAAGCTTGAAAACTACCGCGCAAGCCAGCGCAGCGCTGCCAGCCCAGGCAGGAAGCAATAGGCGCCGCCGCGGGTGGTGACGAATTGCGCCAGATCCGCCACCCGCCGTGCCGCGGCATCGGCCTGCGGCAGGCTGAAGCCGTCGGTGCTGCCGTCCCGCGGCGCGGTCAGCGGGTCGCGCTCGTCGGTCAGCCCGTTGAAGGCGCGGCCGGCCAGCCAGGCGCCCTGTACGAATTCGAATTGCCGGGCGATATTGGCGTTCAGGCAGATGAAATGCAGCCCCGCCTGCACCGGCGCGTCGGCCGCCAGCGCTTGCTCCGGCGTCAGTTGGGCGCCGTAATCCCGCCCGCGACGCAGCACGCGATGAAAGCGGCTGGAGGCGATCAGGTCGTCGCGCAACTCCTGCCGCACCAGACCGAGATTGCGCAGCAGCCGCGCCAGCGCGCCGGTGGTGCCGGCCGGCATGTCGCCGTTGCGCGGGTTGGCGCGCCGCGCATGGGCGCCGAACGGGCAGGCCAGGCCGTCGGCGTCGCCGTCATAGGTGAAGCCGTTCTGCGCCACGTCGTCCGCCGCGACGCCCGGCAGCCTGGCGCCGGCCGGCAGCAGCGGCGCGCCCGACAGGCGGCGACCGACGATATTTTCCGCCAGCGCAATGCCCGCCGCCGCATCGCCACCGGCACGGGCATGCACGCAGCGCCAGAAGCCGTCGACATTCTGCTGCAACTGACGCAGCACGAGGTAGCTTCCGTTGCGCCCAAGATCGCGCAATGCCGGCTGGTCGGCGGCCGACGGAAGCAGGGCGCCCGGGTCCTGCTCCGGCGGCAGCAGCGGGCGCTCGGTGTACAGGCCGTATTCATTGGGGTAGCCGAGCAGCATCTCGCCGAGTGCGATGCGATTGCTGTAGCCGACATGCGCCGCCTCGCCCGGATCGGGCGTGCTGTGCCAGTCCAGCGTTGGCTGGCTGACACCGTCCACAAAGCCGAACGGCTCGCGCTGGTCCAGCATCGCGGTCGGCAGCCTCTCCAGCACGGTGAAGCCGGCGGCGAACGGTGACGCGGTGAGGTCCGCGCACCATGCTTCCAGATCGTCGGCCGAGGCATAGGCCAGCAGCACGACATCGGGCTTGCGCGCGCCGGCGCCCCAGTCCCAGTGTTCCGGCGCGTTGGTGCCTATGTCGCCGAGCCGGCGCGAGCGTCCGCCATCGCCGGCGATGCCGGACAGGAACGGTGCCGAGAACCCGGCCAGGACTGGCTCGGCGACACCGAGTGCCGCCAGCCCCTCGCGAGTGAGCGCCAGGTTCAGTGCGCGCGTTTGCGGCGCGTCCAGATCCGCCATACTGGTTACCGGTGCGGTGGCCAGCCAGGCGCGGGCCGCCGCCCGGTCGGCGATCCGCAGCAACAGGAAGCAGGCTTCCGGCAGGCTACCATAGCCGCCGCGCACCAGGCCCTGGGTGTCGGCGGCATCGGCGCGGGTGAATGGCATCGGCTGCCTCACAGCATCTGCAGCAAGCGGCGCGCCTGCGCGTCGGTGGGGGAGGGGCCTTCGATCGCTGCCCGGAGTGCGGCGTTGCGCGCCAGATCGTAGGTGGTGAGGCCGGGATAAGCCTTGTACCACACCGCGGTGACCAGTTGCCGCTTGCGGATATAGTCCTTGAACGCCTGCTCATCCTTGGCGCCCTCCAGGATCAGCCAGCTTGTGCGCGGGTAGCCGACGCCGTTCGAGAACACGATATTCAACCCGAAGGCAACCTTGTTGATGAAGTCATCCATGTAGCTATCCAGGCTGCCGTCGTAGTTGCTGGCGAAGAACAGCCGCCTCCGGTTGTCGAGGAACACCCAGCGGGCGAAATGGATGGTCGGCACCCGCGCCAGCCGCCCGCGGGTAAAGATGTGCCGCGTGGTGCCATCGGCCGCCCAGAGCAGGAAGACCAGCGTCCAGCGGCGAAACCGCCCGGGCTTGACCATGCCATAGGCGCTGAACTGATTGCTGACGTCATAATCCTCGATCGCCGAGAGCCGGGCAGTATGCGCCGATGCCGGGCGCGGAGTGATCGGCGTGTCGGTGCTCTCCAGCCGCCGCAGCCACCACAGATAGGGCAGCAGCCCCAGCAGCAGCAGCGGCGCGGCGGCCAGCAGCAGCACAACCATCCAGGCGGCATGGGCGATCTCGCCAAGCCGCCAGCCCGGCGGGTCCGGCGCCGGTGGGGTCAGCGTCAGCCGCCCGGCCGCCGCTTCCCGGCGCACCCAGGTCACCAGTTCGGCCCAGGCGCGGGCCGGTGGGGCGGGTGTGGCCGGCGGCGGCCGCGCGCGCAACGCGGCGTGCAGTGCCGCCTCCTCATGCACTTGCTGCACCGTGCGGCCCACCCAATTGACGTAGTTGGCCGCCGGCCGTGCAGCGTGGGCGCGCATCCAGGCCAGCGGGTCGGTGCCGGGGGCGAAGCCGGGGCAGAAGCTGAACAACTGGCGCAGGCCATCGCCCGCCCGCGCCGCCAGATCGGCCAGGAAATCCGCCTCCGTGCCGTCGACATCACCGAGCAGCGCCAGCATCGGCGGCGGCTGTGGGGAGGCGGCGGCGAGGTCTTCCAGCAGCACCAGCCGGGCGAAATGCAATTGCCGAAACTGGCCAAACGGCAGCAGCGCATTCTGCGGATCGGCTTCACCCGGCCGGAGGGTCATCCCGTCCAGCAGCGCCTCCAGCGCCGCGCGCCGCGAGGGGTCGATCGCGGCGCAGACCATGAACGGCGCTTGCGGGGTCATGCCGCCGCCCCCCTGGGGTCAACCGGTTCGGGCCGGGAATTGCAGCGCGAAGTCGATCAACCGCGCCCGGTTCCAATACACCTTGCCGAGATACAGGCCGGGCGCCACCAGGCGGATCTCGTCGCGGATCCATTGCGCCACCGTCGAGGTCTCGGAATAGTCCAGCACGATGCATGGCTTGCCATCGAACCAGCTTTCGCCGTTGTACACCCGCGCGATGATGGCGTTGATGCCGAATGGCAGGATGCGGTTGCGCAGCAGCCCGGCCTTGGCGTCGAACACCTTGCCCTGCCAGGCAAAGATGTTGATCATCCGGGCGATATCGGCGGTGAAGGCGCTGCCGGGGGCGATGATCGCGGTGCCGTCGGTCGTGCCATCGGGCACCGGGCCGGGGGGGCTGGCGCCGAACAGGGCATCGAGCTCGGGCTGGCCCATCTTCTGCAGGTCGCTGACGGTGAGCGCCATTGGCGGAACTTCCTTCGCACCTGGGACACCGGAGACTGCCTGAACAACCCGCCTCACCGCAATCATTTCTTGCTCGATGCGACGTACACCTTGCTGTGTCGACCCTGCGTGCTGCCGTCGCTGGCAGGAAGCGGCGCCACTGCCGGCTCGCCGTTCCGTATAAATCACGATTCACGATGTTAATTCCGTGATAAGGCCGCGTGACTCACGCGACTGCAATTCAACCGGCGATATTGTTCACTTGCCAGCACATCCGGGTCGGAACGTGGTTACAATTTCGTGCATGTGTCATCGGGAAATGATATGGCATATCCAATCGGACACCGGGAACCGCAACATGGCAGAAACGACCCACAGCGGGCATCCGTCATCACCAGTCGATGTCGCCCTTGACTCGGAATACATCAGCCACCTCCAATCCGATGGCCGCCTGCTGCTGCGCTTCGTTGCCCGCCGGGTCGACCGCACGCTGCCAACGACGCCGGCTCCCACCATCAGCTACGATGTCCTGTTCGCGCCGCCGGAAAGCATCCTGCCGGAGAGCGGCCGGCTGGCCGATCTGCTGCGCTGCGTCGACGAACTCAGCCACCGCGCGGCGCCGGCGAATGTGCGCAGCATCCGCCTGACCTCGGCCTATCTCAAATACGCCATCGAGGACAACGAACCGCCGCCGAGCGTCGCCAAGGAAGTCTGCAACCTGCGCTTGTCCATTCGCATCGTCACCGGCATCGCCATGCTGCTACTGCCGCTGTCGATCGGCCTGCTGGCCCATATGGATAATGGCCGCCGCCTGCTGCAGCAGTTGAACACCCTGCGCCAGCAGGAGCAGGACATCCGCCGCGATATCGCCGCCCTGCCGCTCGGCGAAACCGAAACCCGGCACCTCGAAATCACCCAACCCCAGGCCGGCCGCCCGCAAGACGACAAGCCGGCCGCCGTGGTGGCGCCGCCGCCGGCCCAGTGGGCGGCCGACGGCACTGCGACCGCCGGTGACGACGGCATCCAGGTCTGCAGCAAACCGCCCAGCATCGAGGCCGGCAAGGCGATCATCACTGGCGACGTCCGCGCCACCGCGCTCGATCCGCAGGCACCGGGGCGCCGGCTGATCTCCTGGCGAGTGCCGATCACCCAGAAGGCGCTGGCGGTATGCCAGCGCTACGACGACAACCGGGTTCGCCTGGCGATGATCTACACCGGCCTCGCCGACTGGAACTGCCTTAGCCACAAGATGTTCACCCCCTACCTGGTCGAGCAGCTGTTTTCGCCGATCACAGCACTGTGGTCGGCGCCCGACACGTCTGGCGCCTGCGGCATGCCGACCACGCCGTTGCCACCGGAAATCGACATCATGACCTGGCGATCGCACGAAACCTGGGTGGCGATGACCACCGGCGTGGTGGCCGGCTTCATCCTGCCATTGCTGCTGGGCTGCCTCGGCGGCTGCACCTACGTGCTGCGCCGTTTCGACCGTAAGGTAACCGACTCGACATTGCAGGCGCATGACGGCGGCCACGCGCTCACCCGGGTGGCGCTGGCAGCCCTGCTGGGCGGCCTCAGCGGGGTGATCTGGACCGCCGACAGCAGTGTCACGCTGGGCGGCATCACGCTGTCATTGGCGGCCATCGCCTTCTTCATCGGCTTCTCGGTCGAAGGCGTGTTCAAGGCCATCGAAACGCTGATCAGGATGGCGACCGACTGGCTGGACAAATCCGCGCCAACGCCGCCCACGGCAAAACCCTCCGGCACAACCTGATGCCGCCGCACCCGAACCAGAGGTCGTCATGAGCAGCTACCTGCAACGCTTCGAGGCCACGCCGGCGGCGGATCGCTGGCCACTGGTGCGCGGCTGGCTGTTCGGCGAACCCCTGCCCTTCTTCGCCGAACTCCGCCGCGATTGCCCGATCCTGGTGATGCCCGACCTCACCCTGGTCGCCGGCTTCGCGGATTGCACCCAGGTGCTGCGCCAGCACGACATCTTCAGCGTCGCCCTCTACAAGCCGAAGCAGGGCGACTACTGGATGGCCGAAGACGACACCGCGGTGCATTGGCGCGAGAAATCGATCATGCGCGCCATCCTCGACCGCGACGAGGTGCCCGCCCTGCGCAGTTTCGTCGCCGACAAGGCCGCCGCCCTGCTGGCCCAGGCCGGCGGCAGCATCGATGCGGTGGCCGGCCTGTCGCGCGCGGTGCCGCTGGCACTGGTGCAGGACCGCTTCGGCTTCGCCCACAGCGATGCGTCCCTGCTGTGCCAGTGGTCGTACTGGAACCAGCTCGACGCGTTCTGGAACCAGCCGTTCGACGCCCATGCCTGGCCCGACCCCGGCCACATCGTCGCCCAGCGCAAGGCCGGCAATATCGCCATGGTCGCCTACCTGCTCGGCCTGGTGGCGCTGCGCGAGGGGCAATTGAAGCTCGGGCTGGGCGGCGACGATCCGGTCTCCCGCCTGCTCATGCTGTCGGCATCGAAGGCGGTCCACTTCGACCTGCCGCGCGTCGTGCTGAATGTCGGCGGCCTGCTGATCGGCGCCGTCGAAACCACCTCCCACGCGGTGATCAACGTGCTCGAATTCCTGCTGCAGCGCCCGGACCTGCTGCCCGCCGCCCGCGCCGCCGCGATGAGCGACGATGCCGAGGCCATCGACGGCTTCGTGTTCGAGGCATTGCGGTTCCGCCCGGCCTTCCCGTATTTCTTCCGCACCTGCGAGCGCGATACCGTGCTCGGCCGCGGCGGGCGGTCGGAGACCGAAATCGCCAAGGGCGCCACGGTGCTTGCGGTCACCCACTCGGCGATGTTCGATCCGCAGGCGCTGGCCAATCCCGATGATTTCGACCCGACGCGCGGCCAGCAAAACCAGTTCCACTTCGGCTTCGGCCTGCACGAATGCCTCGGCCGGGCGATCGGCGCGGCGATGGTGCCGGAGATCGTCCGCCAGGCGCTGCGGCTGGGCAATCTGACGGTGGGCATGGTCGATCGCCAGGACGGCCCGATCCCCGAGGCATGGCAATGGAACTGGCACTGAACCGGTCAGGCGTCGTCACGCCTCATCCCGGTGGTAGCGAAACCCGAGGTGAGACATGCGTCTGAACAACTGGTTGCCCCACAAGCGGCTTTGCCTCGGCGCCATGCTGGCCGCCATCGCCGCCTGCACGGTCATGCCGCAAGCCGACACCCCCGTCGCATCCGCCACCCGCGCCACCGCCGATACCGCCATATACCTGAACCAGGGCTGGTCCGCCGCCGACCGGGCGGTGTTCACCACCACTGCCCAGGGCTCGTGGGTGATGCCGCTGCCGTGGTTCCAGGCACTGCGCCGCACCGACCGCGATGAGGCGTTCGCCGCCGATCAGTTGCAGCGCTACGGCTACCTGCCGAACCCGGTGCCGCCTGGGGGCGCGGTGCCCCTGCCGGTCGGCTTCGTGCCGGACGGCACCGCCGCCGAGCCGCAACTCGGCATCACCTGTGCCGCCTGCCATACCGGCCAGTTGCGCTATGGTTCGCACAGCTGGCGCATCGACGGCGGCCGGGCCGACGCCGATTTCCAGGCCTTCCTGACCGATCTCGGCGCCGCCGCGCGGGCCACGCTGGACGAACCGGGGCGCTTCCCGCCATTCGCCGCCCGGGTGCTCGGCCCCACCGCCACGCCGAGCGCCGTCGCCGACCTGCGGCGAGACCTTGCCGCCTGGACCGCCCAGTACACCAGCTTCATGGCCGCGAGCCTGCCCGAGCACCCCTGGGGCCCTGGTCGGCTCGATGCGTTCGGGATGATCTTCAACCGGGTCACCGGGCTTGATCTCGGCCTCCCGGCCAACCTGGCCAAGGCCGACGCGCCGGTGCGCTATCCGTTCATCTGGGACGCGCCGCGCCAGGATCGCACGCAATGGACCGGCGCGGCGCCGAACGGCACCTATCTGCGCGCCATGGCGCGCAACACCGGCGAGGTGTTCGGGGTGTTCGGCCGCTTCACCCCGGAGGTGCTGCCGGCGCATCTGGTGGCCTACCGCAATTCGGCCCGGCTGTCCGGCCTGCAGGCGCTTGAGGAAAAGCTGGTCGCCCTGCGCCCGCCGCCCTGGCCGGCCGACGCTTTGCCGCTGGACCCGGTTAAGGTCGCGCGCGGTGCGGTGCTGTTCCAGTCCGCCTGTGCCGGCTGCCACGGCCTCACCGCATCGCGCCAGGTCAGCAACGCCTGGAACACCGTGGTGCAGGATGTCGGCACCGACCAACTGGCCTTCAAGAACTCGCACCGCATCGGCTCACCCGGCGTGCTGACCGGAACCCGCCAGCCGCCGGTGTTCGGCGACCGCCTCGCCGATCCCGATCTCAAGGTCGCCATCCTGGCCAACGCGGTGGTCGGCAGCCTGCTCCGCGCCGTGCTGCGCCACGACGACGGCACCCGCCGCGCCATCGCCCGCGACCTGATCGAGAACCGCGTGGCGCTGCTGGGCGGCGGCGGCGGCACGCCGGCGGACGCGGTGGCGGACGCCACCCGCAACGCCTACAAGGCCGCCGATGGCGAAACCGGCGCCGCCTATGAAGCCCGGGTACTGACCGGCATCTGGGCGGCCGGCCCCTACCTGCATAACGGCTCGGTGGCCAATCTATGGGAACTGCTGAAGCCGGCCCGCGAACGCCTGACCCGCTTCGCCGTCGGGCATCGCGATTTCGACCCCGTGCATGTCGGGCTGGACACCGCCGCCGCCCCAGGCCGTGCGACCTTCGTGGTCGATCCCGCAACCGGGAACGGCAATCAGGGCCACGAATACGGCACCACGCTGCCGGACTCCGATCGCTGGGCGCTGATCGAGTATCTCAAGACCTTGTGATACTGATCCGCCGAAAGGCTGAATCTTCCAGCCTTTCGGCGGGTTGGTACCGCGCGCCGGGTTGGTGTGACGCGCCGATACCCCGGAACGCTGGCAGCGCCGGGAGCGCCAGATCTGGTGCCCGCCGCTGCCGCAAGGTCAGTCCTACCACCCGGCATTCGGCGCATAGGGCACCGTCAGCCGGCGGATCAGCACCACCATCTGGCTGAAGCCGAGTCCGAGTCCGCCGATCACCACCATGCCGGCCATCACCTTGGCGGTCTCCAGGCCGGACTGGGCGTTGGTGATCAGGTAGCCGAGGCCGGCCGAGGCGCCGACATATTCGGCGGCGATCACCGCCACCCAGGCATAGGCCAGCGCCAGTTGCAGCGCGGTCAGGATGCGCGGCAGGGCGGCCGGCAGGATCACCTGAAACAACATCCGGCGGCCCGAGAGCCCAAGCATCGCCGCCGCCTTCAGCACCAGCGGGTCCACCCCCTGGATGGCGGCGGCGGTGTTGATGGCGACGACGAAATAGCAGGCATAGCCGACAACGAAGATCTTGCCGGCGATCGAGACGCCGAACCACACCACCACCAGCGGCACCAGCGAGAACGGCACGATGAAGCGGAAGGTCTCCACCAGCGGGTCCAGGAACGCCCGCATCGCCTGCGAGCGGGCCAGTGCCGCGCCCGACAGCAGCCCCAGCGTGGCGCCGACCAGGAAGCCCCAGAACAGTTCGACGAGGCTGGTCCCGACGTCCAGGCCGAGCGAGCCGGAGGCCGCCATCTCGCCCAGCGCCTGCCAGACCGCCAGCGGACTGGGCAGGATCACCGGACGAACGTGGAACAGCGTATGGGTCGCCGCCCACACCGCCAGCAGGATCAGGAATCCCAGCACCGCGCTGCCGGCGCCGCCGGGTGAGGGCAGCAGGCGGGAAAACGTCAGGTTCATCGCACCGCGCCCGGTTGGCTTCATCTCACCGCGCCCGGTTGGCGACAATCCACGGGAACAGCCGCCGCTGGGCGCGCACGAAGCCCCAGTTGGCGGCGTAGCCCATGCCAGCCAGCAGCCCCATGCCGACCATGATCTGCGCCACATCGAACGACTGGCCGCCATAGCCCTCCAGCGCCCCGAGCCCGACATCGCCGGCCACCAGTTCGGACAGCACCACCCCGCCCCAGGCAGCGCCGAGGGCATAGCGCAACCCCACCAGGATATCCGGCATCGCCGTCATCAGCCCCACCTGCATCCGCTGCAGCGCGGTCAGCCGCAGCGAGCGGCTGGCCTTGGCGGTATCGGCGTCCATCGCCGCGGTGCCCTGCACGGTGTTCACCACCACGGTGAACAGGCTGATCAGCACGATGATCCCGGCCTTGCTCCAATAGCCGATGCCGAACCACAGGATCGCCAGCGGCACCCAGGCCAGCGGCGAGATGAAGCGCAGGAAATCCACCACCGGGCGCAGCAGCAACCCGGCCACCCGCACCCGGCCGATCAGCAGGCCAAGCGCAACGCCAAGCAGCGAACCGAGCGCCCAGCCGCCGGCGGCCTCCTGCAGGCTGGCCCACACGTCGGCGAGCAATTCGGTACGCGCCAGTTGCACGAAGCGCACCGCCACCCGCCACGGCGGCGGAAACAGCTCCAGCCGTGGCGAGTAGAACACCCAGGCCAGCACCAGCCAGCCGATCAGCACGCTGGCGATCGCCGCCAGCCGGATCGTCGCCAGCCGCGCCGCACTCGGCTGGTATGGTGCCGGCTGGATCACTTTTCCAGCGCCTTGGCGGCGAACTCCGGATGCACCAGCGCGTTGATGAATTCGGTGGTGTCCGGCACCTTGATCACGCCGAACTTCTTCAGCACCTCGGCCTGGGCGATCATCGCGGTGCGGTCCGGCGCCACGTTGGTCGGCTCCACCAGGCCGTTCTTGTAGCTGTAGGTGACATTGGTCAGGCTGGTGCGCGAGCCGGTCGCCAGCAGCTTGTAGGCTTCATCCGGATGGTCGCGCAGCAGCGCCTCGGCCCGCGCCACGAAGCGCACCAGGTCCACCGTAACATCGGGATGCGCGCGGGCGAAGTCCGGCCGCACGATCACCCCACCGCCCGGCCACGGCTTGCCGTAGATCTGGTTGGCGGTGGTGATCAGCGTGCTGGTGCCGGCGGTCAGCGTCTCGGCGGTATAGGGAACATAGGAGATCACCGCATCCACCGCGCCACGCTCCAGCGCCGCCGGCTCGCTGGGGCCGGCCATGTTGAAGCCCTGGATGTCCTTCAGCGTCATGCCGGCACCGGCCAGCGCCATCTGCAGCACCGCGGTCGGCGCGGTATTGGGCGCCACACCGCCGACCTTGCGGCCCTTGAGGTCGGCGATGGTCTTGATGCCGCTATCCTTGCGGGCGACCAGCGCCACGTAGTTCATCGCCCCGTCGGCGATATACCACATCACGCCGGGGCTGCGGGCGGCGACCTGCTCGATGCCCGAGGTGTCGGCCTCGCCGAAATCGATCGACCCGGCTGCCATCGCCGCGGCCTCGGGCGGGATGCCCTGGATGAAGTCGTGCCAAGCCACCGTGTAGCCGGCATCCTCCAGCCAATGCGCGGCGCGGATCAGTGCCAACGGCCGCAGCGCCGGAAACATGCCGATGCTGAGCGTGCGGGTGCTGAGTGCCGGCGTAGCGGGCGCCGCGGCCTGCGCCGGTGTCACGCCGGCGGCGGCCAGCGCCAGCACGGCGGCGGCGGCAAGGTGGTGAAGCCTGATCATGGTTGGGTTCCTCTCCCGATTATTGTTGTCGTCTTTGCTCGGATGGCCTTGCAGTCAGATGACCTTGGCGTCGCGCAGCGCGGCAATCTCGGCGTCGCTCATCCCCAGCATGCCCCCCAGCACCGCCTGGTTGCCCGAACCAAGCACCGGCCCGAGCGAGCGCACCGTGCCCGGCGTCTCGCTCATGCGCGGAATCGGCGCGGTCATCAGCAGGCTGCCGTATTCCTCGTCCTCGATCGGCACGATGGTGCCGCGCTCGCGGAAATGCGGGTCGGCGGCAATGTCGGCGATGCTCATCAGCGGCGAGGCCGGCACGTCGGCGGCGACCAGCTGCGCCATCGCGTCGGCCAGATTAATGCCAGCGGCCCAACTGGCGATGATCCGGTACAGCGCCGCCTGGTTGTCGACCCGGGCGGCATGGCCGGCGAACGCCGGCTCGTCGCACAGCCCAGGCCGCCCCATCAGCTGCGACAGCCGGCGCAGCAGCGGCTCGGTGCCGGCATGGATCGACAGCCGCTTGCCGTCGGCGGTGTCGAAATCCGCCGCCGGCACCACTTTCGGGTTGGTGTTGCCCATCCGCTCGCGCACCCGGCCATCGGCGCTATAGGCCAGCAGCGCGTCCTCCGAGGCGCGGAACCCCGGCTCGAACAGCGCCAGATCGATCACCTGCCCGCTGCCGCCGCGATGGTCGCGGTGATACAGAGCGGTCACCACCCCGAAGGCGCCGGCATAGGCGCCCATATAGTCGATGGTCGCGTAGCCCGAGCGCACCGGCGGCCGGTCGGCCTCGCCGGTAACGTAGGTGAGGCCGGAAAACGCGCTGGCCACCCGGTCGAACGCGCCACGATCGGCATACGGTCCGGTGAGCCCGTAGCCGGTGACGTAGAGCGCGATCAGCCGCGGATAGCGGGCGCGGATGGTCTCCGGGTCGAACCCCCAGCGGCGCAGCGTCGGCGGCCGGAAATTGGTCACCAGCACGTCGAAATGCGGCAGCAGCCGGTGCACGATCGCGCGCGCCTCCGGCTTGCGCAGGTCTAGCGTCACCGAGGTCTTGTTGCGCGCATCCTGCACCCAGGCCAGCGACCGGCCGCCCGGCTTGGCCGCCCCGCGGCGCATGAAGTCGCCGCGCCCGGGGTCCTCCACCTTGATCACCTCGGCGCCGAAATCGCCGAGCGTGGTGGCCGCCACCGGGGCTGCGATGATCGAGGAAAGATCCAGCACGCGGATGCCCTCGAGGGGGAGGCTCATGCCGGAATGTCCTGGTTGAAGGCTGGCTGATCGGCGGCTGACGGGTCGCCGGCGGGCGAGCCATCATGCGCCAGCAGCGCGAAGATATCCGCGGTGATGCGGGCAAAATCGCCGCTCGCCCGGTCGCGCTGCGCCGCGCTGGGTGCGACGCTACGCAGGATGCGGCCGGGCCGCCCGCTCATCACGAACACGATATCGCCGAGATACGCCGCCTCCGCCACGTCGTGGGTGACGAACAGCACGGTCATCCCGGCATCGGCGGTAATCCGGCGCAACTCCTGCTGCAACTGCGCGCGGGTCTGCGCATCCACCGCCGCGAACGGCTCGTCCATCAGCAGCACGTCCGGCTCCAGCGCCAGCGCCCGGGCGATGCCGACGCGCTGCGCCATGCCGCCGGACAACTCATGCGGATAGGCCTCCGCGAAACCCTCCAGCCCGACCAGCGCAATGAATCGGCCGGCGCGAACCCGCGCCTCTGCCCGCGACACACCCTGCGCCCGCAGCCCGAAGCTGATGTTGCCCAGCACCGTCTTCCACGGAAACAACGCCGGCCGCTGGAACACCACCGCCAGCCGCGCCGGCGCACCGGACGGCCCAGGCGTGATCGCGATACTGCCGCCGCCCATCGGCGCCAGCCCGGCGACCAGGTCGAGCAGCGTGCTCTTGCCGCAGCCGGAGGGACCGACCAGGCAAGCGAACGCACCGCCGGGAATGCTCAGGCTGCACCCGGCCAGCGCCTGCATGGCGCCATTGCGGGTGGCATAGCTCAGCGAGATGTCGCGAACATCGACCTGCGGGCCGGCGCGCGGCGCGGGGCTGAGTGTCAGGTTCATTGTTGCCTCTCCCTCCCGCCGCACCGCTATCCGGCCGCCATCGCCGCGCGCGCGGCGGCGTGGTTGGCCTCGCTCAGCCGCCAGGCGAGCATCGAGGCCCGTTCGGCGTCGCCGTCCGATGCCGCGGCCAGCATCTCCGCCACCAGTCCCACCAGCAACTGCCGCTGCGCCACGGTGCCGAGCGCCAGTTCGGCATACACCCGGTACGACTGGCGGGTCATCTTGCGAAACGCCGTCTGCAGCCGCGCATTGCCGCAGCGCGCCACCAGAAACACGCTGGCCGCCTGCGACGCGTCGACGAACCGCACGGCGCTCACCGCCGGGTCCGCCGCCAGCGCCCGCATCCGCTCCAGCAGTGCCGCGTACTCGCCAAGCTCGTCCGGCGTGCAGCGGCGCACGAACAGCCGCACGGTGGCGGCATACAACGCCGAGCGCACCTCGAACATCTCGCTCATCTCGTCCGCCGACAGATCGGTGACGATGGTGCCGCGGCGCGGCCGGCGCACCACCAGGTCATCCTGCATCAGCATCCGCAACGCCTCGCGCACCGGCGCGCGGGAGACGCCGAATCGGGCGGCGATCTCGGCCTCCACCAGGCGGTCGCCCGGCCGATACGCGCCGCGCTCGATGGCCTCGGCCAGTTCGGTGGCGACGAAGCCGGCCAGCGGCTCCGGCAGGTCCACGGGTCGCTCAAGCGGCGGGGGGAGGGCAGACATGACCCGACGCTAATGCGGGTTTAGTCGATTGTCGACAAATTTATGGCCGCGCCCCCCACGCCGCACCGGCATGCCCACACAGATTTTAATTGCAAGTCACTCGCATTTGCACTACCTCGGCCGCTCGCAGTTGCCGCCTGCCAATCGATCCGCCCACCGATGGAGCCCGCATGACCCCCGCCACCCCACCCCCGAACCGGGCCGCCGACCCGGGCACCGGCCCGCCCGCCGACCCGCCCGGCGCCACCAGCCCGCCCGCGATCAGCAGCGCCGCGCTGCTGGCCGGCGCGCGCGAGGTGCTGATCCACCATGGCGAAGAGACCTACCGGCTGAAACTCACCAGCAGCAACAAGCTGATCCTGACCAAGTAGCCCGCCTCTCCACTCGCCGAGCCAGCCCGTCCTGCCCATCGCAGGCACCGCCAGCCAGGCCTTCCCCTCTGAAGGACGACACTGGCATGGCCTCCCGCTATCTCCTCACCGCTGCCCTGTTGACGCTGCCCGCCACCGCCCTGGCGCAACCGGCCGCCCCCACCCCCCAAGCCGCCACCGTGCTGCCGGCCGTCGGCGTCACCGCCACCCGCGGCGCCAAGCCGATCGACGAGGTGCCGGCCACCGTCACCATCACCGACGACGTGCAACTCGAACGCCAATCGGCGCTGCGCCCGTCCGACGTGGTGCGCTACGAACCGGGCGTCACCGTCGGCAACCAGCCGGCCCGCGGTGGCCAGACCAACTACGTGATCCGCGGCATCGGCGGCAACCGGGTGCTGCTGCTGCAGGACGGCATGCGGATGCAGGACTTCCCCGGCACCAACGAGGGCGCCGGCACCTACACCCGCGACTTCACCGATCTCGACACCGTGAAGCGGGTCGAAATCCTGCGCGGCCCGGCCAGCGCGCTATATGGCTCCGATGCACTCGGCGGCGTGGTCAACTACATCCTCAAGGATCCCGCCGACTATCTCGATAGCCCCCGTCTCGATAAAATCGGCCGCAACGTCTATTTCGGCACCAAGCTCGGCTATTCCGGCGCCGACAGCTCGCTCTCCGAAACCATCACCGGCGCCGCCCGCGTCGGCAAGACCGAGTTCATGCTGCTCTACACCCGCCGCGACGGGCACGAGGTGGACAACAAGGGCAGGATCAAGGCCAACCCGCAGGTCAACCAGACCAACGCGCTGCTCGGCCGGATGGTGATCCACGCCACCGACGCCGACACCATCCGCCTCACCGGCGAATACACCCAGCGCCGCACCTCCAGCCAGTTGCACAGCGAGGAGATCAACAGCCCGCCCGCCGGCTTCACCCCCGGCAGCAACGTGCTGGCCTCGCATGGCCGCGACAACACCTGGCGCGGCGCCCTGAGCCTGGACTGGACCCACGACGCCCCGGTGCTGTTCATCGACAGCCTGCGCCTCAGGGTCTCCTATTCCCGGCTGGACCGTGACGAGCAGACCGCACTGGCCCGCGCCGTGTATGGCGGCGGCCCGGCGCCCACCGCGCCGAACCGCCTGCGGCTGTCGGATTTCGGCTTCACCCAGAACCTGTTCAGCGCCGACCTGCAGGCCAACACCACCCGCACCCTGTTCGGCACCGAGCACGCCTTCACCTATGGCGCCAGCATCGATGTCACCAGCAGCGCCCGCCCGCGGATGCGCACCGAGACCAATCTGCTGACCGGCATCGCCACCAACCTGGTCGGCGGCGAGACCTTCCCGAACAAGAACTTCCCCGACACCACCACCACCCAGGCCGGCATCTTCGTGCAGGACGAGATCAGGCTCGGCCGGCTGGAGATCACCCCGGCGCTGCGCGTCGACCTCTACGATCTGCGGCCGCATGAGGATGCCGACTTCATCCGTTCCAGCAGCGGCCTCACCGTCCACCCGCTCACCCAGGTCTCGGTGTCGCCCAAACTCGGCCTGCTCTACCACCTCACCGACCAGTATTCGGTCTACGCGCAATACGCCCACGGCTTCCGGCCGCCGCCGTATGACAGCACCAATTTCGGCTTCACCAACTTCGCCTATGGCTACCAGATCCTGCCCAATGCCGGCCTGAAGAGCGAGACCTCGGATGGCGGCGAGATCGGCGTGCGCGGCAAATACGCAACTGCCTCCTGGCAGATCAGCGCCTTCTACAACCAGTACGGCAACTTCATCGACACCACCGTGGTCGGCTTCTCGCCGGCCGGGCTGATGCAATTCCAGTACACCAACCTGTCGAACGTGAAGATCTGGGGGCTGGAGGCCAAGGGCGACCTGCAGATCACCCCCGAGGTCAAGATCCGCGGCGCCTTCGCCTGGGCGCGCGGCGAGGACTCCGGCACCGGCAAGCCGATCGACTCGATCGATCCGATCAAGATGGTCGCCGGCGTCTCCTGGCAGAACCAGCGTGGCCTCGGCGCCGACGCGGTGCTGACCGCCGCCCTGGCGCATAACCGGGTCAGCGACCCCAGCTACTACAAGGCGCCGGGCTACGCCACGCTCGACCTGATGGCGCATTACGACGTCAACGCCAACCTCAAGATCAACGCAGGGATCTTCAACGTGTTCGACGCCAAGTATATTGTCTCGCAGGATGTCAACGGCCTGTCTCGCACCAGCCCGATCCGCGACCTCTACACCCAACCTGGTCGTTACTTCGCAGTCAACGCCACGATGCGCTGGTAGAACGGGCGCCGGTCATACGTGTCGGGCCTCGCCCTGCCCCCCACCAGACTGCTGAGCGCCAGGTCGCCGCGCGCCCGCCTCCCAGAGGCTGGCGCGCGGCAATCGGGGCAGGCATTGCCGGCCCGATCCCCGTCGCCCGCCGGGTCGCCATTGTCTCGTTCGCTTCCGGTCAGTGCGCTATCGGCCCGCTCGCCATCGACCCGTTCGCTACCACCCGGTTCGCCACCACCCGAGTTGCCAGCACCGGGTACAACGCAGCCCGACGGGACGCGGCCGACCCCGATCGTGGTGGCGCGGCCCGGGTCCACGGACCGCCTGCAGCCGGTGCGCCGCCAGCGCACGGTGGGGCCGCTGGCGATGTCGCTGCTCGCTCACGCCGCGCTGCTGGCGGCCGGCGTGGCGGCGACGCTGCTGCTGCCAACAACGCCGCCGGCGCCGATCTTCAGCCCACCGACCTTCAGCCCACCGACCTTCAGCGTCGAACTGACGATCGCACCAACCCCCGCCACCCCCGCCCAACCGACGCTCGCCGATAGCGCGCCGCTGCCGCAACCGCCGCCCGATGCGCTGGTGGTGCCGCACGCTGCCGACATGGCGGCCGCCCTGCCCACGCCAGATACCCCGCCGACGCCGCTGCCGGTGCCAACGGTCGCCGACATGGCTGCTGTCCTGCCGGCGCCGCTGCCGGTGCCAACGGCCGCCGACATGGCTGCCGTCCTGCCGGCGCCGCAACCGCCGCCCACGCCGGCCCCGGTGCCCAGTGCTACCGATCTCGCCGCCGTCCTCACCGACCCGGCAGCCCCGCCGGAGCCAACGCTGGCGCCGCCGCCGCCGCCGCGTGCCCGGCCGGCGGCCCGCCCGGTCCAGCCTGCCGCCGCCAAACCGGCCACCGCCCAGCCCCCGGTCGCCAAACACGCAGTTTCCAAGCACGCGGTCGTCAAACACGCGGTCGCCAAGCCGGCCCCTGCTCAACCCGCGGCAAATCCGGCGCCGCCGGGCCCAGCCGCCGCGCCGGCGCCACAGACGACGCCGGCCGACACCACGCCGCTGCTGATCGCCAATCCACGCTTCCGCACGCCGCCGCGCCCGCCGGTCTATCCGCGCCGCGCCATCGAGTTGCGCGCCCAGGGCGAGGCGCTGATCGCAGCACTGCTCGACCCCAGCGGCGCCCCGCACGAGCTGCGCGTGCTGCGCTCCTCCGGCCATCCCATGCTCGACCGCGCGGCGCTGGACGCCGTCGGCGGCTGGGCCTTCGAACCCGGGCGCCGCGCCGGCCAGCCGGTCGCCGCCCGGGTCGAAATCCCCGTTCGTTTCACCCTCCGCTGAACAGGAGCCTTCCGATGTCCGACGCCCCCGACCTGGCGCAACGCCGCGCCACCCTCACCGCCGCCGAACCCCGGCTCTACCCGCGCGATATCGCGGCCCGGCTCGGCGTCACCGAGGCCGATATCGTGGCGATCGACGCCGGCCACACCGCCACCCGCCTGCGCCGCGACTGGCGGCCGATGCTCGGCCAGTTCCACACCCTCGGCCACGTCATGGCGATGACCCGCAACGCCGACGCGGTGCACGAGAAGACCGGCACCTTCGGATCGCTGGAAGGCGGCGGCCATGTGGCGCTGTTCGTCGGTGAGGCGATGGATCACCGGCTGTTCCTCGGCTCCTGGCGCGCCGCCTGGGCGGCCGAGCAGAACGGCCGCCGCAGCCTGCAATTCTTCGCCGGCGACGGCTCGGCAGTGCTCAAGCTGTTCGCCACCGAGCAGACCGATGCCGCTGCCTGGAACGCGCTGATTGCCGAATTCGCCGCCCCCGAGCTGGCGCCGTTCGTCGCCAAAACCGCGAAGCCGCCGGCGCCGCCGCGCGGCGACGCCGAGATCGACACCGCCGGCCTGCACGCCGCCTGGGACGCGATGACCGACACTCATCAGTTCCACGGCCTGCTCAGCACCTTCCACGTCACCCGCACCCAGGCATTCCGCCTGGCTGGCGATGCGCGCGCCCGCAAGGTGGCCAATTCCACGGTGCGTGGCGTGCTGCAGCAGGCGGCCTCGGTGCAACTGCCGATCATGGTGTTCGTCGGCAATGCCGGCTGCATCCAGATCCACAGTGGCCCGGTGCAGACGCTGCGCGAGGTCGGCCCGTGGTTCAACGTGCTCGACCCCGGCTTCAACCTGCATCTGCGCGACGGCGTGATCACCGACACCTGGGTGGTCGCCAAGCCGACCGATGACGGCGTAGTCACCTCGGTGGAAGCCTTCGACGCCGCCGGCATCCTGGTCGTGACACTGTTCGGCGTCCGCAAGCCGGGCACCCCGGAATTGCCGGAATGGCGCGCCCTGTGCGCCACGCTGTAATGCGGCGGCGCACCCTGCTGCTGGCGCCATTGCTGGCAGCAGCGGCGCCAGCAGCCGAGCGCATCCTCACCCTCGGCGGCGCGGTCACCGAAACGGTGTTCGCGCTCGGCTGTGCCGACCGGCTGGTGGGCACCGACCTCACCAGCCGCTACCCGCCGGTCGCGGCCACGCTGCCAAAAACCGGCTATCTGCGGGCGCTGGGCGCGGAGGGGGTGCTGTCGCTGCGCCCCAGCCTGATCCTGGCCTCCGCCGATGCCGGCCCGCCCGCCGCGCTGCGCCAGATCGCCGCCGCCGGCGTGCGGATCGTCACGCTGGAGGAGACGCATGGCCCCGGCCCGGCGCTCGACCGCATCGCCGCCATCGCCGCCGCGCTGCACCGCGACGCCACGCCGTTGCTGAACCAGTTGCGCGCCGACCTCGCCCAGTTGCGCGCCGACATCGCCGCCACGAAGAAGCATCCGCGCGTGCTCTTCCTGCTCTCCGCCGGCCGCGGCGCCCCCTTGGCTGCCGGCGCCGAAACCGCGGCCGACGGCATGATCCATCTGGCCGGCGCCCGCAACGCGATCACCACCCGCACCTATCGCCCGATCTCCGCCGAGGCGGTGCTGCTGGCCGCGCCCGACATCATCGTCACCGCCGACGACACCCTGGCCGGCACCGGCGGCATCGATGGCCTGCTGGCGCTGCCCGGCATGGCGCCGACCCCGGCCGGTCGTGCGCGACGGGTGGCGGCATTCGATGCGCTCTACCTGCTCGGGTTCGGCCCGCGCCTCGCGTACGCGCTGCGGGATCTGGCGAGCGTCGTGCATTCGAATGCACGATTGCGCCCGCTGCCCGCCGCAGGGGCCTCGGCAGGGTGACCACGCCAGCGATTTTGCCCGCCAGCCGGGTGGTTTTCACCCCGAAAACGCTGCTTTTCGCCGCGCTGGGGGCGCTGTTTCTGCTCGCCCTGCTGCTGGAAATCCTGCTCGGCCCGGTGGCGATCGCCCCCGGCCGGCTGCTGCACCTGCTGCTCGGCGCCCCGGCCGATGCCACCGAATCGGCGGTGCTGTGGCAGATCCGCCTGCCGCGCGCGCTGATGGCGGTCGCGGTCGGCGCCGCGCTGGGTATGTCCGGCGCGGCGCAGCAAGGCCTGTTCCGCAACCAGCTCGCCGACCCGGCATTGATCGGGGTTTCCGCCGGTGCCGCGCTGGCAGCGGTCACCGGCATCGTGCTTTTCGCGCCTTTACAGGCAGTTCTGCCGATCCCGCCGAGCCTGCTGATACCAGTTCTGGCGTTTGGCGGCGGCCTCGCCGCCACCTTCGTGGCCCTGCGGCTGGCCGGCACCGACACCGCCGGCCTGTTGCTGGCCGGCATCGCAGTGAATGCCGCCTGCGGCGCCGCCACCGGCCTGCTGATCACCCTGAGCGACGACCGCCAGCTGCGCGACATCACCTTCTGGACCATGGGTAGCCTGGCCGCCGGCGGCTGGGCCGGCGGCGGCATTGCGCTGCTGGCCTGCCTGATCGCGGCCGTAATGATTCTGCCCACCGCGCCGGCATTGGATGCGTTGCTGCTGGGCGAACGGGAGGCGGGGTGGCTCGGAGTGCGGGTCGATCGGCTGCGGCTGCGGGTGGTGGTGGCGACCGCGCTGGCGGTTGGGGCCGCGGTGGCAGCCGCTGGAATCATTGGCTTTGTCGGCCTGGTGGTGCCGCATCTGCTGCGCCTGCTGGGCTCGCCGCGACACGGGCTGGTGCTGCCCGGCTCGGCGCTGTTGGGGGCGGCGCTGCTGCTGCTGGCCGATACCCTGGCGCGCGGCATCGCCTCGCCGGCGGAACTGCCGGTGGGGCTGGTGACCTCGGCGCTCGGCGCGCCGTTCTTCATCGTGCTGCTGTGGCGGGGGCGGCTCGCATGATCCGCGCCGAGGGCGCCGGCTACAGCGTCGGGCGCACGCGGCTGCTGGCCGAGGCGTCGCTGCGGCTGCGGCCGGGCACGCTGACCGCAGTGCTGGGGCGCAACGGCGCCGGCAAGACCACGCTGCTGCGTCTGCTGACCGGCGAGTTGGCGCCGGAGTCCGGCCGCGTGCTGCTGGACGATGCGCCGATCGCCAGCCTGTCGGCGATCGCGCTGGCGCGGCGGCGGGCGGTGCTGTCGCAGCAGCATGCGCTGAGTTTCGGGCTTTTGGTGGCCGATGTGGTGGCGCTCGGCCGGCTGCCGCATCGTGGCACTGCCGCTGCGGCCGAGGATCGGGCGGCGCTGGCGGCGGTGCGGGCGGATTTCATGCTGGAGGCGCTGTGGCGGCGGCCGTATCCGACGCTGTCGGGCGGCGAACGGCAGCGGGCGCAACTGGCCCGTGCGGCGGCGCAGCTTTGGCGGCGGGGCGACCGGCAGGGGCAGGCGTTGTTTCTCGATGAACCGGCGGCGGCGCTGGATCTGGCGCAGCAGGGGGCGGCGCTGCGGTTTGCCGGCGACATGGCGGCGCAAGGCGCGGCGGTGTTGGCGGTGCTGCATGACCCGAACCATGCGCTGCGGGCCGACCAGGTGGTGCTGATTGGCGGCGGCCGGGTGCTGGCGGCGGGGCCGCCGGCCGAGGTGCTGACGGCGGAGCGGCTGGGCGATTGCCTGGGGGTGGCGCTGCATGCGCTGCCGGGGCCGGGCGGGCAGACGGTGTTTCTTGCCGCCTGACGGGTGCCGCGCGGTCCCCGCTTACCAGGTGATGTAGAACATTGCCTTCGCCAGGAAGACGATCAGCACCACGTGGCAGAACACGCTGATGTGAATCTGCTTGAAGTGCCGCGATTTGAGCTTGCCGCGGGCGCTGAGCGTCAAGGCGGCGATGAAATGGACCAGGACGCTGGCGGCAAGAATGATCTTGATCGTCAGCAGTGTGGCGAAGCTGCTGGCGAACGGATGGCGCAGCGCGTCGCGATATTGCCAGGCCATGCTGATGCCGGCCGCGTAGAGCACGACAATCACGAACGGCATGACGCGGCGGGCACGGCGGCCGATCGCGGTTTCCACCAGCCGCATCGCCTCGCGGCCCACCGGCTTGCGGATGCCCTCAAGGATCAGCACCTCGAAGAACACCGTGCCGACGAACATGATGGCGGTGAACAGATGCAGGGTGATGAGGACGAAATGGCTCATGGCGGTGATGCTTTCCTGCCCGGATCAGTTGCGGCGACCGGGCGGCGGATACACCCCTGCCGGGCGCTGGTAAAAATCCAGCGCCCGGCCCAGTTCGCGATGGTGGAAATCCCGCGCCTCCTGGCCTTCCGGGTCGCCGGCAAACAGCCCCAACGCCTGGGCCGCCATGAAAAAGCCCCGCGCCGGCAGATCGCCGCCCAGCCGGCCGACGCAGAATGCCGCCAGCAGCGGCCGACCGGCCGCACGGTCTTCCGCCATCAGCATCTCCAGCGCCCCGGTGACCTGATGGATGGTCTGCGGTGGGGCAAGCCGGAGGCGGTCGGCAAGCTCCCGGTAGCTGACCGGGCGGCCGGTCTGCGCCTGTTCAACCAGCACCAGGCGCAGGCGATCCTTCAGCCAGTAGCCCGCTGTTGTCGCATCTTTTGCCACCATGCTGCCCGGTTTGCGGTCATCGTCCGGCATCGCCGCTAGGCCGCCGCGACCCACGGACGGACCTGGACCAGCCCACGATCATCGGCGTGCTCGATCAGCATCTGCGCCACGCGGCTCTGCCAGAGCAGCCCGAAGCGGGCCTGCTCGTCCTCGCTCGCAGTGCTGGCCACCGCCCTGGGGAACAGCAGCTGCATCTCGCGGGCGGCCGGCACGCAGGCGGTGTCGAGATCGAGTATCACGCCACGGCCGGTGTCGCGGCGCCGCAGCGCCAGGATGCCGTCGATCGGAGCGGCAAAGTGCAGCAGGTCGCGGCGGGAAAAACGCCGATCCGCGCCGATGCCGGCGAACCCGGTTTCCGTTGCGGCGCCGGTCAGCAGCATGACGACATTCGCCACGACGCCGGTGGTGCCGTGGTCGCGCGGGTCGCGCAGATAGGCCTCCACGCCGCCGCGCTCGGGCAGATCCTTGCCATACAGATGGCTGAGCCCCATGCGCACCATCAGATAGGCGCCGGCAACCGTGGGGCAGGAATGGCCGGCGAGTTTCACGGCGTCGGTATAGCTGTAGGTCATCAGCCCGCTGGCCGAGACGCCGAGGAAGGCTGCCAGCGGGTCACGCAAGGTGATAGCCGGTGCGTCGGCGAAGAAGGCGGGAAATTCCATGGCGTTCTCCGATATTCGGCCGGGGCAGCACGCCTGCCGGCAAGGCGGAGCCAGCGTGCAGCGTGTTATTGGGCATTTATAATACGGATTTCATTATGCGCCAATCGAGCCGGAGTGGCGCTGCGGCGACGCCTTCCGCGCCGGTGGCGCGCCGCCGCAGAATTCCCCGAAACGCGCCCTGACCCGGCCGGCGGCCATATGCGTGGCTGGGGAGAGGGAACGCAAGCGTGGTCCCGTGGCCCTCCTTCGCTGAACCGGGCTGGATGTGATTGGACGGCCGGAGGCATGGAGCTTCGGGGCGGCACTATGGTCGACGTTAATGATGACGCGAGTGATGGCGGATATCGCCGGATAGAGCTTTTGACCGGCCCTGGCCGTCGACGGCGGTGGTCAGCGCCATCGGCATCTGCGCCGCTTGAGGTTGAACTGGCCGGCGCGGTGCCGCGCGTCGGCACCGCCGTCGCCGTTGAGCTCGACGGCGGCGAGGAAGCCGGGGTCGGCGGCGGGCTGGCCGAGCGGCGTCTGCACGCCGGTGGCGCCGTCCAGCAGGTAGCGGTTGCCGCTGGCGGCCTGGCACAGCAGGTCGGGCGTGCCGTCGCCGTTGAAGTCGGCGGTGGCGCCGGGCACGGTGATCCGGTTCCTCGCCGCGCCCGGCACCGGCGGCGTCGGGCGCGGGCGATCTTCCAGCGAATCGGCAATCGCCTCAGCCCGCAGCATGCCGCGGGCATATGGTGCATATGCGTCATGATTGAGGGTGACGTATCCTGTCGGTTCCTGCATGTTGCGATATCGCGCTACCCTTGCAGGCTCACCGGGAGAACAAGACGATATGGCAATGGATGAGCGGCCGGGAGCGGTGCTGGAAGCCGGGGAGGAAGTTGCCGCGTCAACCGACCGCGGGTCCGCGGCCTCGGCCACCCTGACGATCGGGCTGCAACCGGCGCTGAATGCTGCGCTGTGGCAGACGCGCGACACCGCGGTGTCGTTCCGCTACGTCGAAGGTGGCGTCAATGCCCGTGCCGGCGCCCGCACCAACCAGGTCGAAGCGCGGGCCGTGGTCGCCGAAGCGCTCGCCGTGCCGCGGGCCACCCTGGCGGGCGGGCCGGCGCGGTCGCTCGGCATCGTCACCTTCAACGCCGAGCAGCAGGGGTTGATCGAGGATCTGCTGGATTCTGCCCGGCGCGACGATCCCTCTCTGGAGCCGTTCTTCTCAGACGATGCGACGGACCCGGTGCTGGTGTAGAAGCTGGAAGGCATGCAGGGCGAAGAGCGCGACGTGATGCTGTTCTCGCTCACCTATGGCCCGGATGCTAGCGGTCGGGTGGCGATGAATTTCGGCCCGCTGAACCAGGCCGGGGGCGAGCGGCGCATGAATGTAGCAGTCACCCGGGCACGCCAAGCACTGGTCGTGTTTGGCAGCCTGCGCCCGGAGCAGATCGACCTGGCCCGCAGTGCGGCAATCGGCGTGGCCCATCTCAAGCAATTCCTCGTATTCGCTGAGCAAGGCGCCCGCGCTTTCGCCACCGCCGCTACCGGCCCGCTTGGCGAGCACGAAAGCCCGTTCGAGGCGGCGGTGGCCGAGCGCCTGTGGGGACGTGGGTGGGTGGTGCATCCGCAGATCGGAGTGTCTGGATTCCGGATCGACCTTGACGTGGTCGATCCGGATTTACCAGGCAGCCTCCTCGCAGGCGTGGAGTGCGACGGTGCCACCTATCACCGCAGTTCCTCTGCCCGTGACCGGGATCGGCTACGACAGATGGTACTAGAGGGGCTAGAGCGTGTGTTCAGTTAAGGGATTCACGGATCGGCGAATGAGTGATTCATAGGCGGTTGGCTTGGGAGGCCGACCGATGCGACGCTATGCACTACGCGATGACCAATGGGATCGGATCAAGGATTTTCTACCGGGCCGGGAAGGTCATGTAGGGGGGACGGCGGCAGATAACCGGTTGTTTGTGGATGCGGTGCTGTATCGCTACCGGGCCGGCGTGCCCTGGCGCGATCTGCCGGCGCGCTTCGGCGACTGGAAGATCGTTCATCAGCGGCATGGGCGATGGGCCAAGAGTGGTGTCTTTGGGCGCATCTTCAAGCTGTTAGCGCGCGACCACGACGGCGAATACATGATGATCGACGCCACCATTGTGCGCGCCCATCAGCACAGCGCAGGGGCGCGAAAAAAAACGGAGAGCAAGCCATCGGCCGATCCCGAGGTGGATTGACCACCAAGATCCACGCTCTGGTCGACGCGCTCGGCAATCCGGTGGCGCTTCTCCTAACACCAGGCCAAGCCTCCGACCTCGGCCAGGCCGAGCCGCTGATCGAGGACGTCGACCTCAAGGCCTTGCTCGCCGATAAGGCCTACGACGCCGACAGCCTGATCGGCACGTTAACCGACCGCCAGATCACCCCGGTCATTCCCCCCAAGATCGACCGCACAATCAAACGAGTTTGTGACTTCGCCCTCTACGCAGAGCGCAATCTCATCGAACGTTTCTTTAACAAACTCAAACACTACCGCGCCATCGCCACCCGTTACGACAAGCTCGACCGAAACTTCCTCGCGGCCCTGCACCTCGCCGCCGTCGTCATCCGACTCAATTGAACACACGCTCTAGGCTGGTACATCGTTCGGGTCTGGTCCACCGATTGGTGGACGCGCGCCGGGCGCGAGACAGAGCGATTGCACGAGGCACTGGAAGCCGCGCTGACCGCGGCGCGGGCGCGCCGAGTTGCGACGCAGGAACCAGCAGTCACCCCTGACAATATTTCATCAACGGAGCCATCGAGTGATATCGGGAACTCGGCGACAAGCGATCCTGCTGGCGATGCATCTCTGCCGACCAGGCCAACACCGTTTGCCGAGACCGCAGAGACGACAGGGACCGAGAGTGCAGAGACCGACGCTGTCAAATCGCTTCCAATCGTGACCCCCTTTTCGCGTCCGAAAGTGACCCCCCTGATGGACTATGTTTGAGGGCGCTGGGTGGGCTTGAGGCGGTTGCGAGCGGTGGGTAAGTGGCCCGCCGGAGTGACCGTCGCGAGTCAGACGCGGGCGGGCCACTTATCCACGGCGGTCGGCGTGATGCGGTCGCTCGGCGGCGGTGATCAGCTTCGGTTCTTGAAGCGCCAACTGGCGTTGCCGGTCTCGATGATGTCGCAGTGATGGGTGAGGCGGTCGAGCATTGCGGTGGTCATCTTGGCGTCGCCGAACACCTGCGGCCAGTCGGCAAAGGCGAGGTTGGTGGTGATCAGCAGTGAGGTGTTCTCGTAGAGCTTACTGATCAGGTGGAACAGCAACTGGCCGCCGGACTGGCTGAACGGCAGATAACCGAGTTCATCGATGACGATGAGATCGTGGCGCAGCAGTTTCTCGGCCAGGCGCCCGCTGCGGCCGGCGGCCTTCTCCTGTTCCAACTGATTAACCAGATCGACCAGATTGAAGAAGCGTCCCCTGGCGCGGCTGCGAATGACCGCAGCGGCGACGGCGATGGCGAGATGGGCTTTTCCGGTGCCGGTGCCGCCGATGAAGATGGCGTTGCGCTTGGCATCCAGGAACGTGCCGGTGGCGAGTTCACGAACCAGCCCGGCATCGACGGTTGTGTCGGCGAAGGCGAATTTATCCAGGTCCTTGAGCACCGGGAACTTGGCGCCGCCGTCGACGCGAAGGCGCGCCGACGAGATGCGATAGCTGATCGAGCGGGCCTGTCGGTGGGTCCGTTCGGCGCGGATCAGGCTGGCAATGAGCGGATAGAGTTCATCGCGCCGGGTTAGCCCCTTGCCGGCAATCTCGTCGAAGCTGGCACGCATGCCGAACAGCTTCAGTTCGCTCATCGCTTCCAGAATCTCATGCCGTTCCATCACGCAACCGTCCTTATGCTGTCGTAGCGGCCGCAATCGGCCGTCGGTGCGCTCGCACGCCGAACGCATCGTGGTGTTGCTGGGCGATGAGGTCGTCGCCGAGCATGCGCGCCAGTTCCGGCGTGCGAGCGCACCAGCACCATCCGTCCGGCGGCCCGCGCGTCAACGCTGTA